>NZ_MVBK01000057.1 GCF_002000365.1 Thioalkalivibrio denitrificans | reverse complement strand
AAATATTGGGGCTAGCCCGCCATCCATCTACCGTGGCCGTCGATCTGTGTGCTGTGGCCGAATGTACATACTGCGAACGATGGTTGGAGATGCGCGTTAAAGACTCCAGTATGTGTGGCCGGGCGGCAAGTCTTCCGGCTGCATGGCGGACTTCACATCCACGAACACCCCACCATCCACCAGCATGTCGCACAAACCGCCGGGACCGCGCTCGACGTAGACCCGATGCGGCACAGCCAGGATCAGGCCGTCCAGGTCGTGGGAGGCGTCCAGGGACGTGAGTTCAAGTTCGTACTCGTGACGGGCCTCGTCGGCATCCGCCAGGGCGTCGTGGATCAGCGGCTCGATGCCGAACTGGCGGAGTTCCTTGACGATATCGGGTACGCGCGAGTTGCGCAGATCGGGCACGTTCTCCTTGAAGGTCAACCCGAGGACGCCCACCCTGCCCTGCTTCACGGGGCGGTCCTGCTCGATGAGCATCTTGACGAGCTTCTGGGCGATGTAGGCCCCCATGCCGTCGTTGATGCGGCGCCCGGCCAGGATCACCTGGGGGTAGTAGCCCACGGACTTGGCCTTGGTGGTGAGGTAATAGGGATCCACCCCGATGCAGTGACCGCCCACGAGACCCGGGCTGAAGGGCAGGAAGTTCCACTTGGTGCCCGCGGCGGCCAGCACGTCCTTGGTGCGGATTCCCAGCCTGTCGAAGATCAGGGCCAGTTCATTCATGAGGGCGATATTGAGGTCGCGCTGGGTGTTCTCGATGACCTTGGCGGCCTCGGCCACACGGATGGTGGGCGCCCGGTGAATGCCAGCGGTGACAATCTTTTCGTACGCCCCGGCCACGCGATCAAGCGTCTCGGCATCCTCGCCGGACACCACCTTCACGATGCGCTCAAGGGTATGCTCCCGGTCGCCCGGGTTGATGCGCTCCGGCGAGTAGCCGAGCTTGAAGTCCTTCCCCTGTTCGAGCCCGGACAGCCGCGCCAGTATGGGGCCGCAGACCTCCTCGGTGACACCGGGGTAGACGGTGGACTCGAACACGACGACAGCCCCGCGCGAGAGCACCCGGCCAACGGTCTCGCAGGCGGAGATCACCGGGCGCAGGTCCGGCTGGCGATTATCGTCGATGGGCGTGGGTACCGTGACCACAAAGAAGGTCACGCCTTCCAGGTCGGCGGGATCGGTCGTATAACGGATGGAGACGGCTTCCAGCTCCTCCGGGGTCACCTCACCGGTGAAGTCGTGGCCGCCGCGCAGGGTGGTCACCCGGCGCTCGCTGATATCGAACCCCACGGTGTCCGGGTAATGCCTCGCAAAACCCAGGGCCACGGGCAGCCCCACGTAGCCGAGGCCGATCACACCCACCTTCTCGCTCATTCCATCCGTTCCTTGTGCCGGCTGTGTCGAGGCGAACGATAGCCGAAAGCGCAGGACGGGGCAAAGGCATGGGGCTGGCCGTGCCCGCCACGCCAAGGGCCAGGCTCCCGGGCGGCGGCCAGACCCTCCGCAAGACATGGCCCGACTTTGTCCGGGATGGCCCGAATCGGGTATCCTCCCGCTCTCCTCTACACGCCCCGATAGCTCAGCTGGATAGAGCGTCCCCCTCCTAAGGGGAAGGTCTCAGGTTCGAATCCTGATCGGGGCGCCACCTTCCCCCGTGCTTGTCTGGACCCGCCCTGTTCGTGGCATGATGAATCGGTCCCCGGGAGCCTGTCCGGGGGGAGCGCGTGCCATGAAGGTCACGGAACGATTCGAGATGGGTAAGCCGCTGCGCCGCGAGCCTTCCATGCTCCGGGCCGATACCTACAATCGCGCGCGACTGCTGCTGTCCGAGAGTGGTCAGGAGGCCCTGTTCGTCCCAATACGCCCCATGCAATACCTGGCAGTCATCCAGGCGGGGGAGTTCGTTTTCGTCGACGGCCTGGGCCCCCGAGTGGTGCAATTCATCTGGCACCGGTTTCGCACCGGCGAAAGGCAAGCGCTCACGGACCCGGTCGCGTTCGAACTGGTCTGCTTTCGCCCCGATGCCGGAGAGATCGTGCAACGCCTGCACGTGGAGTTGTCCAGGGCACTGGCCCTGCAGGCATCGCGGCGACGCAGACCTGCCCCGACAGGCACGGTGCTGCCTTTCAGGCGCCAGCCGGTGTCCGACCGGTGAGACTAGTGTCGTGAGTCAGGTGGCGATGCGGCGCACGCTGGTCACGTTGGGCAACGCGCCCAGCTTGTCCATCAGCGCGCTCAACTGCGCGCTGCCCTCCACTTCCAGCGTCAGCTCCATGGTCACGGTCTGGTCCGTGCGGTCGGTGCGCGTGGTGGCTGAAAGCACGTTGATGTGGTCGTTGGCCATGACCCCCGTGACATCCCGCAACAGGCCCTGGCGGTCGAAGGCCTCGATGCGCACGTCCACCGGGTAGGCCCGGGGCTCGGCACCCCATCCCACCTCGACCAGGCGCACCCGCTTCTCCGCCGGCATGCGCAGGATGTTGACGCAGTCCCGCCGGTGGATACTGACGCCCTTGCCGCGCGTGATGAAGCCGATGATGGGATCGCCGGGCACCGGCCGGCAACAGCGGGCGATCTGGGTGAGCAGATTGCCCACGCCGCGGATGTGGATCTCGGACTGGTCGCCGCGGGCCGGTTTCGGGGCACGCTTGCGGCGCCGGGTGCTGACCAGCGATTCCACCGCAGGCGCGACAGGCTGGAGGGCAGCAGCCAACTGGGCCGGACTGATGTCACCGCTGCCGACGGCCACCAGGAAATCCTCCCGGTTGGAGTGATGAAACCGCCGCGCCAGCGCATCGAGATCCGGCTGGCTCACACCCATGCGCTGACATTCCCGCTCCACGATGCCGCGCCCCTCCGCAAGATTGCGGTCATGATCCTGGAGCTTGAACCAGGAACGGGCCTTGGCGCGGGCACGCGAGGTGCGCAGGTAGCCCATGCTGGGGTTGATCCAGTCCCGGCTTGGTCCGCCCTGGCGGGTGGTGAGCACCTCGATCCGCTGGCCCGAGCGAAGCGTGTAGGTCAGCGGCACAATGCGCCCGTCCACCTTGGCGCCCCGGCAGCGGTGGCCCACCTCGGTGTGGATGGCATAGGCGAAATCCAGGGGGGTGGAGCCCTTGGGCAGATCCACCACATCACCCCGGGGCGTCAGCACGAAGACACGGTCCTGGAACAGCTCCGAGCGGAAACTGTCCATCAGCACTTCGTCGTCCTCGCGGTTATCCAGCAACCGGCGCAGCGATCCGATCGCACGCGCCATGGCCAGGTCCTCACGTCCGCCTTCCTTGTAGCGCCAGTGGGCCGCGACACCCAGCTCGGCGAAATCGTCCATCTCCTGGGTGCGGATCTGCACCTCCACCACCTTGGCCTTCGGCCCGATCACGGCCGTATGCAGGGACTGGTAGCCGTTGTCCTTGGGATTGGCGATGTAGTCGTCGAACTCCTGGGGAATGTGCGGCCAGAGACCGTGTACCACCCCCAGCACCGTGTAGCAGGTGGAGATGCGGTCCACGATCACGCGCACGGCACGAAGGTCATACAGCTCCTCGAAATCCAGCTGTTTGCGCTGCATCTTGCGCCAAATGCTGTGGATGTGCTTCGGCCGCCCCAGGACTTTTGCGTCGATTCCTTCGGCCGACAGCGCGGATTCCAGGCGCCCGGTGAAGTCGAGGATATAGGACTCGCGTTCGGTGCGGCTTTCCTCCAGCAGTTTCGCAACCCGGCGGTATTCGTCGGGTTCGAGAATGCGGAAGGAAAGATCCTCCATCTCCCATTTCAACTGACCGATACCCAGACGATGCGCCAGCGGTGCAAACACCTCCAGCGTCTCCCGTGCATAGGCTTTCGCTTCCTCGTCGGGCTCGCGCGCCATCAGGCGCAGGCGCTGCACCCGGTAGGCGAGCTTGATGAGCACGGCGCGGACGTCTTCCACGACGGCCAGCAGCAGCCGGCGCAGGCGCTCGGCCTGCTCCGGGCCTGCCGCCGCGCCGGGGGTTTCCTCCTTGAAGGTGAGCATCCAGTGCACACTGCGCACCAGACCCGCCACCGAGGCCCCGAAACGCTCGCGCATCCCCGCCTCGGAAAGGCGCCCGTGCATGTAGGCGTCCAGCAACAGGGTGGCCACCAGGGTCTCCCGGTCCACGCCCAGCAGCCGCAGCGTCTCGGCCACGTCCAGCGCAACGGGGCGCCGCAGATCGTCGCCACGGTAGGCCGTGGCCAGCTTGAGCGCCTCGGACAACGCCGCGTCCGACGCGTCCCCCTGGGCCGGACCGAAGCGCGCCTCGAGTTCGTGCAGCGGGGCACCGGAGACATGCTTCTTGTGGTAGTGGGAGTGTTTCATAAAAACAGAGCCAAGATACAAGAGCCAAGATACAAGGGGAAATCCAAAGACAAAGGGCGGCTGCGCCACCCCGCGGCCTTTGATTCATCCTTCATCCTTCCACCTTCATCCTTCTGCTCACACGCCCTTGCGCAGGGTGAGCAGCGGCGGTTGACGCAGCACGCCTCTTGCCCCGAGCCAGCCGGCCAGGCCGACGCCGGCCGCACCGCCACCGACGCCGACGATCCACAACCACGGATTGACCGCGAAAGGCAGGTCGAAGATCTGCTGGGCGAGCACGTAGCCTATGAGCGTGGCCCCGGCTGCGGCCAGCACCCCGGCCAGCAGGCCCATGACCATGAACTCGGCAAGCAGCCCGGCCAGCACGTGACGGCGGCCGGCCCCCAGGGTGCGCAACAGCGCCGTCTCCTGCTGGCGCACATCCCGCGTGGCCTGGATGGCCGCGAACAGCATCACCACGCCGGCGAGCAACGTAAACAGGAACACATACTCCACAGCCAGGGAGGCCCTGTCGGTGATGGCGCGCACCCGCTCCATCAGCACGCGCACGTCCAGCACCGTGACATTGGGAAACTGACGCACTGCGGCCGCAAGGAGCCCGTCACCGTCGTCGTCCAGCCGGAAACTGGTGATGTACGTGGCGGGCATTTCGGTCAGCAGCTCCGGTGGCGCCACCACGAAGAAATTCACATTGAACGAATCCCACTGCACCTTGCGCAGGTTGGTGACGGTACCCTCCACCGTCTCCCCGGCAACGCGGAAGCTGAGTGTGTCACCCAGCTCGATGCCCAATGTCGTAGCCAGCCCATCCTCCACCGACCATTGCCGGGGATCGTCCCCCGCCCGCCACCAGCGGCCCTCGACGACGTGGTTGCCCGGCTGGGGCGCATCCCTGAAGGAGAGATTGAACTCCCGGGCGGCCAGCCGCTCGGCGCGGGGGTTGTCGTAGTCCTCCGGATTCACGGCCCGTTCATTGATGGCGATGAGCCGGCCGCGCACCATGGGATGGTAGACCGGCTTTGCCAGCCCGCGGGACTCGAACAGCGCCTGCAGGGGTTCCACCTGATCCGGCTGCACGTTGATCATGAACTGGTTCGGTGCGTCATCGGAGAAGTTCTGCTCCCACGCGGCGAGCATGTCCACCCGCACCAGGGCCAGCAGCAGCAGCGCCATGATTCCGAGACCGAACGCGGAAAGCTGCACCGCGCTGAGGCTGCCGCGGCGGGCCAGGTTGGCCAGGCCGAAACGCAGCGCCACGCCGCCCCGGGTGCGAAGCGGTCTGAGCAGCAGGATCAGACCCCAGGCCGCGCCCCAGAGCACCAGGCCCGTGATCAGCGCACCGCCCAGGACACGCCCCACCAGGCGCAGGTCCCCGATCTGCCACATGAGCAGCACCGCCAGGGTGAGGAACGCAAGACCGAGCACCAGCCACACGGACGGCGGTGGGGCGCCCAGTTCACGGCGCAGCACCCGAAGGGGTGGAACGCGCCCGACGCGCAGCATGGAGGGCAGGGCAAAGCCGACCACCGTGATCAGACCGATGGCCAGGCCCGAGAACACGGGCCACGCGGAGGCCGCGGGCAACCCGCCCGGAAACCACACACCCAGCAGACGCGTCAGCACCGTCTGGGCGGCGAAACCCGCGAGTACGCCGGCCAAGCTGGAGAGGATCGCAATCCACAACAGCCGCAGCGCAAACACCCGGACCACGAAGGCCCGGCTGGCGCCCAGACAGCGCATGACGGCGCCGGCATCGGCCTGACGTTCGCTGTAGTAGCGCGCCGCCACCCCGATGGCACCGCCAGCCAGCAACACCGCCACCAGTGCCGCAAGCCCCAGGAACTGCTCGCCTCGCTCGATGGCCATGCGCAGCTCCGGGCGGGCGTCACGGATCCCTTCCAGGCGCTGGTTGGGTTCGAGGCGCTCCGCGGCCCAGGCCCGATAGGCGTTCACCGCCGGTTCGTCGCCGGCCACCAGCAACCGGTGGTCCACGCGGCTTGCCGGGGTGACCAGGCCCGTGGCCGGCACGTCCTCGACGTTGAACATCACGCGCGGGGCCAGCAGGAACAGGGCGCCGCCCCGGTCGGGTTCATAGGTCAGTACACGGGCCACCCGAAGTTCCGTCTCGCCGACCTGCAGGAGATCCCCCGGTTCAAACTCCATCTGCTGGAACAGCCGTGCCTCCACCCACACCTCGCCGGGGGCGGGGCCCTGCTCCATCTCCTCCTCGGACCCGAAGGGCTGCTCCGAGGTACGCAGCCGGCCGCGCAGGGGATAACCGCCATCCACCGCCTTGAGTTCCGCGAGCTGTGCCGCATCCCCGAACAACACCACGCTCGGGAAGGTGACGAAGCGCGCCGTTTCAAGACCGTGTGCCTGCGCTCCTTCCCGCAGGGCCGGTTCGATGGGTTCGGGAGAGACCACCACCAGGTCCGCGCCCAGCAGTTCGCTGGCCTGCAGCAGCATGGCCCGCTGCACCTTGTCGGCAAAAAAGCCCACCGACGTCACCGCCGCCACGGCAATAACCACGGCCAGGGCCAGCACCTGCAATTCCCCGGCGCGCCACTCCCGCATCAGCGAACGCAGGGAAAAACGAACGGCCCCTGCCTTCATTGGGCCTCCAGGACACCGTCGCGCAGAAACAGGCGGCGGTCGCAGCGTCCGGCCAGTTCCACGTCGTGGGTCACCATCACCAGTGCCGTGCCCAGGGCCTCCTTGAGTTCGAACAACAGCCCGATGATCTGATCACCCGTGACCTGGTCCAGGTTTCCGGTGGGTTCGTCGGCGAACAGTACGCGGGGGTTCGGGGCAAAGGCCCGGGCAATGGCGACGCGCTGCTGCTCGCCACCCGAAAGCTGGCTCGGGTAGTGATGCACCCGCTCCCTGAGCCCCACGCGCTCCAGGGCCTCCAGGGCCGCGCCGCGGGCATTGCCCGGATGCTCGCCCAGTTCCAGCGCCAGCATGACGTTCTCCAGGGCCGTCAGGGCCGGCAGGAGCTGGAAGGACTGGAACACGAAACCCACCCGCCCCGCGCGCAGGCGGGCGCGCACATCCTCATCCAGCGCCCGCAGTGATTCGGACAACAGGCGAACTTCTCCGCCGCTTGGCAGATCCAACCCTGCGAGCAGCCCGAGCAGGGTGGACTTGCCGGAACCCGACGCGCCGAGGATCGCCACCGCTTCCGATGGCGCAACGCGCAGGTCCACGCCCTTGAGGATATCCAGGCGCCCGCCCGGCCCCTGCACGAACTTTGTCAGCCCCTCGGCTTCCACCAGTGCGCCATTGAGCGCGTTAGAATTCGACCCCATGAAACGCCTTCTCCTGTTGCTGATCCTGCTGATTCCGCTACCGGGCCTCGCCTCCGGCGAACGTCCCACGCTGATGGTACTGGGCGACAGCCTGAGCACCGCTCACGGCTTCGCCGAACGCGACGGTTGGGTTGCCCTGCTGGAACGCCGCCTGGCCCAGGACGATTTGCCCTGGCAGGTGGTCAATGCCAGCGTCTCAGGTGAAACCACCCGTGGCGCGCTCACTCGCCTCCCCCGGGCCCTGGAACGCCATGACCCGGCACTGGTGATCATCGAACTGGGAGGCAATGACGGCCTTCGGGGCGTGCATCCGAACCAGATGCTGGCTGAGATGCGCGACAACCTCGCCCAACTGGTCCGCCTGAGCCTGGACCATGGCGCCGACGTGTTGCTGCTGGGAATGCACCTGCCTCCCAACTACGGCAGCCATTTCACCGAGAGGTTCCACGACATCTATCACCAGGTGGCCCGGGAGTTTGACGTGCCCCTGGTGCCGTTCTTTCTGGACGGTGTCGCCGAAGACCGCTCGCTCATGCAGGCCGACGGTATCCACCCCACCGCCGAAGCGCAAGAGCGGATGCTGGAAAACGTCTGGGAGGTGCTGGACGGGATGGTCAGTTGTCCCTCGTCAGTGGTCAGTTGCAGACCGACAACGGACAACTGACTACTGACTACTGACTACTGACTACTGACTACTGACTATCATCAGCCTTGTCATCGTCCAGCTTGATCAGCCCGCGGCGCCAGAGGTCGTAGCACTCGAGGCCACAGAAATGCTGCACGTACTCATCTTCCTCCACGCTGTGGGACTCGTGGGATGGCAATTCGCGCAGGCAGATCTCGCAGGCGATGAGCTCGGGCTCAGTTGGATGCGGCTTGTTGGCCATGGGTGACCCTCACGTCTATCAGGGTTCTCTACAGCATAGAACAAAAAGGCCGCCCGGGGGCGGCCTTGCTGCAACTCATTGAATAAGAGGCGTTTTACCTCTGACCCGTCTTGAGCGCCATGATGCGCTCCTCCAGCGGCGGGTGGCTCATGAAGAGCTTCTTGATGCCCTGTGCCATGCCCCCGCGGATACCGAAGGCGGCAAGCTGGTCGGGCATCTGGCTGGGCTGGTGCACCGCCCGCAGCTTTTCCAGGGCCGAAATCATCTTCTCCCGGCCGGCCAGACGGGCGCCGCCCGCATCCGCCCGGAACTCACGCTGGCGGGAGAACCACATGACGATGATGGACGCCAGGATGGCAAGAATGATCTCCGCCACGATGGTGGTGATCCAGAAACCCGGACCGTGACCGCGCTCGTTCTTGAAGACCACCCGGTCCACGAAATGGCCGATCACCCGGGCAAGGAAGATCACGAAGGTGTTCACCACGCCCTGGATCAGCGCCAGGGTGACCATGTCGCCATTGGCCACGTGACTCACTTCGTGGCCCAGCACCGCCTCCACCTCGTCGGCATTCATGCGATCCAGCAGTCCGGTGCTCACCGCCACCAGCGCGTTGTTCTTGCTCATGCCGGTGGCGAATGCGTTGGGATCGGGCGAGTTGAAGATGCCTACCTCCGGCATGCCGATGCCCGCCTGGCGTGCCTGTCGCTGCACGGTCTCCACCAGCCACTGTTCCGAGCTGTTGCGGGGCTTCTCGATGATATGCACGCGCATGGCCCGCTTGGCCATCCACTTGGAAATGGCCAGGGAGATGAACGAACCGCCGAAACCGAACACCGCCGCGAACACCAGCAGGGCGTTGAGGTTCAGGCCGGTACCGGTCTCATCGAGGATGCGCTCCACACCCAGGATGCGCAGGGTGATGCTCAGCACCACAATGATGGCCAGGTTGGTGGCCAGGAACAGGAAAACGCGCTTCATCGTCTCTCCGATGTATTCAGTTCAGAATCCGGAACCGCGATATTAGATAGGGTCAAAGGTGAAAAATTCAACCTTCGTCCTGTGTCCGGGGACGGGGGAGACTGCCAGGAAAGGCCTTAAGCCACAGAGGGCACAGAGGACACAGAGATAAAGGCCACTTCGTTGGATGTTGCGGTAGATAGCCAGCGGTTCGGACCTTCCGCCGGTGGCGCTTACGGATTTCCTCTGTGACCTCTGTGCCCTCTGTGGCTGACCTTTCGGGTCTTTATCCCTCCACCTTCAGTGCTTCCACCTTCTGGAACCCTCTGGGCAGCTTGCGGCCGCGCTTGCCGCGCTCCCCGGCGTATTCGTCCACTTCGGGGCCCTTCATGGTCTTGAACTTCCTGCCGGCCACCACGGTGAGGGGCTCTCCGTCCTGGACGAGGGTGATCGCGGCCACCCACTCCTGACGGGTCTTGAGCCTTGCGGTGGGCACGTTGATGATCTTGTTGCCCTTGCCCCGCGCCATGCGCGGCAGTTCGGCCAGCGGCGTGACCAGCAGGTGCCCTTCGCTGGTGGCGGCACAAATCCAGTCCTGCTCCAGGTCTCGAACCCTCACGGGCGGCAGCACCCGGGCACCTGCCGGCACCGTGAGCACCGCCTTGCCCGCCTTGGTGCGGCTCTGCATGTCCTCCAGGGAACACACGAAGCCGTAGCCGTGATCGGTGGAGAGCAGGAACAGGTCCGAGGGGGCACCCATCATCACGCCCACGAAACGCGCCCCGTCGGGCGGAGAGAGGCGCCCGGAGAGGGGCTCGCCCTGCCCCCGTGCGGAAGGCAGCGTATGGGCCGGCAGGGTGTAGGTGCGCCCGGTGGAATCGATGAACACCGCCGGCTGGTTGCTGCGCCCGCGGGCAGCCGATAGGAAGGCGTCGCCCGACTTGTAGCTCAGGCCCTCGGCATCCACCTCGTGGCCCTTGGCGGCGCGCACCCAACCCATCTTCGACAGCACCACGGTGAGCGGTTCCGTGGGCACCAGTTCCGATTCGTCCATGGCCTGGGCGGCGGCCCTTGCCACGATGGGCGATCGGCGCTCGTCGCCGAACTTCTCGGCATCGGCCCGGATCTCGTCCCGGATGAGCCGCTTGAGACGCGTGTTGGAGCCGAGCGTCTTCTCCAGTGCAGCCCGCTCCTTCTCCAGTTCGTCCTGCTCGCCGCGGATCTTCATCTCCTCGAGCCTGGCCAAATGCCGCAGCTTGAGTTCCAGGATCGCCTCGGCCTGGGTGTCCGTGAGGCCGAAACGTTTCATGAGCACCGGTTTCGGCTCATCGTTCTCACGGATGATGCGGATCACCTCATCGATGTTCAGATAGGCGATCAGCAGGCCTTCGAGGATATGCAGCCGGGCCAGCACCTTGTCCAGGCGCCATTGCAAGCGCCGGCGCACGGTCTCGGTACGAAAGCTCAGCCACTCCCTGAGCAGCGCAGGCAGGTTCTTTACCTGCGGTCGGCCGTCCAGACCGATCATGTTCAGGTTCACGCGATAGCTGCGTTCGAGATCCGTGGTGGCGAACAGGTGCGCCATGAGCGCCTCCACGTCCACCCGGTTGCTGCGCGGCTGGATCACAAGCCGCGTGGGGTGTTCATGATCGGACTCGTCGCGCAGATCCTCCACCATGGGCAGCTTCTTGGCATTCATCTGTCCCGCGATCTGCTCCAGCACCTTCGAGCCCGAGACCTGATACGGCAGCGCGGTAATGATGATGTCGCCGTTTTCACGCTCGTAGCGCGCGCGCATGCGCAGCGCGCCGTTGCCGGTCTCGTAGATCTTCCGGATCTCGGCCCGTGGCGTGATGATCTCCGCCTCGGTGGGAAAATCCGGCCCCTGGATGTGCTCGCACAACTCCGCCACCGTGGCCTTCGGATTCTCCAGCAGATGCACACAGGCCGCGGCCACCTCGCGCAGGTTGTGGGGCGGGATATCCGTGGCCATGCCCACGGCGATGCCGGTACCACCATTGAGCAGCACGTTGGGCAGGCGCGCCGGCAGCACCTTCGGTTCCTCCAGGGTACCGTCGAAGTTGGGAATCCAGTCCACGGTGCCCTGCCCCAGTTCCGAGAGCAGGAGTTGTGCATAGGGCGAAAGCCGCGACTCGGTGTAGCGCATGGCGGCAAACGACTTGGGATCGTCCGGCGAGCCCCAGTTACCCTGCCCGTCCACGAACGGATAGCGGTAGGAAAACGGCTGGGCCATGAGCACCATGGCCTCGTAACAGGCCGAATCCCCGTGGGGATGAAACTTGCCCAGCACGTCACCCACGGTTCGCGCCGACTTCTTGTACTTTGACGCCGCCGAAAGCCCCAGCTCGCTCATGGCATAGACGATGCGCCGCTGCACGGGCTTCAGGCCGTCGCCAATGTGCGGCAGCGCCCGGTCGAGGATCACGTACATGGAATAATCCAGGTACGCCTTCTCGGTGAAGTCCTTCAGCGGCAGCCGCTCGGCGCCTTCCAGGTTCAGATCAAGACTGCTCATGGTGCCTCAAGTAAAAATCTTTGACAGGATTAACAGGATTTTTGAGGATTCACAGGAATTTAAAGCATTAGGAATTGATCCTGTAGATCCACAAAAATCCTGTTAATCCTGTCCATTAGTTGTTCAGTCCGACAAATGCCGCGGGGCCTTGCCGACCTTGTCGCCCAGAGCACGTTCGCGGTCGGTGACGATGCGTTCGGCGATCTTCTGCACGGCGTCCGTGAGCCACATGCAGGTCTGGGTACCCTGGCGGTAATCCGCGGGGCCGAAGGCCTGAACGCGTCCCTGGCGCTGCAGTTCGTTGACCTGACTGAACTCCTGGCGCTGGCCCGGGTTGTAGACGCCGTAGGTGTAACCTCCGCTGCGCTTGACCACGGAGAATACCGGCACGTCGGACGGACCGTCGGCGATGTAGATCATGTTCTGGAACGGGATGCGCCGCTCGGCCTCCGGTACCGCCGCGTTCACGTCGATCTGCTCCGGGTGCTTGTTTACGCCCTTGTTGATCTCGAACACCGCACGGGTCTTGGTGGTGTTGTCCAGCACGTAACCGACCTGAGCAATCACCGGCGGAGCGGCGTTCAGGTCTTCCAGAAACTCGCAGCCCCACACCCCGTCCAGATACGGCGCGATGGCACTGCCGCGGATGGTGCGCGTGAAACCCGTGCTCACCACGTAATGCTCCAGCGTGATGTCGTGATGGGCGTAGCGCGGCTCACGCTCCACCGTCTCCTTCAACTCGCCGAAGAACTCCGGCAGCCCCGGATAGAACTGGAGGCTCGCGCCCAGCTCGCCCAGTTTCTCGTTGCTCAGATCCTTGAACACGCCGCGACGCACGTACTCGAGGATGTGATTGAGATAGTTCATCTCCCCGGACACCTGCTCCGAACCGCGCTCGCGATAGATCCGCGACAGCTCATTGACCTCGCGCCAGAACTGCCGCTCATCCACCCCGTAATGCTCGAACAGGGGCCCCTGCATGTAGCCCGGGATCAGCGTCTTGTCGAAGTCCCACACCACCGCGATGATGGTCTGGGTGAACAACGTAGCCATTTACCAGTTACCCCGTTTCCGTGAAACGTTGTCTTGGGAGGTTGACGCGGAGGACGCAGAGGCGCAGAGGACGCGGAGTTTGATTTAGGAAAGACGAAACTCTCTGCGTTCTCCGCGCCTCTGCGACCTACGCGTTCCATCACCTACGCCAATCACCGTCGAAATGCCAGTCAAACCTCTACCTCAGCCAGATGCCCCTTGGTCTCGAGCCAGCTCTTGCGGTCGGCGGCTCGTTTCTTGGCCAGCAGCATGTCCAGCAGGGTGTGGGTGTCGTCGCCGGCGTCCACGGTGAGTTGCACCAGGCGGCGGGTGTCCGGGTCCATGGTGGTCTCGCGAAGCTGCATGGGATTCATCTCGCCCAGGCCCTTGAAGCGGGTGACTGACACCTTGCCCTTCTTCTTTTCCGCCTCGATGCGCTCCAGCACGCCCTGCTTCTCGTGTTCGTCCAGTGCGTAGAAGGTCTCCTTGCCCACGTCGATGCGAAACAGCGGCGGCATGGCCACGTAGACGTGACCATGGTCCACCAGCGGCCGGAAGTGGCGCATGAACAGCGCGCACAGGAGCGTGGCGATGTGGGCGCCGTCGGAGTCGGCATCGGCCAGAATGCAGATCTTGCCGTAGCGCAGGCCCTTTAGGTCCGACACACCGGGCTCCACGCCAATGGCGACGCTGATGTCATGGATCTCCTGGGAGCCGAGCACCTGATCCGGCTCCACTTCCCAGGCGTTCAGGATCTTGCCGCGCAACGGCATGATGGCCTGGAACTCCCGATCACGTGCCTGCTTGGCGGAGCCACCTGCGGAATCCCCTTCCACCAGGAAGAGTTCGGTGCGGGCCAGATCCTGGCTGGCGCAGTCGGCCAACTTGCCGGGCAGCGTCGGGCCCTGGGTGACCTTCTTGCGCACCACCTTTCGGCCTGCCCGTGCGCGGCGCTGGGCACTGTTGATGGCCAGTTCCGCGATGCGTTCGCCGGCCCCCGGATGCTGGTTGAGCCACAGGCTGAAGGCATCCTTGACGACACCGGAGACAAACGGTGCCGCCTCGCGGGACGACAGCCGCTCTTTGGTCTGCCCGGCGAACTGGGGATCCTGCATCTTGAAGGAGAGGATGTAGGAGACACGATCCCAGACGTCCTCGGGGGTGAGCTTCACGCCGCGTGGCAACAGATTCCGGAACTCGCAGAATTCGCGTACCGCATCGGTGAGCCCGGTGCGCAGGCCGTTGACGTGGGTGCCGCCCTGCCCCGTGGGGATCAGGTTCACGTAGCTCTCGGTCACCGCCTCGCCGCCCTCCGGCAGCCAGACCACGGCCCACTCGGCTGCCTCGGTCTGGCCGGACATGGCGCCCATGAAGGGCTCCTCGGGCACGCGCTCGAAACCCGACACCGCCTCCACCAGGTAATCCCGCAGACCCGCCTCGTAGCACCAGTCGACGTGCTCGCCGGTAATCTCATCGCGGAAGCTGACAGCGAGCCCCGGGCAGAGCACGGCCTTGGCGCGCAGGATATGCTTAAGGCGGGGCACGGAGAACTTCGGCGAATCGAAATATTTCGGGTCCGGCCAGAAACGCAGGGTCGTGCCGGTATTGCGCCGCCCCACCTCGCCCACGATCTCGAGATCCACTTTCTTGTGGCCGCCGGCGAAGGCCATGTTGTATTCCCTGCCGTCGCGCTTGATCCACACTTCCAGGTGCTTCGAGAGGGCGTTGACCACGGACACGCCCACGCCGTGCAGGCCGCCGGAGAACTGGTAGTTCTTGTCCGAGAACTTGCCGCCCGCATGCAGCGTGGAGAGGATCACCTCCACCCCGGGACGCTTTTCCTTCGGGTGCATGTCCACCGGCATGCCGCGCCCGTCGTCGGCCACGGACAGCGACCCGTCCTTGTGCAGCACCACGTCGATCTTCTTCGCATAGCCTGCAATGGCCTCGTCCACCGAGTTGTCGATCACCTCCTGGGCCATGTGATTCGGCCGGCTGGTGTCCGTATACATGCCCGGCCGCTTGCGCACCGGATCCAGCCCCGACAGGACTTCGATATCAGCCGCGTTGTAGCTGTTGGTCATGGAAGGCGGAGAACCCAAGATAGTGGGGCCAACGGGCCCGGGAGATACAAGATAATGGGCGACATACCCTACAGGATACAAGGCCCTTGAGGTAGGTCCACACCCCCAAAAGCTGTATCTTTACCTTGCCACTTGCCACTTGCCACTTGCCACTGATGTCAGCTACAGATCCCGAACTCAACATCTCCGTCTTCGCCTCGGCCGGCTCCGGCAAGACCTACCTGCTGGTGACCCGCATCCTGCGCCTGCTGCTGGCGGGCGCCCGGGCGGAGGGCATCCTGGCGGTCACCTTTACCCGCATGGCGGCCGGGGAGATGCAAAGCCGCCTCACGGAACGCCTGCTTCACTGGCAGACACTGGACGACAACGCCCTGGACGCTGAACTGGCACGCATGGGGGTGACGGTGGAACCGGCCGTACGGGAACGGGCCCGGCGGCTCTTCGAGACCACCCTGCTGGCCGAGCGCCCCGTGAGGACCACCACCTTCCATGCCTTCTGCCAGGATCTGCTGGCCCGGTTTCCCCTGGAAGCCGACGTACCGCCGGGTTTCGAACTGGTCGAGAACACCGCCGACATCCGGGACCGAGCCTGGGACGCCCTGGTGAGCGAGGCCACCCGGACACCTGATGGCGAACTGGCCGGGGCACTGGAACACCTGCTGACCGCCCTCAACGGTGTGGACAGCGCACGCAAGGCCCTGGATGGCTTCCTCACCCACCGGGAGGACTGGTGGGCATGGACGGAACATGAGGATCACCCGGCGGAATTTGCCCGCTCCCGCATCGCGGAATCGCTGGACGTCAGCCCCGACGCCGATTTCCGTGCCGATTTCCTGACCGACCGGGTCCGCGCCGAACTGGCCGAGTTCGCCGCCCTGCTGGGAAAGGACACCGCCCGGGAAGCCGCGCTTGGACAGGCGCTGGCCGATGCCCTGGCCGGGAATGAGGCGCATGCCATATTCGAGTCCGCCTGCCGCGCGCTGCTGCGACAGGATGGCGCGCCGCGCACGCGCAACCCCACCAAGGCGCGGGCGGGCCGCCTGGGCGGCCCCGAGGCCGAGGCGCGATTCCTGGAACTGCACGGGCAGCTGTGCGAGCACATCCTGGACGCCCTGGACCGGCTCGCGCGCCAGCACAGCCTGCAGCTCAATGAGGCGTGGCTGACCGCCGGCACGCGCTACCTGGCGCATTACGGCAACATCAAGGCGGAACTGCGTACCCTGGACTTCACCGACCTCGAATGGCGCGCCTACCGGTTGCTCAATCACGGCGACCATGCCCTGTGGGTGCAGTACCGGCTCGACAGCCGCATCGAACACCTGCTCATCGACGAGTTCCAGGACACCAACCCCACCCAGTGGCGACTGATCCTGCCGTTGCTGGAGGAACTGGCCGCCCACGGCGACCGCCAGGGGCGCAGCGTGTTTCTGGTGGGCGACACCAAGCAGTCCATCTACAGTTTCCGGCGGGCCGACCCCCGTCTGCAGGTCATCGCGGCAGAGTGGATCCGGGATCGCCTGGGCGGAAGTCCGGAGCACCTGGACCGGTCGTGGCGCTCCAGCCCTGCGGTGATGGATTTCGTCAACCGGGTATTCACGGTCTCCCCGTCCCTGCGATCCGCCCTGGAGGACTTCCAGGAACACGGCACCCACCTCGAGGACCTGTGGGGTCGCGTGGAAGTGTGGCCCCTGATCGAGCCCGATGACCCCGACGAGACGCCGCCCCTCGAGGGCCTGCGCAACCCCCTCACGACCCCCCGCCCCGACACCGGTGAGACCCTGCATGCCCGGGAGGGAGCGCGTATCGCGGCGCGCATCCGGTCCATGGTTGCCGAGGGGCTGGTGGTCGGCCATGGCGAGACGGCGCGGCCCGTGGGTTACGCGGACATCACCATCCTGGTGCGCAGACGAACCCACGTGCAGGCCATCGAAGATGCCTTGCGCGATGCCGGGATCCCCTACCTCAGTGCGGCGAAGGGCGCCTTGCTGGAGTACCTGGAGATCCAGGACCTTGAGGCCCTGCTGCGGGTGCTGATCACCCCCCACGACGATCTGGCCCTGGCCCAGGTGCTGCGCTCACCGCTGTTCAGTATCGGGCACGAGGAACTGGAACGCCTCGCCGAGGCGGGGCGCGGACCCTGGCACGAGCGGCTGGAGGCACTGGCACCCGGCCTGCCTGAAACGCACCCCCTGAGACGCGCCGCGGAAAAGCTGACCCTGTGGCGCACCTGGAGCGGGGCCCTGCCGGTGCACGATCTCCTGGATCGCATCTTTCTGGACGGCAATGTGCTGGCCCGCTATGCAGCCGGCAGCCGCCCGGACCGGGTGCCCACGGTACTGGCCAGCCTGGTGCGCTTTCTGGAACTGGCCCTGGAGGTGGACAGCGGCCGCTATCCGAGCCTGGTGCACTTTCTGGCCCGGCTGCGCGGCCTGCGCGATCAGGCCGAGGGCGCCCCGGACACCCCGCCGGTGCGCGGCTCGGCCGAACGCGTGCGCATCATGACCATCCACGCCGCCAAGGGGCTGGAAGCCCCGGTGGTCTTTCTGGCCGACGCGGCCGCCGTGCCCCAGGACAGGCAGGCCTACGGTACCCTCGTGGACTGGCCCGCGGGGGCGGACCGCCCCCGGTTGATGCAGTTGCTGCCCAGGGCCGCCGACCTGGACCGGACCACCGCGGCCCGCGCCGCCGGCGTCCGGGAAATCCGGGATCGCGAGGACGCCAACCTGCTTTATGTGGCGCTCACCCGGGCCCGGCAGGTGCTGATCATCTCGGCCAGCGGTCGCAGCAACGGCGGATGGTATGCCCGTATCCGCGAGGCCCTTGCCCCGGAGGCCGCAACCGCGCCCGTACCGGGCCGCTTCATGGACGACGGCACCTGGGCCCACGAGGTGGGCACGCCGCCCCCGGTGGCGGCGACGGTCAGGGAACGGCCGCCGCCCGCACCGGTGCCTCCGGAACTCGCTTCGCGTCTTGCCTGCGGCGCACCGGAGGTGGAGATCGCCCCGAGTCGGGCGGCCACCGACACATGGGAGGCCGGTGACGGCGACGAGGATGCCCGTCTGCGGGGCATCGGCATTCACCGCCTGCTCGAGTGGCTGGCAGGGGGATCGGACGATGACGACGATGCATTGCGACGCAGGCTTGCCCTGGAACTGCGTCTGGACCCTGCCCACCCGGAACTGGCAGACTGGCTCGCCGAGGCACGGGCCGTTCTCGCCGCGCCGGCGCTCGCAGACGTGTTCGAACCCCGGGATCGGAGTCTCGATTACTGCGAAGTGCCGCTGCAGTACACGGCCCCGGACGGCCGTACCGTGTACGGCATCATCGATCGGCTCCGCGTAACGCCCGAACACATTCTCCTCGTGGACTACAAGACCCACCGGGTGGCCGACGAGCAGCAGGCCCGTCGGGTGGCACAGGCCTACGCCGAACCCATGGTGCTGTATGCGGAGGGCGTCCGGCGCCTCTGGCCGGGACGCGAGGTGGAATGCAGGCTGCTGTTTACGCACATCCGGGTGCTGGTGTGAACGGATTCAAGATTCAATATTCAAGATTCAAAGGGGTGATGCTCTGTGATTGGTCCTGGACCTTCCCTTTGAATCTTGAATATTGAATCTTGAATCATCCCCAAACCATCCCAACTTGTCTGAATCGACCCATTACATCTCAAGCCAGGAGGAACCCCCCCGATGCCCGATTCCCCTTTCATCATCGACGTCACCCAGAGCAACTTCACCGAGGTGGTGTTGGAGGGGTCGCGGGAACGGCCGGTGCTGGTGGACTTCTGGGCGGACTGGTGCCAGCCCTGCCGGATACTGATGCCGGTGCTGGCGAAGATCGTTGAGGACTTTGCGGGGCGCGTGATCCTGGCCAAGGTGAACTCCGATCAGCAGCAGGCGCTGGCCGCGCAGTTCGGCATACGCAGCCTGCCCACGGTGATGGTCTTCCGCCATGGAAAGCCCGTGGACCAGTTCATGGGCGTTCAGCCCGAGTCCGCCATCCGCACTCTGCTGGAGCGTCACCTCCCCCGTGAGTCGGACAATCTGCGCAGCGCCGCCCTGGAAAAGCTGCGCGCAGGCGATGCCGAGGGGGCTCTGGCCGGTCTGCAGGCGGCGTTCGAGAGCGATCCCGACAACCAGGCCCTCAAGATCGACATCGCGCGGGCACTGGTGGCGTTGGGGCGCGCGGACGAAGCGGACGAGACCCTCAAGACACTGCCCATGGACCTGCACCAGGACGAGGCCGTGCGGCGCCTGGAGGCGCAGGTCCGGTTTGCCCGCGTGGCGGCGCGGGGGGATGAACTCGGGCAACTGGAGGCGGCGGCGGAATCGGGCGACAACCCCGAAGCCATGCACCGGGTGGCCGCGGCGAAGATCCTCGCGGAGGATTACGAGACGGCGCTGCCCCTGCTCCTGCGCCTCATGCAGAAACACCGCAAGTACGGGGACGATGCCGGCCACAAAGGCCTGCTGGCCGCCTTCGAGTTACTCGGCGCGCAGCACCCGCTGGTGAAGGAATACCGGAGGAAGATGGTGAGCCTGTTGTACTGAAAAGGTTGAAGGTTGAATTAACCCGGACGCTCCCCCGTAGGAGCCCGGCCCTCCGGGCGAACGAAACTCCGTGGGAATGTTCGCCCGGAGGGCCGGGCTCCTACGGGAAAAGCATGAAGGGTGAGTTGGAATTGGCTTCCATTCAGCCTTCATCCTTCATCCTTCAACCTTCATCCTTATCTCTTGCTGAGCTGCTCCAGAATCGCAGCCAGTTCATTCACCGGGCGGTAGCCGGGCAGCATCTGACCATTTTCCAGGACCAGGGCCGGGGTGCCCTGCACGCCCAGCTGCTCGCCCAGCGCCATGTGTTCCTGCACAGGATTGTCGCAGCTCTTCGCCGGTATCTCGCGTCCCAGCTTCGCCTCGTCCATGGCGTGATGCTGATCATCGGCGCACCAGATGCTCACCGCCTTGCGATAGCTGGGGGAGTCCACGCCCGTGCGGGGGAAGAGCAGATAGCGGATGGTGATACCCAGATCGTTGATCTCGGGCATTTCCGCGTGCATGCGGCGGCAGAACGTGCAGTCCGCGTCGGTGAACACGGTCACCACATGTCGGGTCTCGCCATTGGCCCCGTAGATGACCATGCGTGATTCGTCCAGATCCGCAACCACCTGTTGCCTGGCCAATGTACGGCTGCTTTCCGTGAGGTTGGTACGGGTCTCGGTATCCACCAGATTGCCCTGGAACACGTACTTTCCGTCCGCGCTCATGTACAGAATCTGCGTGCCGTAGCGTACTTCGTAGACACCGTCCACCGGGGTTTCAACAACGGCATCGGGCACCGCCCCCGGGATCAGCATCTGCATGCGCTCGCGCACGTGCTTCTCGGATGCGGCCACGGCCAGCGACAAGAGGGCCAGCAGCAACACCGGCATGAACACGAGTCGGGTCATTTTCATAAGTCGGGTCCGGAAAGAGCGTAAGGAAATCAGGGTATCGCATGTCTATGACGCGCGATGGTGCAAAAGATTCCATTAGATATGAGATACAAGCCTGGACGGGTGCAGTCCGTCGTCGTGTCGCTACATTTGTTCTTTAGCTTTCAGCATTCAGCATTCAGCATTCAGCGGTCAGCGGTCAGCGGTCAG
The DNA here is from genome assembly GCF_002000365.1 of Thioalkalivibrio denitrificans. Lineage (GTDB taxonomy): Bacteria > Pseudomonadota > Gammaproteobacteria > Ectothiorhodospirales > Ectothiorhodospiraceae > Thioalkalivibrio_A > Thioalkalivibrio_A denitrificans. Next base: position 64,891 of record NZ_MVBK01000057.1, on the reverse strand, counting down.
TGGTCAGTGGTCCTGCGGGTGATCATCCGCGCGGGTGGTGCTGTCCGTGGAGTTCCTTGAGTCTCGCGCGCGCCACGTGGGTGTAGATCTGGGTGGTGGAGAGATCGCTGTGGCCGAGCAGCATCTGTACCACGCGCAGGTCGGCGCCGTGGTTCAGAAGGTGCGTGGCGAAGGCATGGCGCAGCGTGTGGGGAGAAAGGTGTTTGTTGATCCCCGCCTGGTGGGCATAACGGCGAATCAGGTGCCAGAAGGCCTGGCGGGTCATGGCGGCGCCGCGGCGGGTGACGAAGAGGTCATCACTGGCATCCCGACCGCGCAGCAATGCGGGCCGGGCATCGGCAAGGTAGCGGCTCACCCAGGCCGACGCCTCCTCGCCCAGGGGCACCAGGCGTTCCTTGCCGCCCTTGCCGACAGTGCGCACGACGCCATGACGCAGATTGACCTGGTCCACCTTGAGACCAACCAGCTCCGAGACGCGCAGGCCGGTTGCATAGATCAGTTCCAGCATCGCGCGGTCCCGCAACCCGAGGCCCTCCTCCACGGCCGGTGCGGCAAGAAGCGCCTCCACATCGGCCTCGCTCAGGGTGTCCGGTAGCGGCCGACCCAGCCTGGGCGAGTCGATCCGGGCCGTGGGGTCATCCATGCGCCGGCCCTCGCGCACCAGGTGACGGTAGAAACGGCGCAGGCTGGACAGCAGGCGGGCCGTGGAACGCGGACGCGCGCCGGCGGCCACGCGATGGGACAGGTAGGCCAGGAGTTCCGCCCGTTCGGCCTGCTCCACGGCGACACCTCGCCCCTGCAACCAGCGGGCCAGGGCGTTCAGGTCCGCCCGGTAGGCGGCAAGCGTGTGATCGCTCAGACCGTGCTCGGCCCAGATGGCGTCCAGGAAGACGTCAATGGCTCGTGTCGACAGGTCGGCCAATTCCTGATCGTCTGTTATATCAGGCATTCCGAAGGAGGTGGGAAGTTGGAATTGGGAAGCGGGAAAACATCCAAATCCGACTTCTCAAGCTCCTCTTCACATGGCTCCCTTCCAACTTCTCAATTCACACTTCACACTTCTCACTTCGACGAGAGCGCCTTGAATATCTCCGTCAATTCCATGGGCAGCGGGAAGAAGATGGACGAGGAGCCGGTCTTATTGGACATGTCGTTCATGGTCTGCAGGTAACGGAGCTGCAGTGCCGCGGGGTGGCGGGCGATGATCTCGGCGGCCTCGGAGAGCTTCTCCGCAGCCTGCAGTTCGCCCTCCGCATGGATGACCTTGGCGCGCCGTTCACGCTCGGCCTCGGCCTGGCGGGCAATGGCGCGGATCATGCTTTCGTTGAGGTCCACGTGCTTGATCTCGACGTTGGTCACCTTGATGCCCCAGGCGTCGGTCTGGGCATCGAGAATCTCCTGGATATCGGCGTTGAGCTTGTCGCGCTCGGAGAGCATCTCGTCGAGATCGTGCTTGCCCAGCACCGAACGCAGCGTGGTCTGGGCCAGCTGGCTGGTGGCGGCGTAGTAGTCCTCCACCTGGATGATCGCCTTGGCGGAATCCATCACCCGGAAGTAGAGCACCGCGTTGACCCGCACGGTGACGTTGTCCTGGGAGATCACGTCCTGGCTGGGCACGTCCAGGGTGATGATGCGCAGGTCCACACGCACCATCTGTTGAATGCCCGGGATCACGATGATCAGGCCCGGGCCTTTCACCGCCTGGAACCTGCCGAGGAAGAAGATCACGCCGCGCTCATACTCCGGAAGGATCCGGATGGACATGATCAGCAGGCCCACAACCAGGGCCACGGGTACCAGATAGGCAATCATGTGGCAGCTCCTTTGTTTGTGTCGGTTTCTTCAGCCACCGGCTCCACCACGAGCCGCAGCCCCTTCATTCCTGTCACTCTGACCGAATCGCCCTCGTACACGGGGACTGGCGACTCGGCGGACCAGGTCTCGCTGTGCAGCCATACACGGCCCCTGTTACCCGAAAAGTCCTCCTTGGCCGTGCCTTCCAGACCGATCATTTCCTCCTTGCCCGTGACCACCTGGCGCCTTCGGATGCCCACGAGCCGGGTGAGGACCCAGATGAAGAACAGGGCTGAGACCAGCGCCACACCACCGATGAGCGGAATTGAGATTGTCAGCGTAGCTTCGTCCATCAGTATGATCGACCCTATCACGAATGCGGCGATGCCGCCGAAGCCCAATACCCCGAAACTGGGCATGAAGGCCTCCGCTATCATCAGCACAATACCGACGAGAATCAGCGCCAGACCCGCGTAATTGATGGGCAGGACCTGGAAGGCATAGAGCGCGAGCACCAGGCAGATGACGCCCACCACGCCCGGGAAGATGTTGCCCGGATTGGCCAGCTCGAAAATGATGCCGTAGATGCCCACCATCATCAGGATGTAGGCGATGTTGGGGTTGGTGATCACCGACAGCAGACGGCTGCGCCAGTCCGGCTCGATCTCCACCAGCTGCAGATTCTCGGTATCCAGAGTGCGCTCACCGATCTCCATCTTCACGGTGCGACCGTGGATCTGCTGCAACAGATCGTCCACGCTCTCCGCCACCACGTCGATGACGTTCTTCTCCAGGGCCTCGGTGGCAGTCAGGTTGACGGCCTCGCGCACCGCCTGTTCGGCCCAGTCGGCATTGCGGCCGTGGCGCTCGGCCAGCCCGCGGATGTAGGCCACGGCATCCTCGAGCACCTTGCGCTCCATGGGCGTTTCGCCGCGCCGGGGCTCGGCGGGCCGTTCCTCTTGCGCTTCGTCCGCCTCGGCCGATGCATCGCCCTCATTCCGTTCTTCCTCGTTCTTGTCGTCCCTGTCGCGGCTGCGATCCTCACGCTCCGGCTCTTCCGGCACGCCGGGCATGCCGCCGATCTGCACCGGGGTCGCCGAGCCCAGGTTCGTCGCCGGGGCCATGGCGGCGATATGGCTCGCATAGAGGATGTAGGTGCCCGCGCTGGCAGCACGGGATCCGGCAGGATATACGTAGGTGGCGACGGGCACCGGTGAGGACAGAATCTCCTTGATCATCTCACGCATGGCGGTGTCCAGACCGCCCGGCGTGTCCATGCGCAGTACAATGATCTCGGCATTGCGGTCCCGGGCCTCCCGCATGCCGCGCACCACATAGTCGCTGGTGGCCGGTCCGATGGCGCCGGAGATCTCCAGGAGCACCGCGGTGCGCCGCTCCTCTTCCTCGCCCCCCACACCCAGGGCGAGGCCTGCACCCAGCAGCGCGAGAACCCCCCAGAGCCAGAGGCGAAACTTCCTTGCGTGTCGATGCCTGAACATGCCGGTTATCATAGCATTCCATCCAGAATGGGTACCCCGTGGCACCTGCAACGGGGCGTATGGCTCATGTGACCATGTCTGTCCCCAATCATTCAATGTCCCACATCACCGGTGCCGTATTGGCGGGCGGGCGCGGCTCGCGCATGGGCGGAGAAGACAAGGGCCTGCTGCCGCTGGCCGGTACACCCATGATCCTGCATGTCATTCGCGCGCTGAAGCCGCAGGTTGGACAGATCATCATCAACGCCAACCGAAACAGCTCCGCCTATGCCGGGCTCGGTTACCCTGTCGTCGGCGACCACCATGCGGACTTTCAGGGCCCACTGGCCGGCATGGCCGCCGTGCTGCGCCTGGCCACCACCGACTGGGTCCAATGTGCACCCTGTGACACGCCAAACCTGCCTGCAGACCTGGTCGCACGATTATGGCGGGCGGTCGGGGGAACGAACGCCCGCATCGCCCTGCCCCACGACGGCCAACGCATCCAGCCCCTGTTCGCACTGGTGCACCGCGACCTGCTGCCCACCCTCGATGCCGACATTGCCGCCGGACGACTGGCAGTCGGCCGCTGGATGCGGGACCAGCCGCACGTGGAAGTGGATTTCTCCGACTGTCCCGAGGGATTCGTGAACCTCAATACGCCCGAGGAGTGGGCTTCACATCAGTCATGTGGTTCGTAGTCAGTTGTCAGTTGTCAGTTGTCAGTTGTCAGTTGTCAGTTGTCAGAGTCTGATTCCGGCAGAGGGGCTGTCAAAGGGGTTTCCAACAACTGACAACGGACCACTGACAACGGACTAATCAGACATTCCAAGGCGCTTCATGCGCTCCCAGAGGTTCTTCCGGCTGATGCCGAGGTTCGCGGCGGTATGGCCGATGTGGCCGTCGTGCAGATCCAGGGCACGGCGGATGTAGTCCGCCTCGCAGGCCTTGAGGTAATGCGTCAGGCGCCCCCGCTCGTCGGGCTCGGTCCCGGGTTCCGTCCCTGGCTCGTCGAACACGGTCTCTGCCTGGATCAGCGGCCCGGTGCTCAGAATGCAGGCCCGCTCGATGGCGTGCCTGAGTTCGCGGATGTTGCCGGGCCAGGGATGGCGCAGCAGCGCCTGCTCGGCGGCGGCAGTGAGTTGCTTGCGGGGCTCGTTGCGTGCCCGGGCATACTCGTCCAGGAACCGGCCCGCCAGCCACAGAATATCCTCGCGCCGCTCGCGCAAGGGAGGGATGCGCACGTGGATCACGTGGATGCGGTAGTAGAGGTCCTCCCGGAAGCTGCCTTCCCGCACCATCTGCAGGAGATCCCGGTGGGTGGCGCAGATCAGGCGCAGGTTGACGGGGATGGGTCGATCGCCACCGACACGCACCACCTGCCGGTCCTGGATAGCGCGCAGCAGCTTGATCTGCATCACCATGGGCATGTCCCCCACTTCGTCCAGCAGCAGCGTGCCTCCGTGGGCCTGCTCGAACACACCGGCCCGGGAGCGCACGGCACCGGTGAAGGCGCCCTTTTCGTGACCGAAGAGTTCCGCCTCCAGCAGGGTCTCGGTCAGCCCGCCGCAATTGACCGCCACGAAAGGCTGATCAGCGGTGGCCGGGTCCAGACGATGCAGTTCCCGGGCCACGGCCTCCTTGCCCACCCCCGACTCACCGGTAAGCAGTACCGTGCCGGCCTGGGTGGCCAGGCGCGGAAGCAGCGATTCCACCCGGCGCATGGCGGGAGAAACCCCGAGCCGGGCCGTCTGCGCACCGCCCGTCTCACCGCCCTGCACGATCAGCCCGCGGAGTTTCTCAACCAGGGCATCCAGATCGAAGGGCTTGGTGATGTAATCGGTGGCGCCCAGCTTGAGCAGGGCCACGGCCCGGTCCACCGCGCCGTAGCCGGTGATGAACAGCCAGGGGCACGTGACGCTGCCCGCTTCCATCATCTCCTGGAACAGCGCATCACCCTGCCCGTCCGCCAGCCGGATGTCGCTGATGACCGCGTCACACCCGCCCCGCTGAAGGGCCGGGCGGGCCTCGGCCACGCTTTGCAGCCATTGCACGCTGAAGCCTTCCAGTTCGAAACGATCGCACAGGGATTCGCCCATGATGGGGTCGTCCTCGATCAGGCACAGACGCGGGACACCGGTCATGCGGCCTCCTGATCACGCAAGGGGAGGTGCACACGAAACTCGGTCGTCCCGTGCGTGCTCTGCACGTGAATCCGCCCTTCCATCTGCTGCACCAACTGGTAGGTGACCCACAACCCCAGCCCATGACCCCGGCCCGAAGCGCCGAAGAAAGGTTCAAACAGGCGGTTCATTTGCTCGGGCGGGATCGGCACACCCCGATTCCTGACCTCCATGAGCAACCCCCCGTCACGCAGACGCAGTCGACACTTGACCTTGCCCCCGGGTTCGCTGGCCTGGATGGCATTGAGCAGCAGGTTGAGCAGGATCTGGCGCACCTGGGTCGAGGGCAGCGCCAGGGTCTGTGTCACCTGGATATCCCAGACAAGATCCAGCGACTTGGCATGCACGTCCGGCAGGACGAGGGTGTGGATATCATGGAGGTCCTGGGGTGTGAGGGCGTGACCCTCGAGCCTGACCTCCACCAGCAGGGCACCCACCGTTTCCTTGATCTGCAGCAACCCGCGCTCCAGCAGCGAGAGGGTGCGCGCGGTGACGGCGTCCGGATTGCCGTGGCGGCGATAGGTGCTCAGGGCGTTGAGCATGCCACCCAGCGGATTGTTGATCTCGTGGGCAATGCTGGCCGTCAGGCGTCCCACCGCCGCCAGACGCTCGGAGGCCATGACCCCGCGCTCCAGTTCCTGTTTCTGGCGCAGCTCGGAAAGCATGCGCTTGAGCTGCGTTCCGGCACGGCCGATCTCGTCCTTTGACTCGTAGAGCCGACATTCGCTCTCCAGGGGAATCTCGCGCCCGACGCGCCCCATGCACTCAGACAGACGGACCAGCGGATCGGCCATGCGTCGCCCCCAATACCAGGACACGGGCAGCAGCACCACCAGCACCAGCAGCGTGACCAGTGCCGCCCGCCCCACGATGCTGACGAACCGGGGTATGAACAGGGACTTGGGGTACTCCATGACCAGCGTACCCAGATGCACGCCGTCGAACACGATGGGCGCGACCATGTGAAACTGGGCGGCGTTCGGCAGATCGACCGCACGGTGAGTCAGGTCCGGGGCATTCCCCAGCGCCCGGTTCAGATCGGCATAGGCGGGACCCAGTTCATCGAGGGGCACCAGCATGGGATAGTTCCTCGGCTGCGTGGACACATAGACCCGCCGCTGCGTGTCCAGCACCATGATGAGTTCGGCACCGAGCGCGGACTCTTCCCCCTTGAAGGGGGAATCGATGATCTCGTAGGCGCGCCAGACGTCATCGTGCAGAAGGGGTGTAACCAGCGTGTTGGACAGCAGCCTGCCCATGCTCTCGGCGTTCTCGAACAGGTCCCGGCGCACCTGATCATACTCCCGCGCCAGGATCGCACCCGTGATGAGCACGGCGGTAATCAACACGAGCACCGTGGCCCTCAGGGGGATCTTGTAGCGGAAACTGAGGTTACGCAGCAGCACGGGTCAGAGGCGGCCGGTGGCGCGTGCCATCTCGGCGATATCGTCAAAGAGCGCCACGTCGCCTTCGACAAAACCGTCCAGGTTGAGCTTGTGCAACAGCCGCGCCCCGACCTCGTCCCGGGGCATCTCCATGAGCACCGACTGTGCCGCATCGAAGTCCGCCTGTGACAGCGAGACGGACGCCACCAGCGGGGGGAACCCGAACGTCTCGGAACGGGCCACCACGCGAGTCTGCCCGGTGATCTCCGGATGGATCCGTGAGAGCGTGTCCCACACGTAGCCGTCCACCGCCCCACCGTCGGCCATACCCACGGCCACGGCCTCCACCACCCGCCGGTGGGACCAGGTAAAGAACGTCCGGCGAAAAAAGCGTTCCGGGTTCTCCCCGCGCTGCTGCAGTTGATACAGCGTGTACAGATGGCCCGAATTCGAATTGGGATCAGAGAAGGCGAATATCCGCCCTTCCAGATCATCCAGGGAAGCGGACACCCCGTCGTCTCCGGAGACAATGAGGTAGGAGCGATACAGGGGCCGCCCCAGGTAGAGGGGCACCGCCAGCAGGCGCATGCGTGCCTGCTCCCGGACGAACGGGTAGCCGCACACCCAGGCCAGATCGAGCCTGTGCGCCATCACCTCGTCAACGATTTCCCGGTAGCTGGAGCGCTGCACGAAGACCACGGGCCGCCCGAGGCGCGCCGCCAGGTAGTCCCGCCATTCATTGAGAAAGGCGGTCTGATCGTCCAGGAACACCGGTGTCAGGCCGATCCGCAACGGCGCGGCGTCGGCGCCCGCCGGGCGGCCCAGCAGCGTTGTCGCAAGACCAGCGCCCAAGGCGCGCAGGAGCGTCCTCCGATTCATGGTCAGATTACCGAGTCCGTAAAAAACCCCTAAGTAATCTACCAGTTTAGTGCCTGTCAGGTACCGGGGAAAATCAACGCTCCCTAAAGCTTGGGGCGAGTCCGGAACCCGGTCGCCGCATCGGCTCTCGATTCCCGCCACCTACGCACATCCCGTGTGTTACCGATCCGTAACATCAACTGAGCCAGGACCCGCCCGCCGTTACCGTTTGGTAACCACATTTCGGGGCCCCTTGGCTCAGACCCTACGATCCGTGGCGTTTTTGCGCCTCTGGCACAGTGCGTGCAGGCATGAGGTGGAAGAACAGGGGCGGCCTGCAATTCCGTGACGGGCTGCGGGCGCCCTCAAGCGATCAATCGCCGAGCACGGGAGAACGCCAGACAGATGGCCGTGACCGCCACAGTCGAGCCCGTTTCGTCCTATTCGCGCCTTGCCGAAGGGACCGGGCCCTGGGCCAATGAGATGGCCTGCCTCGGCGTGCGCTTCCCGGCAACAGGGTGCCATGCATGCGAAGCCGCCTGCCCCGTATGCATCCTGAAGGTGACACCTCACGGGCTCGAATTGGCCGACGGTTGCACCGGCTGCGGCCGCTGCGCTGCGTCCTGCCCCACCCGGGCCCTCTCCGTTCCTGGTTTCCTCACGGAGCTCCCCGATGGCGGAGGGGAGATCCTTGAGGTGGATTGCGCCAAGGTGCCGGGTGCAGGCGGGTTGGCGGGCGGGTTGCGTGTGCCCTGTCTGGGGGGCCTCAGTCGCAGCCAGTTGATCGCCCTGGTCAGGCTGAACCCGGAACGCACAGTGGTTCTAATGGATCGGGGCTGGTGCAACCAGTGCGCCTCCGGGGGCTGCCCGCATCCCGCCCAGGCCCAGGTCAGCGACGTGAACCGTTGGCTGAGCGCCATCGGCGTGCCCGAGTCCCGGCATATCCGCCATGTATCCCGCCCCCTGCCGCTTCGCCACATGCCTGAGGACATCCCGGATCCCACGGCGTCCCGGCCCATGGACCGCCGGGGCTTTCTGCGCCAACTGGCAGGCCAGTTGGCCATGGCCGCCCAAGGGCCCGAAGACGGACACGACCAAGCCGGCGAGCCGCCGACCCCGGACGGATCCCGCCGGATCCATCCGGCGGAACGGGTGGCCATCCTGACACAGCTTCGGGATTTGGCCGCCGACGGGAACCCGGACCTTCCCGTGGAACTGCTTTACCGGGTCGAGATCGACGACGGGCGCTGCCGTCACCACGCGCTGTGCGCGAGCACCTGCCCCACGGCTGCGCTCAGTGCCTGGGCGGCGGGCGATGAGCATGGCGTCCAGTTCGATCCGGCCACCTGCATCGGCTGCGGGGAATGCGAACGCAACTGCCCGGAGCGGGCCCTGCGGCTTCAAAACAGCGAGTGCCCAACCGAACCGTTTCGCATCCGCATCCTGTCCCGCCATGGCACCCGCACCTGCGCACGTTGCCGCAGGGACTTCGCGGCGCCCAAGGCCGCGCACGACGCGGCGGATTCATCCCTTTGCCCGGCCTGTGCGAAGGACCGGACATTGATGTCGTCCACGTTTGAACATCTGTTTGGTCGAACCCAGCGCTCGGCCGATCCTCAGCAACCCTAGGAGAGAGCAAGCGTATGAATGTCCTGAAGGCACTCATGACACGCCGCCGTTTTCTGCAGGTCAGCGGCGCCGCCGGCGTCGCGGGCGCGGGCGCGGCCAAACTCGTCGGATTCACGGCCGCCACCTCCACACCGAAGACCGCCGGCGCACAGGCCCGCGGGCAGACTCGGGTGACCAAGAACATCTGCCACCAGTGTCCCGCACGCTGCGGCATCAACGTCTACACCACGAACGGGCGGGTCCATGCCATCTACGGCGACCCGGGCAATCCGATTGCCAACGGCAAGCTCTGCCCCAAGGGGCACCTGGGTACCTATTTCCTCTACGACCCGGACCGCTTCAAGGGGCCCATGCGGCGCACCAATCCGCGCAAGGGGCGCAACGAGGATCCGGGCTGGGAGCCGATCACCTGGGAGCAGGCCTACGACGAGATCGCCGGGCGCATTAACGAACTGCGCAAAAACGGCGAGTCCCACAAGTTCGCCCACTTCTACGGACGCGGCTGGGGTCCGAGCGACGCCGGTCTGTACGGCGCCTGGGGCCAGCTCATCGGGACACCCAACTCCGCCATCGGCCACGCGTCCATGTGCGCCGAGGGCTCCAAGCGCGCCAAGGCGGCCACCGACGGCAACAACTCATACAACGCCTACGACTATCGCAACACCAACTGCATGCTGATCTTCGGCGCGGGGTTCCTGGAGGCTTTCCGCCCCTACAACAAGATCATGCAGGACTGGGGACACATGCGCAGCAAGAGCCCCAAGACGCGGGTCACCACCATCGACGTGCGCATGAATCCCACCATGGCGGCCTCGGACCGCTACCTGATGACCAAACCCGGCACCGACGGCGCCATCGCCCTGGCCATCGCCCACCTGATGCTCACGGAAGGCCTGTGGGAGAAGGATTTCGTCGGCGACTTCCGGGACGGGCGCAACCGCTTCCGCGCCGGCCAGACGGTGCGCGCCTTCGAGTTCGAGGAGAAATGGACCCACGGCCTGGTGGACTGGTGGAACAACGAACTCAAGGACCGCACGCCGAGTTGGGCCGAGAGCGTTACGGGGGTCCCGGCGCGGGAGATCATCGAGGTGGCGCGCGAGTTCGGCACCACGCGCCCGGCCATGGCCATCATGGAGCGCGGCCCCACGGCCCACACCAACGGCGTCTACAACGGCATGGCGATCCATGCCCTCAATGCACTGTCCGGTTGCATGTTCGCGAAAGGCGGCCTGTTCTACCAGATGGGCCCGTCCTACGGGCCCGGCCCCGCCAATCCCGCCGATTACATGGACGACATTGCCAACGAAATGAGGGGCAAGTACCCGCGTATCGACATGGCCCGCACGGAGCGCTGGCCGTTCACCGCCCACATGATGCAGGAGTCCGCCCGCAACCATAACGCGGGCGACCCCTACAAGCTGAAGATGGCCATGTTCTTCTCCACCAACCCCATCTGGACGGCACCGGACGCCCCCGAGTGGGAGAAGATGCTGAGCGAGATTTTCGTCATCGACACCTCCCCGTTCCCGGGCGAGACCGCCATGTTCGCCGACATCGTGCTGCCGGAGTCCACCTACCTGGAGCGGCTGCAGGATTCGCCCACCTATCCCTTCGAGGGCTGGCCGATGACCGCCCTGCGGGTCCCGGCCATCGATCCGATCTACGACACCACCGAGTTCGGCAACATGATGATCGAGATCGGCAAGCGTATCGAGGGCCCCACCGGCGAGTACTACCGGCGTATCGACAGCGTCGAGAACCTGCTCCGCCACATTGCCCGGGGGTTTGCCGACAACCCGGGCGACAACGGCGTCAATGACTTCGAGAGCTGGAAGGAGAAGGGCGTCTGGTACAGGAAGCCCTATCACTGGCGCCAGCACCGGGGTGTGTTCTACGAATGGGACGGTGAAGGCTACAACCGGGTGATGAGCGAGGAGGAGGTCAAGGAGAAGCTGATCAAGACCGCTTCCGGGAAGTTCGAATTCAAGTCTTCCCACCTTGAGGGCCACGCCGACTACATCCAGCGTGAACTCGGCATTCCGTCGGCCCGTGTGGGCTACCCCCAGTGGGTGGAACCGAAACACACGGGCGGCAACCGGCCCCTGCATTTCGTCACGCCCAAGACACCGCTCACGGCGGAAGGCCGATCCGGCAACATCCCGCACGCCATCGCGATCCAGCAGCCCATCGTCGGCGGAAACGACCGCACCTACCTGGAGGTGCATCCGCAAACGGCGCGCGATCGGGGCATCCGGGACGGCGACCGGGTCCGCATCCGCTCGGATCTCGGCACCATCGAGGCCTATGTCCGGTTCGTGCCGCAGCACCGCCCGGACACCATCGTCCTGCCCTACGAACACGGCCACTGGGCACAGGGGCGCTGGGCCACCGGGCAGGGCCGCGACCGGACACCCGGCAACCCCAACGAGATCACCGCCAACGTATCCGACCCCATCTCCGGCCTTGCCTGCTACTACACCGGCAAGGTGGATCTGGAGCGGGCCTGAACCGGACTGTCGAGGAGAGATTGAGCTATGGCTAAGTGGGGAATGGTTATTGACCTGGACAAGTGCACGGGCTGTCAGGCCTGCACCACGGCGTGCGGCATGGAGAACAACACCCTCCCGGGTGAGAACTGGCAGGACGTGCTCTTTTACAGCGAAGGCGAGTATCCGAGCGGCCAGATGAAGTGGCTGCCACGCCCCTGCATGCAATGCGAGGACCCTTCCTGCGTGCACGTGTGCCCGACACGCGCCACCTACAAGGACATGAACGCCGGCGGCATCGTGTTCGTGGACTGGAACAAGTGTATCGGCTGCAAGTACTGCATGATCGCCTGTCCGTACGGGGTGCGTTTCTACGCCGACGAGAAGCCGCTGGTGGAGCCTGACCTGAAGAACATCTTCCCCGGCGAGAACGGCCAGCTCTGGAGCCCGCCCTACCAGGGCCCGGACGAGGACTGGCGGCGGGGCATCGGCGTCCAACCCAAGGGCGTGGTCTCCAAGTGCACCTTCTGCTACCACCGGGTCAGCAAGGCACCCGAAGGCGTTGCCGACCTGGACGAGGACGACCCGGAACTCGTGGAGTTCGTGCCGGCCTGCGTGCGCACCTGCCCGCCGAAGGCGCGCTACTTCGGCGATCTGGACAACCCGCAGAGCAACGTCAACCGGCTCATCGGCAACAAGCGCGGCGTGCGGCTCCGGGACGAGACCGGCAACCGCCCGCAGGTCTATTACCTGGGCGCCGGCGCCGGCGTTCCCGCATTCCAGCGCCGTGAGCGCTCCTGACAGGGGGAGAGACGATCATGAACGACGGTAACGTGATGAAAGGCGGCGCCGGCACGGGGCTGCTGGTGATTTCCCTGCTGGTGATGGTGGCCAGCTTCGGCTACGCGGCTTCGAGCCTTGCCACCCATGGCCACGCGGCCTTCAATGCCTCTTCCAACGTGCCCTGGGGCCAGCCCATTTCCACCTATCTGTACTTCGCCCTCGCCTCGTCGGGGCTCGGCCTGCTGGCGGCGATCCCGCTGGTCTTCCGGGTCAAGGCCTACTACCCCATCGCCAAGCGCTGCATATTCCTGGCGTTCATCGTGCTCGTTTCGGGCATGGCGGTGCTGGCCATGGAGCTCGGCCACACCTTCCGCATGCTCTGGGCGATTCCGTTCGGCATGCAGGTCCAGTCGGCCATGTTCTGGATGGGTGTGCTCTACCTGCTGGACCTGCTCTTCCTGATGTGGAAGTTCCAGCGCCTGGAGGGCAAGGACTGGGACAGCAAGGCCGCCAGGCAGATCGGCATCGCCTCCTTCCTGGGCGTGCTGCTGGCCAGCGGCAACCTGGCGCTGATCTTCGGCATGATGAGCATGCGCCCGTTCTGGTTCGACGGCTCGCTGCCCATCTATTTCTACCTGACCGGCATTGCCAGCGGCATGGCCGCCCTGGTCTTCTACACGTACCTGGCCTACGGCTTCAAACGCGAGGCCATGCCGGAGCCGCTGCAGCGGCTGCTGACGGGCAACCTCCCGGTGCTCTTCGCGGCACTGCTCGGCGTCACCCTGCTGTTCGTCCTGGTACGCATGGTCACGGGACTCTACAGCAACATGCCGGAGGTCAGCCTGGTGTGGTCCGACTACATCCTGGCCTCGCCGGTCTATCACCTGTCGCTGTGGGGCGGACTGCTTCTGCCCTTCCTGCTGCTGCTCTCGCCGAATCTGCGGGTGCAGTCCGGCGTCCAGGTGCTGTGCTCGGTGCTGGTGTTCGCGGGGCTGTTCGCCGAACGCTACTTCTTCGTGGTGGGCGGCCAGGTGATCCCGCTGTTCAAGGGGACCTGGGCCTGGGACATCATTCATTACACACCTTCGGCGGCGGAATGGAGTCTCACCTTCATGGGCGCGGCGATGATCTTCGTCCTCTACGTGTTGGGTGAGAAGTATTTCAACCTCTCCGACAGCCCGGTCACCACCGCCGCGCCCGAGACCTCCCGGGCGGCGACGGCCGGGGCGGGTGCATAGCTCAGCATGCTTCACGGTTCCGACGATCGGGCGGAATTGAGGGGCCGGGGTATGCCCCCGGCCCCTCCCTTGTCCGTACCCCTTTATGCCGGTATCCATTCACGGAGAGGAACATGGTGAACCCCGAAAATCAGGATCGTCGCATTCCCGATCCTTCCGAGATCGAGGCCCGCGCCGAACTCCATCTCTGCCTGGGCCACGCGTTTCTCCCCCCCATGGAGGTCGAGACCGAGGAGGCAATGGTGGGCACCCTGCCCCAGGACCTGGAGGCCCTGAACGACCACCTCGACTTCACCGAACGGGGTAATCCCGCCCTGTTCGCCGACGAGGCCCTGGCGGCCTCCCTGCGCCCGGGGGGACTGAAGCGCCTCTACAGCCGTCTCTTTCTCGCCCCGCCCTTCCCGGCCGCCATCAACGCCGGCATTCACCTGGACGGGGCCCTGATGGGCAGGAGCGTGGCCGCCATCGAGGATTTCTACCTGCGCCATGGCCTGGAGAAGGACAAGGCGTTCAAGGACCTTCCCGACCACCTGGCCCTGCAGCTTCAGTTCGTCGGCTTTCTGTTGAGCCGGGCCGCCGAGGCGTTGCGCGGCGGTGATTCCGAAGCGGCCGCGGCCCTGGTGCGGGAAACGGCTGCCTTCGAGTTCCACTATGTGGGCGCCTGGTTGCCGCAGTTCATCGACAGGATGCGTCAGGCGGAAAGCGAGTACGGCTTGCCCGCCCCCTACCGTCATCTGGCGGGCATGACCCTGGACGCGGTTCGCAGCGATCTCGAGGCCTGGACCCGCTGGCCCGGCCCCGCCATCGCCGAGGAGACTCCTCATGCCGCAGCCGGTTGACCAGGTGGCCTGCCGGCGTTGCGGCGCCGAATTCATGCCTGCCGCCGATATCGCCGCCATGGCCGAGACATTGGCCCGGCGCGGCCTGACCACCGACCATCTCGCCCTGTGCCCCGCCTGCCGCGCGTACGAGATGGGCCTGACACCGATGAGCCCGCGGCTGCCGGACAGCGTCCGCCGTCAATGAAGACTCAGAAGGACACCGTGGTCCGCGCGCAATACCGACTGACCACGGAGAGCGATACCGGAACCCCCGGAGAAGAACACGAGGGAGCCATGGTCTATCTCCACGGCTACGGGCAAATCCTGGAAACACTGGAGAGGACCCTGGAGGATGCCCGGCCGGGCGATATCCGCGCCGTCACCGTGCCCCCGGAGGCGGGTTATGGCCAACGCGATCCCAGATTGGTTTTCACGGCGCCTCGCACAAACCTCCCCGAGGGCACGCTCAGGGAGGGCATGATGCTGAGCACCACGGAACGCGACGGTGACGGACGCCGTTTCCCGCTGCGCATCGTGGAACTCACCGAGGACGGTGCCGTGGTGGACGGCAACCACCCCCTTGCCGGCATGACCCTTCACTTCGAGATCACCGTCCGGGAAGTCCGGCCGGCGACTGCGGAAGAGATCCGGCAGCGTCGGGTCATCGAAGGCGGGGCGCCTTAGGCCGCGAGGAGGGACGACCTCAACCACGTCACAGGATCTCTCGCCAAGACACGAAGCACGCAAAGAAACCCTGTGATTCACATCAGTGGTAGGTTGGGGTGAGCGACGCGAACCCCAACGTGCCGGGGCATCCCGATCACCCTTGTTGGGGTTCGCCTTGCTCACCCCAACCTACATAACCTGAATGCGGCGGGACGGACTCCACGGTCATGGAAAATGGGCGGGATCCAGCGGCTCCGGCCCCTCCACCACGGGCAATGAGAGTTCATTGCCCCACTGGGCCCATCCGCCGTTCATGACCCGAACGTCCTCATATCCCAAGGCCTTGAGCTGCATGTAGGCCAGGGTGGAGCGGTAACCGTCGTGACAGTAGGCGTAGATGGTGCTTTCCCGCGGAATCTCCCGGTACATACGCCCCACGTCGGGCATGCCATGCCAGGTCTGGGCGATGCCGTCGGTGGCGTCCAGGCTGACGATGTTGATCGCCCCGGGAATGTGGCCGCCGCGCACCGCGCCGTTGATCACCTCTCCCGTGTATTGTGGCACCGGGCGCAGATCCAGCAGCACCACGGAAGGGTCGCGGCGCGAGTAGACACGGTCATAGACCTCCGTCCACTCGACGATCAGCTCACTGCGGGGTTCGGACAGCGTCACCGTCCCAGGTGTCACCTGCGGGGCCTCCGTGGACATGGGATTGAAGGCCTCCCACTCGATCGTGCCGCCCTCCATGACTTTGACGCGCTCCATGTCGAAGCCGAACAGCGCCATCAGGAAATACAGGCGCGACGCCAGCGCGGTGCGCGAATCATCGTAGATGACCACCAGCGAATCGTCGTTCACACCCCAGGAACGCAGTGTAGCCTCGAAGGCCTCGCGGCCGGGAAAGCGACCGATGGGGGTTTCATGGTCGTGCAGGTCCTTGAAGCGCTGCACCTGTTGCGCGCCGGGAATGTGGCCCACGGTGTAGTAGCGATGGGGATAATAGCGCACCTCGAGCAGGACCAGGTTCGGGTCGTCATGGCGCGCCTCGAGCCACTCGGCGTCCACCAGGAAATCGGGGCGATCTGCCAGGGCCGGATGCGCCATCAGGACCAGCAGGAGCAGGACAGGACTCAAACACTTCAAGAACATGCGCTATACCTCTGAAAGCAGGGACAGGGAGCGTGTCAGAAAAAGCCATCCCCACGTGAAGAGTGGAATAAGGGACGAACCCCAGAGGGCGTCGGCCAGGAAAGGCCCGGGCTGTTGGGGTTCGCGTTGTTCACCCCGGCCTGCAGCACGACATCACCGCGACCGTTCCGCAAACCGGGCACGCATCGGGCGTCCGATGAGCGGGCCCGCGTGGCAATATGACAATCTACCCGTTTCGTCCGTGCCGATCCTTGCCTCAGGTCATATCCGGCACCAGCAGCACGAGTCTGCGGGCGTTGCGGCACACTGCCTCCGCGGTATTGCCCAGCAGCAGGTCCACCATGGGATTGTGGCCGCGCTTGCCGACAATGATGAGATCGGCAGCCCGCTCCTCCGCCACCCGGGCGATCTCCTCCGCGGGCCTGCCCTTGCCGGGCAGCAGGGTCTCGAATGCCCCCGCGGGCACCCGTTCGGCCAGTTCGGCCACATGGGCCTGTATGCGCGCCTGCTCGTCGTCGTGTCCGGAGTGCTCGGCCCACCGTCCCACCGACACGACAAGACCCGGCTGGCAGAGAGACAGCAGATCCAGGAACGCGGCCTCGGCACCGGCTGCGGCGGCGGATCCGTCGGTCGCCAGCAGCGGCCGGCACACGCGCGTACCGGGCAACACCACGGATTCATCGGTGGGGGCCAGCAACAGCGGCCGGTCAGCCTGGCGGGCCAGATCCAGCACGGTACTGCCAAGCAGCAGATCCCGCAGTATGCGATGGCCGTGGCTGCCTGCCAGAATCACACCGGCCTCCCGTTCACGCGCCGCGCGCCTGAGCTCGGCCGCCACCAGCCCTACACAGACCTCGGTCTCCACTTCGAAGTCTCGTTCACGCAATGACTCCGCGACCTGATCGAGGCGCTGCTGATAGTGATCGCGGTGAGTTAATTCCGGTGCCTGCGTGTAACCGGAGGCGATCACGTGCACCAGCGTCAGCCTGCGACAACCCAGGACCCTCAACCGGTCAAGCTGTGCCTTGAGGCGTTCCCAACTCGGAGAAAAGTCCACGGCCACCAGGATATGTTCAAACATGCTCGGCTCCCGGTTCATATGCTCATCCCGGCTGGGGCGCCTCGTGCGCGGGAAACCAGTGCCGCGTGCGGTTGGCGATGCGCACCAGCGCCAGCATCAGGGGCACCTCCACCAGCACGCCCACCACCGTGGCCAGTGCCGCACCCGACTGCAGACCGAACATGGCAATCGCCGCCGCCACCGCCAGTTCGAAGAAGTTGCTGGCACCGATCATGGCGCCCGGCGCTGCCACCGCATGACGTACCTTCCAGGCCTTTGCCCAACGGTAGGCAATATAGAAGATCAGGAAGGTCTGGATGGTGAGCGGCACCGAGATCAGCAGGATGTGCAGCGGGTTGTTCAGGATGGTCTCGCCCTGGAAGGCGAACAACAGCACGAGGGTGACCAGGAGGCCGATGGGTGTGACCGGCGCCAGGCGCTTCAGAAACACGTTGTCGAACCACTCGACGCCCTTGCGCCGGATGAGTACCACCCGCGTCAGGTATCCGGCCGAGAACGGGATGACGATGTACAGCAGGACGGACAACGCCACCGTGTCCCAGGGCACCACGATGTTCGACATGCCCAGCAGCAGCACCACGATGGGCGCGAAGGCAAACAACATGATGATGTCGTTCACCGCCACCTGCACAAGGGTGTAGGCGGCATCGCCGCGCGTCAGGTAGCTCCACACGAACACCATGGCAGTACAGGGCGCGGCCCCGAGCAGAATGGCGCCCGCCAGGTATTCGCGGCCCAGGTCCTCGGGGATCCATGGCGAGAACACCACCATGAGGAAGAACCAGGCGATGACGAACATGGTGAAGGGCTTGATCAGCCAGTTGACCGTGGTGGTGACCGCCAGCCCCTTCGGTTCCCGGCGCACGCCCAGGATGGCGGAGAAGTCGATCTGCACCATCATGGGATAGATCATGGCCCAGATGAGGATCGCCACCGGGATGGACACCGAGGCATATTCCCAGCGCGCCAGGGTCTCGGGAACCACGGGCAGGAACTGTCCGAGCGTCACCCCGGCGATGATGCACAGGGCCACCCACACGGTCAGGTAGCGCTCGAAGAAACCCATGCCCTGGGCCGGGAAGATCTCGCTGTCCTCTTGCATGGCTGTCATGGGCGGATGGCCGGGAACCGATGGGCGGCAGTTGATGCGCTCATGCGTCCCCCAGCCCACCGATGCGGTCCAGTTCCGGTTTCAGGTGTTGCGGGTCCCCCTCAAGTGCATCCAGAGGCTGCTCCAGCAAAGCCTCGATGCGCCGGCGCAGGATCCGATAAGCCTGTTCGAAAGCCGCCTCGATCTCGGCCTCGCTGCCCGTGGCCTTGGCGGGATCCTCGACGCCCCAGTGGGCACGGGTCGCCGAGGCCAGATAGGCGGGGCAGGTCTCCCCGGCGGCACTTCCGCATACGGTGATCACCACGTCGGGGGTCTCGGGGAGATCATCCCAGGACTTGCTGTGCAGGCCTTCCGTGGAGACACCCTCCCGTTGCAGCAGGGCCAGACTGCGGGGATGGACGAAACCGGTCGGCCGGCTGCCGGCACTCATGGCCCGCCATCCCGGCGGCGCCAGGTGGTTGAACACCGCCTCGGCCAGGATCGAGCGACACGAATTGCCCGTGCAGAGAAACAGAACATTCATGGCTTCAGGACTCGCGGGTATGAGGGGATCGGGTCGGGGTCACGTCCTGGCAGCCGGACAGTGCGGGGACGTCGATGCATTGCTCCGGATGACCGGCGCAGCACTCTTCGGTGAGGTAGGCCACCAGGTCGAGCATCGCCGGAAGGTTTGCCCGGTAGCGCTGGAATCGCCCTTCCTGCGTCACGGTCAGCAGACCGGCACGGGTCAGGGTCTTGAGATGGAAGGACAGATTGGTCGGCGGCACATCGAGGGTCGTGGCGATGTCACCCGCCACCATGCCCTCCGGACCCTGGCGCACCAGCAACCGAAAGATGTCCAGGCGCACCGGCGAGGACAGGGACTCGAGCATCCCGATGGCTGCTGTCTGATCCATGTTTCAATGCTACAAGAAGTATTGAACTGATGTCCAGTATTGCAGCAGCAGGAAAGCGGTGACGGTGGCCCGGGAAGAATCGGTGCGCGAATCAACGCAAATGGAGAATCAAAAGCCTTAACGCGAAGGGCGCGAAGGTATGCGCAAAGGACGCGAGGACAATCTCGTTTCAAAATACCCCTTGCGTCCTTCGCGCATACCTTCGCGCCCTTCGCGGTTAGCTTTGCAGACCATCAGGTTGGGTTGATTCGCGTTCATTCGCGGACTATCGAATCAATAATACGACTCCAGTGGGATCTCACCCACCACGTCGAATCCGCCGGTACCGTCGGGCTGAAGGATCACCAGGCTGCCCGCCTCCACGTTCTGGAAGGTGAGCATGTTGATGTTCGGGCGGTGGGTGACCATGAACAGGTTGCCGGGGCCGCGGAAATCGCCGATGCGGTCACGCACGTCTTCCAGCAGGAAATCCACCTCGTCGGCTGGCAAAACATTAAGCAGGTTAAGGGCGTTCCACGTCTCGGCCCCGCCGAAGACCAGTTCCGCCGTCTCCGTGGTACGGCAGAACTCGCCGGTCAGGGCTTCCGCCACCTGCACCCCGTGCTGCCGGATGGCGTCCGCCAGGGCCCGCGCCTGCGCCCTCCCCTCCTCGGAGAGATTCTGTTCCTCACTGCAATCCCCGTGGGCCAGATGCAGGGACCGTTCCGGTTCCGCCTCCTCGGACTCGGTGTGGCGTACCATCACCACCTTGCCGCCCTCGGCCAGGGCCGCCCACAGGGAGTCCTTGGCAAAGGCCGGAGTCGTGGCCAGACCCATGACCAACATGCCCGCAAGCGCGACAGTCACCAAGAGGGGCGTCGTCCGCATCTGTGTCATCCGCATCTTCGTTCTCCTCTGAGGTCGTGTGTCGACGGGAGGCTGTATCAGGTGCCATTCTTATGGATATCCTTATGGAAACTCATGATATCAATCAATCGGACCGGATTCGTCTCCCGGCACCCAGTCGAGACCACAACGCCATGAAACCTGCCCCCGTCCGATGGACGCGCCCCATCCTTGGCTTCGCCGCATGGAGCGGCACCGGCAAGACCACCCTCCTGACGCAATTGATCCCCATGCTGCGCGCACACGGGCTGCGCATCGCCATGGTCAAGCACGCCCACCACGATTTCGACGTGGACAAGCCCGGCAAGGACAGCTACGAATTGCGCAAGTCGGGCGCCAGCCAGATGCTCATTGCATCGAGCCGCCGCATGGCGCTCATGACGGAGTTCGAGCCGCCAGGCGAACCGCGACTGGCCGACCTGCTCAGGCAACTGGTTCCGGAACGTGCCGACCTGGTGCTGGTGGAGGGGTTCAAGGGTGAGCGCTTCCCCAAGATCGAACTGCATCGCCCGGGCCTCGGCAAGCCGCTGATGTTTCCGGACGATCCTGACATCATCGCCGTAGCCAGCGACGCGCCGCTGCCCGTTCCCTGCGACAGGTCGCTCCTGGATCTCAACGACGCCGAGGCGATCTGCGCCTTTGTTCTACAATGGCAGCGCGAATCCGCCAGAGACGACAACCACACACCATGAGCCGCAAACAGCCCGCCACCTGCATGGACGAATTCGACCCGCACGCCCGGACCGTGGAGCAGGCGCTGGCGCACATCCGCGCGCTGACGCAGCCGCTTCGGGGCATGGAACGCGTCTTCCTGCGGGACGCGCTGGACCGGGTGCTCGCCCGGGACGTGCCTGCGCGCATGGACGTGCCGCCGGAACGCAACGCGGCCATGGACGGTTATGCCTTCGCCGGGCGTGATCTGGGCGCCGGGGGCGAAACGCGCCTGAGGCTCGCGGGGCAATCCCTGGCGGGACACCCGTTCACGGGCACCCTCGGCCCCGGGGAATGCGTGCGCATCATGACCGGCGCCGTGGTGCCCGAGGGCGCCGACTCGGTGATCATGCAGGAACGGGTGGAGGTCCGGGGCGAAACGGTCGTCCTGCCCGCCGGTACCGGACAGGGCGAGAACGTGCGCCTGCCGGGGCAGGACGTGCGCCGCGGCGACGTGGTCCTGGCCACCGGGCGGCGCATCAACGCCGCCGACGTGGGCCTGCTGGCCTCCCAGGGGATCGCCGAGGTGGACGTGGTGCGCCGGCCGGTGGTGGCCTACTTCTCCACGGGAGACGAACTGTGCGGTGTGGGTCAGCCCCTGGCACCCGGCCAGATCTACGACAGCAACCGGCACACCCTCTACGCCCTGTTGCGCCGCATGAACGTGGAGATTCGCGACATGGGCGTCATCCCCGACGAACCCGAGGCCATCGTGGCGGCGTTCACCGAGGCCCGCAACACCGCGGACATGGTGATCACCACCGGCGGGGTGTCCGTGGGCGACGCCGACTACGTCAAGCAGACCCTGGAGCAGCTCGGGCGCATCGATTTCTGGAAGATCGCCATGAAACCCGGCCGGCCGCTGGCCTTCGGTCGCCTGGGGGATGCCCTGTTCTTCGGCCTGCCCGGCAATCCGGTGTCCACCATGGCCACGTTCATCCTTTTCGTGCGCCCGGCACTGCAGCGCCTCATGGGCATGGAGCCCCAGGCGCCGCTCACCCTCCGGGCACGCTGCCTCAACCGCCTGCGCAAGGTACCCGGGCGCACGGACTACCAGCGCGGCATCCTGTCCCAGGATGAGACCGGGCGGCCCGTGGTCTCCACCACCGGGCTGCAGGGCTCCCATGTGCTCAGCTCCATGAGCCGGGCCAACGCCTTCATCGTCATCCCGCGGGAGGCGGGGGATGTGGAGGAAGGTGCCGAGGTGGACGTGATGCCGCTGGAGGGACTCCTTTAGCCCGGACTCAACCCCCTCGAATCCGGGCTCTCTTCCTGATTTCTTTTCAATATGTTAGGGACGCGACTTCAAGTTATATCGGCCCAGGGGGACGCCAGCCCCACATGTTGCGGCAGTGCAGCATTTCCGGTATACTGCAGCGCAACAAGCGAGATATCGCGTTTCATTTCTGGAGATTCCGGCCATGTCCCTGAGCTTTCGTATCACCACCCGCAACGCGTCCGAGGCGCGTGACCAGGCCGCACAGCTGGCATGGGCGGCTGCTCAGGAACCGATGCAGGTCAGCGCCGAGGGCGACGAGGTGGTGATCGATGTGCATCACCCCCTGGCGGTGTTGCTGGCCGGTACGGCGCGCCTGGTCTGCTGCGGGTTCGGCCGCGCGTCCCGGCTGCTCTGCCCGGAGAGGGCGGACGACTGCAAGCCTCACGGCGTCTGACCGCCGCCCGCCGGTCGGGTCGTAGGTCGGGCTTCAGCCCGACAGAGGTGCCTGTCGAGGCCGCCCGCGTCGGGCTGAAGCCCGACCTACAGAGATCCAGCACCCCAGCTCACTTCAATTCTGCGCGGCCACCGACTACGCGCTAGAAAGACACACTCATCAGGTGGTCACGCACGATCTCCGACACTTCTCCGACCGCCTTGAAGTGGGCGTCATGCCCCACCCCTTCGATCACGTGCAGGACGCCTCCCAGCTGGGCTGCACCGGCACGCACCCGGGGCAGGAAACCATCCAGGGCGCCCGCGTAGTGACAGGACATCGGCACGCCTCGGCGTGGCGGCAGCGCCGGCCATTCCCGCAGGGCCAGTGACACGGCAGCCAGCGCGCGGGCATCGTTGTCCTGTTCAAAACGCCTGCGAAACACCTGCACGCCGGGTCCTTCCTCGGCCCCGTCCGGGGTGAGTACCCGCCAGAATGCCCCCCAGTCACCCCGGGCCAGCGCCGCGGCCCGGGCCTCCAGGTAATCGGGGCCGTCGTCGTCATCCGGACCGGGGGGGCCTGCGCCGCCGACGATCAGCGAGGCGATACGCTCAGGGGCATGGGCGAGCATCGCCCACGCATTGCGCCCCCCCATGGAGTAGCCCCAGACATGGGCCCGCCCGATGCCCAGCGCATCCAGCACCGCGGTGAAATCCGCGACCCGCCCTGCAGACACGTAGGCGTCCGCCTCCCGGGGACAATCGCTCCCGCCATGACCCAGCGCGTCCACGGCCACGGCCATGAACCCCTCCGGCATCCGGCGGATATAGGGCAGCCAGCTCCGCCCCGAACCGCCGAACTCGTGGAGCAACAGCACGGGCACACCGGTGCCGTGCACTTGGTAACGTATGCGAAACCCTCGGGGGGAAACCGTCTGCATCTGGGGAATCATGCTACGGGAAAAGAAACGACGCGATGCCGCTGGCGCTGCCTATCTAACCACAAGCACCGCGCCGTCAAAATGGCCCACCACCCGCTCCGAGACACTGCCCACCATCAGGCGTGCCAGCCCCGTTCTTCCGTGACTGCCCACCACGATCAGGTCGGCGCCGTGCCGGTTGGCATAGGAGACGATCACCTGATCGGGGCGACCCCGTTCCACGGCGCAGTCGGCCAGCGTGTCGACATCGGCCAGCGCCGTCTTCGCCGCATCCGCCACACGACGGGCACCGGCGGCATCGGGATCGCCTTCCCTGCCGGTGACCACCGCAAGCACCCGCAGCGGAATCTTCAGTTCCTTCGCGAACCAGCCGGCGGTTGCCACGGCGCGCTCGCTGAACTCGGACCCGTCGGTGGCCACCACGATACCGTGCCACGGCACGGACGCACTCTTGGGGACCACCATCACCGGGCACGGAGCGTGGCCGATGACCTTGGCGGTGTTGTCGCCCATCATAAGGCGACTGAGATCACTGCGGTCCCGGCGACCCATGATGATGAGGTCCGCGCCGGTCTCGCCGGCGCGTTCCACGATGACCTGAAACGGGTTCGCGGCAGGTGACACCAGGGGCTGGCACTGGATGCCTTCACCGGCCATGCGCCGGCACAGTTCCGCCATGTGGTCCCGGGCATCCTTTACGGCGGCATGTTCGTCGCCCGGCACCATCAGCGGATAGCCGGTGTCCCCGATCACCGCCTGCAACGCAGACATGCCGGCACCACTTTGTTTGGCAAGCCACGCGGCCGCCGCCTCCGCGGCGCGGCTGTGACGCGTGCCGTCTGTTGCCAGCATGATCCTTTCCAGTCGTTCAAGAGGGGCAGCCATAGTTCACTCCATGCGGATCGCCGTACCGACACCCGGATTCATGCCGCGGGCACGGACGCCGTCCACGTCAGTCCTGGCTCATGTTCGAGGTTTCCGGCGGAGGCGTTGTGCGCAATTCCTCCAGCATATCCGGTATCTTGAGGCGCTGTATCTTGCCGGACGGGCCTTTTGGGACCCAGCGCACCACGCTGACCTGACGGGGCGCCTTGAAGCGGCCGAGCTTCTCAACGCAATAATCCTGCAGCGCCTGCTCGCTCAGTTCCACACCTTCGCTCGGCACGACACAGGCCATGATCTCCTGACCGTAGCGCTCGTCGGGTATGGCGTAGGCCGCGGCTTCCAGTACGCCCGTGTGCTGCAGCAGCACCTCGTCGATCTCGCGCGGCGCCACATTTTCCCCGCCCTTGATAATCAGTTCCTTGATGCGGCCGGTGATGAAGAAGTAATCATCCTCGTCCTGGAAACCCAGATCACCCGTGTAAAACCACCCGTCGCCCTTGAGCGCACCGGCCGTGGCTTCGGGGTTCTTGTAGTAACCGGACATGAGATTGTCGCCGCGCACCGCGAGCTCCCCCACCTCACCGCGGGGCAACTCGTTGCCGTTCTCGTCCACCACGCGTACCTCGTTGCCGTAGGGGATGCCCGGGGAGCCATACTTGCCGGTGGCCGGCGGCAGGGGATTCGAAAGGATCTGCGCCGCCGTCTCTGTGAGCCCCATGGTCTCGACGATGCGGATGCCGAAGGACTCCTCGAAGGCCTTGTGCATCTCCGGCGACAACGCCGACGATGCGCTGCGGCCGAAGCGCACCTGCCGGAAACCTTCGCCGTTCTTCACGTGCTCCGCCGTCTCCGACGCCTTGTCCAGCACATAGGCGATGATGGTGGGCACCACGCTGAACCAGGTACAGTGATAGCGCTCGATCCATTTCCAGAATGCGCTGGTGCTGTACTTGTACGGAATCACCAGGCTGCCGCCGCTGTACAGTGGAGCAATGACCGTGACGATCTCGCCGTTGATGTGATAGAGGGGCAGCACGCACAAGGCCCGATCCTCGGCCGTCAGCGCGTGCGCCTCCACCGTGTAGCGCCCGCCGGCGATTACGCTGCGGTGACTGAGCAGCGCGCCCTTGGGCAATCCCGTGGTGCCCGAGGTGTAGATGAGCAGCCCGATATCTTCGGGTTCAGGCGCTTCGCCACCTGCCTCGGCGGCAGCCTCCCATGGCCATTCGGGCCCCCGCTCCACGTGCGTGGGAATCCGTGTGATGTCCCGATCGATCCCCTGCATGATCGTACCGGCGCGCTCCCGATAGGTTTCCGTCACGAGCAGGACCCGGCTGTCCGAGTGATCCAGCACATAACGCAACTGGTCGTCGCCGGATACCGCGTTGAGCGGGACGATGACACGCCCGCTGGCCATGACACCCACGAACAGAATCGCGGACCAGAGTCCGTTCTCCATCAGGAAGGCGACCTTCTCGCCTCTTTCGATGCCGCCCGCCGACAACCTGCGGTCAATGTCCTCCACATGGGCCAGAAGCTGCGAGAAGCTGACGGTCTCGCCGGTCTCCGGACCGATCAGGAAGGTCTCGTTGCCGCGCTCCTTCGCCCATTTCTCGATGAGTGTCAGAATCGTGCTCATAACAGTGATCCGGTCACTTGATCCGCAGAACTCCGGCCCGCGCGCATCGTCCGCGTCATTCCGGCTCCAGGCCGTGCTTCTTCCAGTACGCTCCGAACAGGTCCTCCATGCTCGGTTCAACCGGAGGAATCGTTCGCGCAATGCGGGTGATGTTCATGTAATGACGGAAATTGAGGTTGTCGGAAATCGGGTTTCCGCCCCAGGTGCCGCAGCCCATGGACAGGGAGAACGGCAGCCCGTTGTCGAAGCTGCCGCCGGTGGCCACGGCATGGGCCTGGTTCACGATCACCCGGCACACGGGCATCTCCAGACCGAGCCGCATGACGTGTGCGTCGTCGCGGGTATGAATGCCGCAGGAGTGTCCCGCGCCCTGGTGCAGGAGGATTTCGTGCACCTTGTCGAATGCCGCGTCGAAATCGGCCACCCGGTAGATGGTCAGCACCGGCGAGAGTTTCTCGCTGGAGAAGGGGTATTCGGGCCCCGCCCCGCTCTCTTCCACCATGAGGATACGCGTATCGTCACGGTCGGCGCGCTCAATGCCCACGGCACGCGCGATCTCCGCGGCGCTCTTTGCCAGCAGCCGGCGGTTCAATGATCCCTGCTGCCAGAGGTTGTCCTGGAGCAGGGCCTTCTCTTCGGCATTGAGCAAGACACCCCCCTGTCCGGCCATCGCTTCAAGCATGGCGTCGTATACGGCATCGACAATGACCAGGCTGTTCTCGGAAGAACAGCTGGTGGCGTTGTCGAAGGTCTTTGAACGAGCGATCTTGGCCGCGGCATCGTGCAGGTCGGCACTGTCGTCGATGATGACCGGAACATTTCCTGTGCCCACGCCAATGGCCGGCGTGCCGCTCGCATAGGCGGAACGCACGTTGTTCTGCGAACCGGTGACCAATACGAGATCCACCTGGCGCATCAGTTCCAGGGTCATTTCCTTGCTGACCGGAGCGGGCAGGAACTGCACCAGGTCCCGGGGGGCTCCCACCCTGTCCAGTTCCTCATGCATGTACCCCACCAGCCGTGCACACACCTCGGCGCCCTTGGGCGACGGCGAGAGGATTACCGCATTGCGGCATTTGACCGCGTTGATGGCCTTGTTGGTCGGTGTCGCGGCGGGATTGGTCGAGGGCACCACCGCACCCACCACCCCCACGGGCCGGGCAATCTCCACCAGGCCCAGTTCGGGCAGTTCGCGGATCACTCCGACCGTGCGCTGTCCGTTGAGGTCGCGCAACAGACCCTTGGTCTTGCGCTCGTTCTTGATGATCTTGTCGCTGACGTTGCCGAGCCCCGTAACCTGCACCGCCAGTTCCGAGAGTTCGCGGTTGCGCTTCGGATGCATCAGCGCCCAGGCGAGTGCCGTCACGGCCTCGTCCACCCGTGCCTGATCGAAGCGCTCAAACACCTGCTGAGCCGCGCGGGCCCGGTCAACTATCCCGGTGACACGTGCTGCAGTCTCGTCGCTTGCCTGATCTTCGACCTGTTGTGAACCCATAAGCCTTGCTCTCTGCCAGGATCCCCACTGTCCGGGAAAGGATTCTGCTCCGGATAGGGAATCCCTTTAAGGACACCGGCCGCGCCGGCACCCGATGATTCAAAATCAGGGGACGGGCCATCCCTGACCCCCCGCTGGCCATCCTTGGCGCACCCCTGTGAAACCAGCCCGTGACGGGTCCAATGGACCTGTCCGGACTTCAGTTTGCCTCCATGCCCTCGAACAGCTGCTCCAGGGTCTGCTGCTGACGATCCCAGAGTGCGCGAGTCTCTTCCCGGTTCATGACGCGCAGCGGTGAACCGCCGGCCGACATGCGGCGCTTGACACGATCGTCGTTGAACATGTTGACGAACGCCTCGGACAGCATCTCGAGGCGGTCGGCAGGCACGCCCTGCGGCGCCATGACACCGCGGAAGTTCACGCTGGTGTCATCCACGTCGAAACCCCGTTCCTTGAGGGTGGGAACATCCGGCAGGAACTCCTCATCCCGCTCCAGATCCGCGATGGCCAGGATCTTCAGGCGATCGCGGGCGCGATAGGCATCTGACAGGTTGTTGAAGCCGGCCATGGACTGGCCGCCCTGCACGAAGCGCATGGCGTCCACGCCGCCGGATGTGGGCACGTAGCGCAGCTCGATACCCGCAGCACGCTCCAGCTGCAGGGTGGCGATGTGATGACCCACGAACTGGCCCGCACCGGAGACCGTCACGCGCCCGGGATTGGCCTTGGCATACTCGACCAGGTCCTCCAGCGTGTCGAACTGGCTGTCCCGCGAGACGATCAGTACCGCCGGATCGGCGCCCCAGTTGGCAACAGGCTCCAGGTTGTCCTTGTTGTACTGAGTGGTGTGCATAATGGACTGGGCGATGAAGTGCGGCACGTTGTAACCGGCCAGTTCAGAGCCGTCCTTGCGGGCACCTGCGGCGAACTGGTTCCAGCCCACCTGACCGCCGGCGCCGGGTCGGTTGATGATCGCCACCGGCTGCCCGAGTTCATCCTCGGAAGGAATCGTCACGATGCGTGCCTGGAAATCCGACGCGCCGCCTGCGGTGTACGGGATCATCATGGTCAGCGGACGATCGGGCCAGTCCGCCTTGACGGTGCCGAGCGCCCCGAGGGCGAACGCCACCGGTACGGCCATCAACGGCATGAGATACTTGCTGAGTCGCTTGATCATGCTTCATTCCTCCTTACATCCCATTGGGTTGGTTTTGGGGCCGGTGCATGGCCGGCCCGCTGTTGGGCTCGTTCAGAACAGCAGGGCTCGCGGCAATTGCACACCAAGCAACAGCACGAACAACAGATACAGACTCACGGTAAAACACGCGGCAATGGCCACCACCAGCGCGATGCGACGTACGCCGAGGCGGTCCGGGCTGAAGACCAGGGCAGTGGCCACGAACACGAGAAACGATGTGGACAGGAAGCCCAGACGCGGTGCGAGATAGGCCATGCCCGCGAGAATGACCAGCATCGGCCAGATGATGCGCATCGGGACCGATTCGATGTCGGCGGGAATCACCACCTTGCCGGGCTTGAAAGCCATCAGCGCAAGCACCGCGGAAAGCACCAGCATGGTCCAGGCCACCATGCGCGGAAACTCGTAACCGGGCCGCGCTTCCGGAGAAGACCAGACGACCAGCCCGGCAGCCACCAGGATGCTCGCAATGGCAATGATCCGTTGCTTCCAGATGGTCATGCCTCGGGCGCCCCCCCGGCTCGCTCACCGGCCCTGCGGCGGCTGCGGATCTTGAGCTCACTGTAGATGCTGTATCCGATCGACATGACGCACAGGCCGATCAGGATCAGGTTGATGGTGCCGGTGAAGAAGTACGGCATCGGGCCGTCCAGCGCGGGCGCGATGATCAGCCCCTGCAGGAGATTCTCCTCCGCGATGGGCCCGAGGATGATGCCAAGCACCACAGGCCCCGGGCTGAAACCGTAACGCATGAAGAAGTACATGCCGGTACCCAGCACGAGCATCACCAGCACGTCAGAGAAGCTGTGCTGCACGCTGTAGGTGCCGAAGATGGCCAGCACGGCCACCGCGCCCGCCATGTACTCCTTGGGAATGCCGATCACGAACCGGCTCAGGGAGCTGATGTACAGGCCGAACACCATGAGCAGTATCTGGGCGCACAGCAGCGCGCCGAGGAAGGTCCACACCACGCTGGCGTGCTGGGTGAAAAGATCCGGGCCCGGGAACAGCCCCTGGATGAGCAGACCGCCCAGCAGTACCGCAGCGGTGGGGCTGCCAGGAATACCCAGGGAAAACATGGGCACGAGCGATGATCCCACCATGGCGTTGTTGGCGCTTTCAGAAGCGATGACACCGTCGGGCTCGCCCTTGCCATACTTCTCCGGATGTCCGCTGAACTTCTTGTCCTGGTCGTATGCCAACAGCCCGGCGATCTGGCCACCCGCGCCCGGTATCAGGCCGACGACGGCGCCCACCACGCTGCCGAGTGAAAGGGAACGCACCCGACGCAGGTTGTAGCGTACGGACTGCCAGATGCTGCGCCCCTCCATCTGGAACTGCTCTCCCGTCTGGCCCCGCCATGCGCTCTCCACCATGTACAGCACCTGGGGAATGGCGAACAGGCCGATGAGGGCGGGGACGATGCTGATCCCGCCCTGCAGGTGACCGGAGAACACGAAGCGTTCGGTGCCGAGGATGGGGTTGAAGCCGATCAGGGAGATCCAGATGCCGAAGGCCCCTGCGATCAGGCCCTTGAGCACCGACGTGCTGCCCAGGGAACCGATCACCGTCACGCCGAGGATGGCCACCCAGAACAGTTCCGACGGCCCGAAGCGCAGTGCGAGTTCCGCCAGCGGCGGCGTGAAGAAGATCAGTACCAGCACACCCAGAATGCCGCCGATGCCGGAACTGATGAAACAGTAATGCAGCGCCTCGGTGGCGCGACCGTTGCGGGCCATGGGATGGCCGTCGAGGATCGTGGCGATGTTGGCGGGCGCACCCGGGATGTTGATCAGGATCGCACTCACCGCCCCACCCGCGACAGTGGAGGCATAGATCACGCCGAG
Organism: Thioalkalivibrio denitrificans; assembly: GCF_002000365.1. Classification (GTDB taxonomy): domain Bacteria; phylum Pseudomonadota; class Gammaproteobacteria; order Ectothiorhodospirales; family Ectothiorhodospiraceae; genus Thioalkalivibrio_A; species Thioalkalivibrio_A denitrificans. The sequence goes on along the minus strand of NZ_MVBK01000057.1, from coordinate 34,081 downwards.
CAGGATCAGCCCGGCAGTGGAATCCATGTGGAACGTAAAGGGGATGAGCAGGGCCACGGCCATGGTGGGGCTGACACCGGGCATGGACCCCAGTAGCAGGCCGATGATGGTGCCCAGCACCAGGATCAGGATATTGACCCCGGAAAACACCTGTGGAAGGTACGTCAGTAACTCCACCCTCACTCCTCCAGCGTATTGGCACCGCCGTCGTCCACCGGCCATGCAGGCTGGTCGACCCGGGGTGCGCTGTTATGCGCGGCCGGATGGCTGCCCCGCCCGGCCCTCTGCAGGGTGTCCGGCGGCGTTCCGGCCTTGCGGATCCGGGGGGCAGTCAGCCCGCCCGTCCGCACATTTGAGTATTGACCTCTTTTCTCCTCGTTGTACGTCCTCTGTTCACTCCGTTACGCCGACACCGAGGGGGCTCCGCCCCGGCTCGATGGTGTGTTCACCCTCTTACCGGACAGGCACCGGTGCGGAACAGCCTTTCGGGAACCCGCACCGGCACCGTCGTCGATCACATGTACTTCTTATACTTGTCCAGCAGGCGCCTGGGTGCCTTGAGCGCATCACGGCGGAACGGATCGCCCAGCTCGCGCGAGACGTTGATCTCGATCACTGTGGTCTTGCCCTGCTTTTGCGCCTCACACGCCGCGGCAAGCGCACCGCCCACCTCGTCGAGCTTGTCGATGGTCACCCCCTCGGCACCCATGGAACGCGCGATGCCCGCCCATGAAGGGCTGTTGAGGTTCGAGCCCACGAAACGCTCGCCGTAGTAATCCACCTGGTTCTTCTTCTCCGCGCCCCACTGACGGTTGTTGAACACCACCGCCGTCACCGGGATGTTTTCCCGAACACAGGTCAGGATCTCCACCATGCTCATCGCCCACGCGCCGTCACCCACGTACGCCACCGCGGGGCGATCCGGCGCGCCCACCTTGCAGCCGATGATCGCCGGCAGCGCGTAACCGCAGTTGCCGAAACTCATCGCCGCAAAGAAACTCCTCGGCTGCTCAAAGCGCAGGTAGGAATTGGACACCGAGCAGATGTTGCCGATATCCGTGGAAACCATGGCGTTGCCCGGCATGGCCTTCTCCAGCTCGCGAAGCACCTGGCGTGGATGCAGTCCGCCATCGCTGTCCGCCACCTTCAGGCTCCACTCGTCACGCTCGTGACTCCAGCCATCGAGCTCCTTCTCCCATTCGGCCTTGGTGGACTCGATGGTGCCGAGGCGTTCGTCGCGGTTCGCGTCGCAGGCCAGCTTGCGATCCTTGAGCCGCGCAAGCAGCGCCCGCGCCACGGCCGCCGCATCACCCAGCAGATCCACGTCCGTGCCCTTGACCAGGCCCAGCATGTCGGGATTGGCATCCACCTGGATGATGCGCGCCTCCCTGGGCCAGTAATCGAGTCCGTGTTGCGGCAGCGTGCCAAAGGGCCCAAGCCGGCTGCCAAGCGCCAGGACCACGTCGGCCTTCGCCATCAACTGCATGCCCGCCTTGGAGCCCTGGTAGCCCAGCGGGCCAGCCCACAGCTTGTGGCTCGCCGGGAAGGAGTCGTTGTGCAGGTAGCTGTTGACCACCGGCGCGCTCAGGCGCTCTGCCAGCGCGACGCAATCCTGAACACCCTCCGAGAGCACTACACCGCCCCCGGAAATGATCACCGGGAAACGCGCCTCCGCCAGCAGCTGCGCTGCACGATCCAGCTCGCGCTCGCCGCCTGCACCGCGCTCGAGACGCTTCGGCCCCGGGATCTCGCACTCGATCTCGCCGTAGAACAGATCCCGCGGAATGTTGAGCTGGGTCGGCGCATTGGCGTTGATCGCCCGGTTAAAGCAGCGCCCCGTAAATTCCGCCATGCGGTCCGAGCGGCTCACGTTGCCCTGGTAACAGGTGATCTTCTCGAAAAACGGCAGCTGCTCCGCCTCCTGGAAACCGCCAAGACCCTGGGAGTTGGTCCCCGTCTCCGGCGTGATCGCCACCACCGGGCTGTGCGCCCAGTACGCCGCGGCAATCCCCGTGACAAAGTTCGTGATCCCGGGTCCGTTCTGCGCGATGCACACCCCGTGGCGACCCGTCACACGCGCATATCCATCCGCCATGTGCGCGGACCCCTGTTCGTGTACCGTGGGAATGAAGCGGATCCCCGCCGGCTCGAAGATGTCCAGTGCATCCATGAACGCCGATCCCACGATACCGAACACGTTCTTCACGCCGTGGGCCACCATCGTCTCCACCAATGCCTCACTCGGGGTCATGCGTTTCATCGGTCTTCTCCCTCGCTAATGGGGTCTGGCGCGCCGCCTGCCGGATCGTTGCACGTCGCTCGCCGACAGGCGCTTCGGGAAGGTGGGCACACCAGACAAATCAACACAAGGGCCCAGTATAGACCATTCCCGAGATATTTCGTCTCATTTTTGTGCGTTTTTGCAATCCTCAGGCAAAATTTTGACGGAAGACGCTGGACCAACGAGCCGGCTCGACGCAGAACACCCTGCACTTTGCCAGCGCGATGAAAGAGTTGCGGGAGAAAGGCAATCCTTTACTCGAATTGCCGGAGGGTCCGGGATGCCGTGTCAGGAGTACATGACGGGTGCCAGAGCCCGCGCGGCTTCACGCAGGTCCGGCAATAATGCGCGCAGATCGTCCAGGGAACGCCGGGGAATGGAGGCATGGATGGATACGGCCACAATGGGCGGGCCCTTGGGCGGGTGGATGGGCACGGCGATACAGGCCATACCTTCGATGAATTCCTCGTTGTCGATACCCACCTCCTCGCGCCGGATGCGGGCGAGTTCCTGCTGAAATGCCTCCAACCCGGTGATGGTGTGAGGCGTCTTGGCCTCCAGCGTCAGGGACGACACCAGCCGATCCCGCACCCGCTTCGGTTGCATGGCCAGCAGCAGTTTACCGGTGGCCGTGCAATGCAGGGGCACGTGGGAGCCCACCTCGAAACGCAGCCTGAGCGGCCAGGCGGAGTCAACGCGGTCCAGGTAGGTGATGCGATCGCCGTCCAGCAGCACGATGTTGCACGCCTCGCCGACCCTTTGGGCCAGCTGCTGCAGGATGAGATGCCGGGGCCCGCGCAGGGCCTCGCACTGAAAGACCCGGTAGGAGAGATCCCGCAGCTGGGGCCCGGGCACGAAACGTCGTCCGGTCTCATCCTTGACCAGGTAACCCTCCTCCTCAAGCAGCGACACGATGCGATGCACCGTGGGCTTGGGCAGGCCCACCAGATCGGAAATCTCGGGAAGCGCCAGGGGCAACCCGGCATGGGTCACCGCACGCATCACCTCGAGCGTGCGGGCCGCCGCCGAACCGGTTTGTCGTTGCTTCCTGACAGTCGTCGCTTCCACCATGCAATACCCTGTGAGGTCGGTACGCCGCGCAGTGGACATGGCGCACCCGGATTTGTCATTCCCGGCGTCTTTGCATCAGCATTTGATCGCATCAGGGGCGATGCCGCAACGCCGGCCTGCCGAACCCGCGCGCATGATTGGCCCCAAAAGGACCATAGCAGGCCCATGTCGACGACGGAAATCCGAGGGCCAGGAGTCCAGGTCAAGGATTCTGCAGACAATCCAGCGTGTGCCGGGCGATCATCAGTTCCTCGTCGGTGGGAATCACCCATGCCGACATCCGGCTCGCCTCAGTACTGATCCGCATATCGCCTCGCGTATTGGCCTCCTCGTCCAGAGACAGCCCCAACCATTGCAGGTGCCTGCAGATGGCGGAACGCACCGGCGCGGCATTTTCGCCCACCCCTGCGGTAAACACGAGGGCATCCAGTCCGCCCATGGCCGCCGCCAGGCTGCCGACCTCCCGCACGGCACGATATACATAATATGACACGGCCTCCGCCGCCGCGGGGTCATTGCTCTCGAGCAACTCCCGCATGTCGGAGCTGATACCGGACAGGCCGAGCAATCCCGATCGGCGGTAGAGGAGATCCTCCAGCTCGGAGGCGCTCATGCCTTCGCTTTGCAGCAGGTAGAGCAGCACGCCAGGATCGATGCTGCCGCAACGCTGGCCCATGGGCAGCCCGTCGAGTGCAGTGAAGCCCATGGTGGTGGCAATGCTGCGCCCGGCCAGCAGCGCACACATGCTCGCACCGTTACCCAGGTGTGCCACCACCGTCCGACCGTGGGTGGCCCGCTCGTCATGATCGGGCAGCACGGACGCGATGTACTCGTAGGACAAGCCATGGAAACCGTAGCGCAGGATGCCCTTCTCCTCATATTCCCGCGGCAAGGCGAAGCGCTGTGCCTCCCTGGGTTGCGATCGGTGTACGGCCGTATCAAAACAGGCCACCTGCGCCAAATCGGGGCGCAGGCGCGCCACCGCGTGGATCGCTTTCAGGTTATGGGGCTGGTGAAGCGGCGCCAGCTGGCTGAAACTTTCAAGCTGCGCGAGGGTATCCGCGTCGAGGCGCACCGGACTGTCAAAGTGCGGGCCGCCATGCACCAGGCGATGCCCGGCGGCCAGCAGCCGCAAACCGCCCAGGTGCTGTTCGAGCCATTGCAATGCGCGATCAAGCGCCTCGTCGTGGTCGGCGCTTTCCCGCAGATCATGGTCCAGCAGGCGGTTGCCGTCAGCGTCGGTGAACCTCAGCCGAGCCTTGCGGCCTCCGAGACCGTCCGCCTGGCCGCGATAGTGAGGAACGAGACTCTGCGCCTGCACCGCGTAGAGCGCAAACTTGATGCTCGAGGAGCCGGCATTGATCACCAGCAGTCCCTGGGTCATGGGGGTCTCTGCATGTCGGTGGAAGGGAACAATCAAATATTCAAGATTCAAGATTCAAGATTCAAGGGAAGGGCACGTGGATCTATCGAGGGGACCCTTTGAATCTTGAATCTTGAATCTTGAATTTGCCCTTCTCTCACTCTCTCCTGAACAACGCGGCAAGGTCCCGATTAAGCAGGGTCTCATCCCCCAGGTTGAGTTCCACGAGACGCTTCAGGTGCTGCGCGCTGTCGAGATCCAGCCGATCTACCACCAGGCCCGTCTCCTCGCCTTCCACCCGCGCCACCCGGGTCTCCATGGAAATGGCGAGGTCCTGCGTCAACGGCACCCTGAGGGTGCAGCGTTGTTGAGGCGCAGGCTGAGCCTCCATTCCCGTCGTGCGAATCAGTGCGCCGTGCAGGGAGAGATCCAGCAGATCGACCTGCGTTTCCGCGCCTCCGTCAAAGGAAACGTAGGCGGATCCCTCGAAACTGATGCGATGAAAACGGCGCTTCTCCGGGTCCTGGATTCGAGTCACTGGCTGATTACCGGGATGATTGAGTGGATTCACTGCATCTTGATCGTCGACGCAGTATAGGAACCCGGATGCGGTTCCAACAAGTTCCTGCCGGAGAACGGGCCGGCAGACCCGCAGACAGGGGCCGGCTCAGAAATGGGACACGTCGTCCAGCTCGCGCATGACCTCATTGAGAGAGGCCTCGGCATTGTTCACCAGGCAGACCAGGTTGCCGATGGAACACACCGAGTGCGCCTCGCCACGCACGATCCAGCCCTTGGGCGGGGTCCAGCCACGCAATCGGGTGAACATGGAGAACTGGTCCGAATTCCCCTGGGTGAAGCGCTTGTAGTCGTGGGCGAAGCGGGCCAGGCGCCACATATGATGCTCATCGAGCAGACCGTAACCCTCCACCAATTGTCCGTCGTCGCGAAAGCGCGCGGCCACCAGGACGCCATCCAGGGCCAGCAACCGCCTGATCATGGACCCTGATCCCCTGCCCCCAGGGCGCGATAGGCGGCTTCCACATCGCCCGAGTCATTGCGCAGAACCACACCATGGCGGCCATTGATGACGGCGGTCCAGTCCATCCCGATCAGGGTGAACCCCTGGATGGGGTAGAAGCCGTTCATGCCCGTCACGCCTTCCCAGCCCCTGGCCTGCATGGATGCCAGGGAGATATTGGCCACGCAGACATGGCTCAGCATGTCCAGGGCCACCGGATCCATGTCCGGGTCCGGCGCCACCGCGTGGCTCACCAGTTCCCCCCGGTCCGAAAACTCGAAGGCCGCAACGGCACCGTTCAACGACATGAGCGTACTCAGTTCGATCATTCCGTCCCCCTTGGAAAATCCCTCACGAACGTGCGTCGACACGTCTCACACCATGTCGATGGCCACCTCGTCCAGGGACTCGTGCATGCATTTGAGGACCGCGTTCATGACACCGTCCCGGTTTTCCAGGATGCAGAAGAAATTGGCCATGACACACACGCTGAAACGCGGCCCCCTCACGGCCCAGCCCCGGGAGGGCACGAGCCCGCAGCCAGGGCAGAACACGCCGAGGATGTCGCATTCCATGTGGACGCCCATATGCGTGGCCCGACACATGATCGAGGCCATGCGGGCCATCTCCCGCGTCAGGTTGCCTTCGTAGGAAAAACGATCACCCCGGTAGGAGTACTCTCCCGCCGCCAGAACACCCGGCTGCGCCATGAGATCGCGGATCAACCCCATGAACCTCCCCCTCTAACATGCACGACCCCGTGACGGCGCCGCACGAATCCGGCAATCTCCTCGCCCTCGGGCGGGGTTGCCTTATAATGTTCCGCCGCGCATGCGGCAGACCTCTGTGTCTGGAATTATTACCACAGGGCCTCCGTACCCGCCATAAAATCCATCGGTGTCATTGAAAAATTTGATAGGGTTCCCGGAATTCTCCCGGGTGCCCCGGCCGCCACAGGACAATCCATGGCCTCCCCCAAGACTGCAACCGCCCCCGTTGGCCTGCCCCGTCGTCTGGCGGCGATGACCTACGACGGTCTGCTGCTGCTGGCCATGATCATGGCAGTCGAGTTTTTCATCGTGGCCGCATTCGGTATCACCGACGAGCACCCGCTGTTTCTGCCGCTGCGCCTGTACATTCCACTGGTGGCCTTCGGGTTCCTGGGATGGTGCTGGACACGCCAACGGGGACAGACGCTGGGCATGCAGGCCTGGAAAATACGCCTGGTGGACATGGCGGGGAAGCAGGTCACCTGGCGACAGGCAGGCATCCGCTTCGGCGTGGCCCTTGGCCAGTGGTGCCTGGTCGTGGCAGCCGCGGCGCTTTACATCCGCGGCTGGTGGATCGCCGCCCTGCCCTTCGTTGCGCTGGTGGCAGCCGGGCTGGCCAGGGCCCAGCGCGATCCCGAACGCCTGATGCTGCATGACCGATTGTCGGGGACGAAGCTGGAGAGGGTTTGAAACAAATTCAAGGTTCAAAATTCAAGATTCAAGGGAAAAGCGGGCGACCCATTACCTTTGAATCTTGAATCTTGAATCTTGAATCTTGAATCTTGAATCTTGAATCTTGAATTCATCTCACTCGCCTCAGCGCCGCCAGCGCCACGCCAAGAAATATGAGCATCGGCAGACTTGCGCTCAGCAGCGGCGGCAATCCGTAGACAATGCCCATGTGATTGAATGTCCGATTGAGCAGGTGGAACCCCACGCCGATGAGCACGCCGATGAACAGCCGCTGCCCCGCGCTGCCCGTGCGCAGCGAACCGAACACGAACGGTATGGCCAGCAGCAGCATCACCAGGCTCGACAGGGGTATGGTGAATCGCATCCAGTAGGCCAATTCATACTGTGCGGATTCCAGGTTGTTCTCGCGCAGGTAATTGACGTACTGGCGAAGCGTCATGGCCGACATCTGCCGCGGCTCCACAGCCAGAACATCGAACAGTTCCGGCGCCAGCAGCCGGGACCAGCGTTCCTCGTCCACGAACTCGCTGGTCACGCCCGCATCGGACAGGCGGCTGCGATGGATACCCGAGAGCATCCATCTGCCGCCCTCATAGCGAGCCGCTTCGACCCTCATGAGGGCGCTCAGGCGCCGGTCGGCATCGAGTTCGTAGATGCGGACATTCAGCAGGCGCAGATCGGGCATCACCGCGCCGACGTTCACGAAACGCTGTCCGTCCTTGGCCCACAGGCCGCGTGTGGTGACATGCATCTCGTCACTGTGAACCATGGCGCGCAGGTTCTGGCCGCGCTGTTCGCCCGCGGGGGCCACCCCTTCGCCGACGATCACAATGCCCACCATCAGGATCAGGCCCGTGCGCAGCGCCGAACCCACGATTCTCGCCACGGACACGCCGGCCGCCCGCATGGCAATGAGCTCGCTGTTGGCGGCCAGTGTACCCAGGCTCAGCAGGCTGCCCAGCAGGACAGCGGTGGGAAACAGTTCATAGGCGCGGCGCGGCACCGTCAGCGCCGTGTACACCAGCGCCTGTACGAGTCCGTAGTGTTCATCCAGGCCGTCGATCTCGCCAATGAAGGCGAACAGGGCGTCCAGCCCCGTGAGCACCAAAAGCACCAGCAGGGTGCCAACCGCCACCTGGCGGCCGATGTATCCGTCGAGCCGCCTCAAGACGGGCTCTCCACGGGGGTGACCCGGCGCCCGAGGCGCAGTCCGCGCTGGCGCCAGAGCAGTACGACGATCACTGCGCCCAAGGCCACGTGTACCCACCACAGCCCCAGCCATGCCGGGGTCTGGCCGCTCTCGTACCAGGACTTGCCCAGAATGAGAAAGTTGGCATAGACGATGTAGATGACGATGGCCGCCGTGAGCTTCGCGAAGCGCCCCTGGCGCGGGTTGGTGGTGTGCGACAGCGGCAGCGCCAGGGCAGCCAGCAGGATCATGGAAATGGGGATGGCGGCGCGCCAGTGCAGTTCCGCCTGCGCCTCGCGTCGATCAGAGCCGATCAGATCCAGGGTCGGCATGCTCCCCACGCCGCCCCGTCGCCGAGCACCTTCGGGGTCAGGCACCCGCATGCCGTGCGTACGGAACTCGATGACGCGGAACTCGCGTCCTCCCGGGTGACCCAGATAGCGGTAGCCGTCGTGAAGCACCAGGTAGCGGGAGCCTGTCACCGGGTCCACCTGGCTGCGTGCGCGCTGCGCGGTGATCACCTCGGTACCCTCCGGTCCGCGCGACTGAATGAACACGTTGCGCATGGACGCACCATCGTCGGTGTAGCCCTCGATGAAGAACACGCGCCTGTCCACGCGGGACTCCATGAACCGCCCGGGCGCCACGCCTGCCAGGTCGGGCCGTTGTTCCGCCTCGGCGCGTACCTGCTCGATGGCGGCGGAGGCCAGCGGGGCGGCCCAGAACACCAGCACCGTGAGCAGGGCCACCATGGGGGCCGTCAACCAGGCAATGCCCCTGTACAGGCGCGCGGGACCCACACCGCAGGCCTGAAGCGCCGTCATCTCACTGTCCTTGTACAGGCGCCCCAGTCCCAGCATGAGCGCCAGAAACAGGGACACCGGCAGCAGCAGGATCAGCCCCTGCACCGAACCCAGCGCCACCAGCGGCAGCAACACATCCGGCGGTATGCGTCCCTCTGCGGCATCGCGCAGGATGCGTGCCAGCGTGCCGCCGACAATGATCAGGAGCAGCACCAGGGTCACCGCCCCATGGGTGCTGAGCATCTCGCGCATCAGGTAGCGATCGAGGACGTCGAAAACCCCCTGCCTCACTGCCATGCGGCCACTCCTTCCCGGACCCGCCCGACGGGGCCCGACACGCGCCGGCGTGGTGATGGCATGGGAACTTGCATAGAATGGGCGTGCCTCATTTATCGATTCTGAACGGCGCCGTCCGGGCGCGTCCCACCAGCATACCCGAGGAGTGGCATGGAATTTTCAGTCAAGAGCGGCAACCCTGAAAAACAGCGCAGTGCCTGCGTGGTCGTGGGGGTCTTCGAGCGGCGCAGGCTCTCAGGCGCCGCCCGCGTTCTGGACAAGGCCAGCGGCGGTATGCTCTCCACCATCCTGCGCCGCGGTGACATGGACGGAGAGAAGGAACAGACCCTCTGGCTGTACAACCTGCCCAACACCCTGTGCGACCGTGTCCTCCTGGTGGGCTGCGGCAAGGAGCGCGAGTTCAACGAGGCCGCCTACCGCAGCGTGACGGCTACCATGGCCCGTACCGTAAACAAGAGCGGCGCCGTGGAGGCAGTGAATTATCTCACGGATCTGCCGGTCAAGGGGCGCGACACCCTGTGGAAGATCAGCCAGGCGGTGACCGTCACCCAGGACACCCTCTACCGCTTCCAGCAGCTCAAGAGCAAGAAGGACGAGGTCCAGCGTCCCCTGCGCCGCATCATCCTGAGCGTGCCCTCCCGTTCGGACCTGTTGCCCGGGGAGGAGGCCGTGCGTGTGGCCTCGGCCATCTCACTGGGCACCCGCTTCACCCGCGACCTCGCCAACCTCCCCGGCAACATCTGCACCCCCACCTACCTGGCCGATCAGGCCCGGCAGCTGAACAAGACCTACAAGTCCGTGAAGGTGGAGGTCATGGAAGAGGCGGACATGGAGAAACTCGGCATGGGCGCCCTGCTCTCCGTGTCCCGGGGCAGCGAGCAGCCGGCCAAGCTGATCGTGATGGAGTATCGGGGCGGAAAGAAGGACAGCAAGCCCATCGTGCTGGTAGGCAAGGGCATCACGTTCGACACCGGCGGTATCTCGCTCAAGCCTGGCGAGGCCATGGACGAGATGAAGTTCGACATGTGCGGGGCTGCCAGCGTGCTGGGTGTCATGAAGGCCATTGCCGAGATGATGCTGCCCCTGAATGTGATCGGCGTGGTGGCGGCCGCGGAGAACATGCCGGACGGCAAAGCCAGCCGCCCCGGTGACGTGGTGACGAGTATGTCCGGACAGACCGTGGAGATCCTCAACACGGATGCCGAGGGCCGGCTGGTCCTGTGCGACGCCCTGTCCTACGTGGAACGCTTCGAGCCGGAGTCGGTGATCGACATCGCCACCCTCACCGGCGCCTGCATCATCGCCCTCGGGCACCAGGCCACAGGCCTCCTGAGCAACCACGGCCCACTGGCCAACGAACTGCTCAACGCGGGCCGGCAGTGCTACGACCGGGCCTGGGAACTGCCGCTGTGGGAGGAATACCAGGAACAGCTCAAGAGCAACTTTGCGGACATGGCCAACATCGGCGGCCGCCCCGCAGGCACCATCACCGCCGCCTGCTTCCTGTCCCGGTTCACGAAGAAATACCACTGGGCGCACCTGGACATCGCCGGCGTCGCCTGGAAGAGCGGCAAGGAAAAAGGCGCCACTGGCCGCCCCGTCCCCCTGCTCATGCAATACCTCCTGAACAAGGCCTCGTGAGAAACCACATGGTCTCTCTCCGCGGAACCATCGACAAACATCGACGTCAGGCTGAACACCTGACCCACGATGATAAATTCCACGGGTTTTCCCTTGTATCTTGCACCTTTGCCCTTGTACCTGCCTTTTCATGACCCGCATCGACTTCTACGTACTCGAGGACGACGACCCGCGCCGACGCCTGCAGACGGCGTGCCGGCTGATCCACAAGGCCTTCGGTCTGGGCCACCGGGTGCACGTGCACACCGGTACTCCGGCGCTTTCCCGACAACTGGACGAACTGCTCTGGACCTTCCGTGACACCGCCTTCGTGCCCCACGAGGTGGAAGGCGACGACCCGCATTGTCCGGTGCAGATCTGCCACGAACGGGAACCGGCTTCGGCCGGCGAGATCCTGGTCAACCTTGACGACGAAGTGCCCCTCTTCTTCAGCCGGTTTGAACGGGTGGCGGAGATCGTCAACCAGGAAGCAAACATCCGCGACGCGGGCCGTCAACGGTACCGTTTCTACAAGGAGCGCGGCTACGCCCTGACCCATCACCGGCTGGGTGCACGCTAATGACCCAGTCCCCCGACGATCCACGCATCCCCACGCTGACCAAGCTGATCAAGGCCGGATCGGGCAAGGGACCAGCCGTTGACGATGCAGCCCCTGCCGATACGACCGCGCCACCGGAGGTGACCGAGCAGCCCACCGGGCCCGACGGGCCTCAGGCAGTCGGACCGGACGCTCCGGCGTCGGACGAGGGTGCATCGCTGGTGGACAAGGCCATGTCGCGCCTCAGCGCCGACGTCCCGCCTGACACCGCGTCTCCGACCATGCCCAACGAACTCGACATCGATCTGCAGCTGGATGAGCTGGACGATCTGCCCTTTCACTCGCTGGAACAGGTGCCGGAGAAAGAGGTGGTGGAGGCGACACCGGCCATGGATGTCGATTCACTGGACGAAGCTCTGCGTGCGCGGGTGGACGCCCTGGCAGAGCAGATCCTCGCCGAGCACCTGCCCGAACTGCGCACGAAGCTGGTGGACGCGGTCATGGCCTCCCTGGGCGATGCGCCTCCCTCCTCCCCGGAAGATTCCGGAAAGGACTGAACACGGCAACTGTACCGCGCCTGAGCCGTTCCGCGCGCAGCCAACACCCCAACCGCTTCCGGTATAATGCCGGCTTTTCGGCCACCGCACCCCGACCCGGATCCCATGGACAAGACCTACGACCCCCGCGCCATCGAACAGTCCCTGTACGAGCAATGGGAGCGCGCCGGTCATTTCAGGCCGAGCGGGAATGGCACCCCCTACTGCATCATGCTGCCGCCGCCCAACGTGACCGGCACCCTGCACATGGGTCACGCCTTCCAGCACACGCTGATGGACACGCTGATCCGGTATCAGCGCATGAGCGGCGCCGACGCCCTCTGGCAGGGGGGCACGGACCATGCGGGCATCGCCACGCAGATGGTGGTGGAGCGCCAGTTGGCGGCCGAGGGTGTCAGCCGTCATGACCTGGGCCGGGAGCAATTCCTGGAGCGGGTCTGGCAATGGAAGGCGGAATCCGGGGACACCATCACCCGCCAGATGCGCCGGCTGGGCAACAGCATCGACTGGGATCGCGAACGCTTCACCATGGACGACGGTCTGTCCAGGGCGGTGCGCGAGGTGTTCGTGCGTCTCTACGACGAGGGACTCATCTACCGCGGCAAGCGGCTGGTGAACTGGGATCCCGTGCTGCACACGGCCGTTTCCGATCTCGAGGTGATCTCGGAAGAGGAACAGGGATCCCTCTGGCACATGCGCTACCCGCTGGCCGACGGCTCCGGACACCTGGTGGTGGCCACCACGCGTCCTGAAACCATGCTGGGCGACACAGCCGTCGCCGTGCATCCGGAGGACGCGCGCTACAACCACCTCATCGGCAGGCAGGTCGAGCTTCCCCTCACCGGTCGCACCATCCCGGTGATCGCGGACGACTACGTGGACCCGGAGTTCGGCTCCGGCTGTGTGAAGATCACCCCGGCGCACGACTTCAACGATTACGCAGTGGGGCAGCGTCACGATCTGCCCGTGATCAACATCTTCACCGTGGACGCGAAGATCAACGACGAGGCCCCGGAGGCCTACCGGGGTCTTGACCGCTTCGATGCACGCAAGCGGATCATTGCCGACCTGGAGGCGCAGGACCTGCTGGAGCGCATCGACGACCACAAGCTCATGGTGCCCCGGGGCGACCGCACCGGCGCCGTCATCGAACCCTTCCTCACGGACCAGTGGTACGTGAAGGCCGGCCCGCTGGCGGAACCGGCCATCGCCGCCGTGGAGGACGGCCGCATCCGCTTCGTGCCGGAGAACTGGAGCAAGACCTACTTCGAGTGGATGCGCAACATCGAGGACTGGTGCATCTCCCGCCAGATCTGGTGGGGCCACCGCATCCCCGCGTGGTACGACGAGCAGGGCAATATCTACGTGGCTCACGACGAGGACGAGGTGCGCGCCAGGTACAAGCTGGACAGCGGGGTGAAGCTCACCCGGGACCCGGACGTGCTGGACACCTGGTTCAGTTCCGCGCTCTGGCCCTTCTCCACCCTGGGCTGGCCGGACGAAACACCGGAGCTGTCCCGTTACTACCCGACCAACGTGCTGGTCACGGGTTTCGACATCATCTTCTTCTGGGTGGCCCGCATGATCATGATGGGCCAGAAGTTCATGGGCGATGTTCCCTTCCGGGAGGTGTACATCACGGGGCTGATCCGCGACTCCGAAGGCCAGAAGATGTCCAAGTCCAAGGGCAACGTCCTGGATCCCATCGACCTGATCGACGGCATCAGCCTGGACGATCTGATCGACAAGCGCACCCGCGGCCTCATGCAGCCGCAGATGGCGAAGCGCATCGAGAAGGTCACCCGCAAGCACTTCCCCGAGGGCATTCCCGCCTTCGGCACCGACGCCCTGCGCTTCACACTGGCCTCGCTGGCCTCCACCGGACGGGACATCAAGTTCGACCTTGGCCGCATCGAAGGCTACCGCAACTTCTGCAACAAACTCTGGAACGCGGCCCGCTACGTGCTCATGAACACCGAAGGGCAGGATACGGGGCTTGGCGACGAGCCGGTGGAACTGTCGCTTGCAGATCGCTGGATCGAGTCACGCCTGCAGGACGTCATCGGCCAGGTGCGCGCACAGCTGAACGCCTATCGGTTCGACCTGGCCGCGCAGGCGCTCTACGACTTCACCTGGCACGAGTACTGCGACTGGTACCTGGAACTGTCCAAGCCGGTGCTGACCGGCGATTCCACCGTCGAGGCTCAGCGCGGGACCAGGCGGACACTCGTGCGCGTGCTGGACACCCTGCTGCGCCTCATGCACCCCGTGATACCCTTCATCACCGAGGCCATCTGGCGCCAGGTGGGCCCGCTTGCCGGAAGCCGGGGCGATACGCTCATGCACCAGCCCTATCCCGAATCGGATGAAGACCGCAAGGACGCGGCAGTCGAATCGGAAATCGAGTGGGTCAAAACCTTCATCCTGGGTATGCGCCGCATCCGTGCCGAAATGGACATCTCCCCCGGCAAGCCCCTGCCCCTTCTGATCGACAACTGGCGGGACAGCGACCGGGCGCGCTACGACGAGGCGGAAGCCTTCATCGGCTTTCTGGCTAAACCCGAGTCCGTCACCTGGCTCGAGCCCGGCAACGAGGCGCCGGAATCCGCCATGGCCCTGGTGGGCGAAATGCGCCTGCTCATCCCGCTGGCGGGCCTCATCGACAAGGATGCCGAAATAGCACGACTCGAGAAGGAACAGGCCAGGGTGCGGAAGAACCTCGACGTGTGCAGCGCCAAGTTGGCCAACCCGAGTTTCGTGGAACGCGCCCCCGCGGACGTGGTGGAGAAGGAACGCACACGCGTCAGCGAGCTGGAAACCACCCTCAAGGAACTGGACGCGCAGCTGGAAAGGATAAGAAGGCTATAGCCCGCATATCTCACCANNGGCGGCCGCAGTAGAAGGGTGGTGAGATATGCGGGCTAAAGGCAAGAGACAAGAGGCAAGTAAGGGCAGCCGGGATCGTTTCCCTATGCCCAAGCGGCCCAAGGTACCGGGCGAACAACCCCGGGGCTTGTCTCAGGGCTGCAAGCGCTCCAGCAGCGCGAAGTCATCAAAATCCACGTCGAGCAACCGAAGGCGCTCCAGCAGGAGCATGCGGCGCGGCGCGTCCAGATCCGGCAACAGGAGCATGAACTGCTGCAGGAGTCTGGATCGGTAGTGGCTGTCCTCGCGCTCCATGTTCTCCAACACTTGCGTCACCGCATCGAAATCCGTGGCGGTCCCGCTCAGGAGCGCAAACAACTCGTGTCTGAGCAATTCCTGCTGCCCGCGATGCCGCTCCTGGCGCACTTGCGCGAACCGGCCGAGGCTGACGAAGCGATAACGCCATTCCGGTTCCGCATCCAGGTCGTCCAGCAGGCGCTGCAGATCACGCACCAGGGCCGCTTCGGGTTGCACCGGCTGCGCCTGCGGCGGCGCCCCCACCCGCTCCGCCAGCAGGTACCCATTCGCAAACAGCGACAGCACCAGCAACCCCGTCAGAATCCATGTCTGCATCTTGCCGCCCCCCCTGAGCCCTGCCGAAGAATCCGTTTAACCACGAAGCACACGAAGATCACGAAGAAAAGAAAAAGAATGTTCTCTCGCGAAGGCGCGAAGCCCGCAAAGAACTTCCAAGAGATCTTTATTCAAAAGCATTTCTTGGCGTGCTTTGCGTCTTTGCGAGAGGAATATTTTCTTGAATCACTTCGTGGCCTTCGTGTGCTTCGTGGTTAAACATACAAGACCTCAACCGCCGGCACCATGCTCCCGGGTGGCGTGGAAACGGACCTCGGGCCATTTTTCCTGGGCCATCTGCAGATTCACGCGGGTGGGGGCGATGTAGACCAGGTCGCCGCCGTGGTCGACGGCCAGGTTGGCGGCGACCTTGTCCCGGAACTGTTCGAACTTGCGGCCGTCGTCGCAGCTCACCCAACGTGCGGTCTGGACGTTGACGTTCTCGAAGCTGGCGTCCACGTTGTATTCGGCCTTGAGCCGATGGGCCACCACGTCGAACTGCAGCACGCCCACGGCGCCCAGGATCAGGTCGTTGCTGACCAGGGGACGGAAGAGCTGCGTGGCCCCCTCCTCGCATAACTGCTGCAACCCCTTCTGCAGTTGCTTCATCTTGAGCGGGTCGCGCAGGTGCGCGCGCCGGAAAAGCTCCGGGGCGAAGTTGGGAATGCCCGTGAAGGACAGCTGCTCGCCCTGCGTGAAGGTATCGCCGATGCGGATGGTGCCGTGGTTGTGCAGGCCGATGATGTCCCCCGGATAGGCCTCCTCCACATGCTCGCGGTCCGAGGCCATGAAGGTGAGCGCGTCGCTGATCTTCACGTCGCGTCCGATGCGCACCTGATGGATCTTCATGCCCTTCCTGAAAGTGCCGGAGCAGACACGCAGGAAGGCGATGCGGTCCCGGTGCTGGGGATCCATGTTCGCCTGAATCTTGAACACGAAGCCGCTGAAGGTCTCCTCGGACGGATCCACGGTGCGGGTCTCCGTCGCGCGCGGCTGCGGTCCCGGGGCATTCTCGACGAAGTCGTCGAGCAGCTCCTGCACACCGAAGTTGTTGATGGCCGAGCCGAAAAATACCGGTGTCTGGCGACCGGCCAGGTAGGCTTCCTTGTCGAAGCTGTGGGAGGCGCCCATCACCAGCTCCAGTTCCTCGCGCAGTTCCGCGGCCTGCCCGCCCAGCACCTCGTCCAGGCGCGGATTGTCCAGGCCCTGGATCACCTCGCCACGCTGAATCTTTCCGCCATGGGTTGGCGAATACAGGTGCACGGCGTCATGGTGGATGTGATAGACGCCCTTGAAGCGCTTGCCCATGCCGATGGGCCAGGTCACCGGGGCACACTGGATCTTCAGCACCTTCTCCACTTCGTCCAGCAGATCGATGGGCTCGCGGCCCTCCCGGTCCAGCTTATTGATGAAGGTCATGATGGGCGTGTCGCGCAGGCGGCACACGTCCATGAGCTTGATGGTGCGCTCCTCCACGCCCTTGGCCACGTCGATGACCATGAGCGCCGAGTCCACAGCCGTCAGGGTGCGGTATGTGTCCTCGGAGAAGTCCTCGTGGCCCGGCGTATCCAGCAGGTTGACGATGCACCCCTTGTACGGGAACTGCATGACCGACGAGGTGACGGAGATGCCGCGCTGCTTCTCCAGCTCCATCCAGTCGGACGTGGCATGACGCGCCGCCTTGCGGCCCTTGACGGTGCCGGCGAGCTGGATGGCGCCGCCGAACAGCAGCAGCTTCTCGGTCATGGTGGTCTTGCCCGCGTCCGGGTGCGAGATGATCGCAAACGTGCGCCGGCGGGCAGTCTCGGTGGCGTGCCTGGAACTCATTGGGGATCTGGTGCTGATGGAAACCGGTTATTGTAACTGATTGGGGGGATAGGGCTGAAGAAAAGGCGTTTTTTGCCACAGAGGGCACAGAGGTCACAGAGAAAAATGAAAAGCGACGTTGCGTAGGTCGGGCTTCAGCCCGACGCCAGGGCGCGCCGAAGTCACATCGCTGTCGGGCTGAAGCCCGACCTACGAAAGTCCATCAAGCCCGCCTTTCACTCTGTGCCCTCTGTGCCCTCTGTGGCAAAAAACGCCTCTCAACCCCCACCCGGACCCGTCTCCATCAGCCTCCGGCGCTCCTCCGGGTCCATCTGTCGGAGCCGTTCGCGCAGGGCCTCGCGCTCGTCCTCGGGCAGGGTCTGAAGGTGTTCGCGCCAGCGGCGGTGGCGTTCGCGGGCGGCCTGGCGTTCCTCCGGGCTCATGGCCTCCCAGCGTTGCCGCAGCCGCTCGCGTTCCTCGGGCGGCAGGGCACGAAAGCGTTCCCAGCGCTCGCGGGCCCGGGCGCGTTCCTCCGGATCCATGTCCCTGAAACGTTCCAGGCGCTCGCGAAAGCGGGCCTGCTCCTCGGGGTCCATGTGCCGCCAGCGTTCGGCGGCGCGCAACAGGCGGTGACGCTGTCCGTCAGGCAGTGAATCCCACGTCTGCGCGTAGGGTGCCAGCAGGGCCCGCTTTTCGCGGCTGAGTTCCGACCAGGCGGGGGCCGGTGCTTCGGCGATCTTCAGATAGCCGTGATGCCCATGCCCCGAACCGTGGTGCCCGTGACCGGCCCACACAGGCGACGCCCCGGCCAGCAGGCAGCACAAGAGGAGACCGGCAACTGCGCTGTGCATCAGCCGTGCTCCTCCACGGCCCAGGCCAGAAACTCGGGATCCAGAACAGCATCCTCTTCTTCCAGGCCCAGCAACAATTCCAGTTCCGCCACCTCCGTCAGCTGCGAAGGGAGGGGCTCGAGACCGCCGGGGCGCAACAAAAGCAAACCGGCCACGAGCACCAGAGACGCTGCCACGGCGATGCCGTAGGCAGGCGCGCGGCGCCGCGTCGCGTGGCGTTGTGCAAAGGCTTTGCGACGGGCCTCGGCGAGCCGTGCCGCCTCCCCGTGCTCCAGGGCGGTGTCCCGTTCAAGGACCGCTCGAACCCGTTCCACGAGGGGGTCGGCACCCGGGGATGCGTCTCGTTCGGGATTGTCCGGTGTCATGCGTATGCCTCCAGCCGTTTCCGCAGGGCGGCCACGGCGCGGTGTACATGGGTCTTCACACTGCCCTCGCTGATGCCCAGGGCGCGGGCCGTCTCCGCCGTGTCGAGGCCTTCCCAGACCCTGAGCAGGAAGGCCTGCTGCTGGCGCAGCGGCAGTGCCGCCAGCGCCGCCTCCAGTGCCGCGCCGAAGCGCGCATCGTTCAGTGCCCGATCGGGCTCCGGTGTGCGGGTGTCGACCCAGTCTTCCGGTTCAGGGCCGTGTCCATCCGGGTCGTGCCCGCCGCCGAAACCGAACAGGGAAACCACACGGTTGCGCACGCTGCGTCGCCGGTGTGCGTCCATGATCCGGTTCTGCAGAATACGCCAGAACAACGGCCGCCATTCCTCGTCGGGTCGATCCGCATAGCGGGCAATCAGCTTCTCCATGGCGTCCTGCACCGCATCCAGTGCCGCTTCACGGTCATCCAGCGCCAGCGCCGCCATGCGAACCGCCCGCGCCTGGACATCCGCCAGGAACCGGTCAAGTCGGGCTTCGTTGTCATGGTGTCCCGTCCGATTCAACCCTGGCCATCCCGGATCCTGGTGAAGGAACGCGGGGCCGGGTCAGAACCCGTCACCCCGCGGATGTCGACTCAATGCCGGTGGTTGCCCCCGCCGCGGCGCTCCTGCATCTTCTCGCGCATCTCGGCGCGCCGTGCCTCGCGTTCCTCGGGGCTCATGGCCTCCCAGGCCGCACGACGCTCGGCCATGCGCTCGCGCGCCTGTTCCTTGTAGGCAGCCCTGTCCTCATCCGACAGCGTGTCCCAGTGCATGCGCATGGCCGTGAAGTGCACGCGCCGTTCCTCGCGGTAGGCCTTGCGCTCCTCGTCACTCATCTGCGCCCGGTGCTCATGGCCGCGCCCCTGGCGGTGGTACTCACCCCCGCGGTGTTCACGGGCCATCATCATGTGGGAATGATGCCCATGCCGGGCCTCCCGGTCACCCGCGTGGCCATGAAACTGACTGGCCAACAGGGGGGCGGACAGCGCCAAGGCGCCGATGATTCCAACGGTCAGCATCGTACGGGAAAGCTTGCTCATGATGTGCTCCTGAATGTCGTGGTCCGGCGGATTGCCGGCCTTCAGGAGTTAGAACGCGCGTGCTGAGGATCGGTTGACGTTGAGGCGATTCAAAATTCAAGGTTCAATATTCAAGGGGGCATGGCCGGGTACCGGTGTGCCACCCCTTTGAATCTTGAATCTTGAATATTGAATATTGAATCTCGACTACTCCACCAGGGCACGGGCCAGGACCAGCGCATCCTCCCGGCCGCGCTCCGCCGGGTAGTAGCGCTTTCTCAGGCCCACCTCGTTGAAACCTTCGCTGAGGTAGAGGTGCAGGGCCGGGGTGTTGGACGGCCGGACCTCCAGGAAGACGGTTTGCGCATTCCGGCCCTGTGCCTGCTCGAGCAGGGCGCGCAGCAGCGTGCGCCCGTATCCCTGCCCCTGGCATTCCGGCCGCACGCACAGATTGAGCACGTGACATTCCCCGACCGCCACCGACATCACACCGTAGCCCACGAGACTGTCCGCTTCCGTCATGACCCAGCAGGAATAGCCCACCCGCATGCAGTCCCGGAAGATACCCTCCGTCCACGGATAGGGATAGGCGCGCACTTCCACGCCCATGATCTCGTCCAGATCCTCGTGACGCATGGGACGAAGCCGCGGATTTGTACTGAGAATGGCACTCAAGGCTATCGGTCCGACCTTTGTCTCCTTGACACTTAGAATGGACAGGATGAACAGGATTAAAAGCGCTTTGAAATCATGTGAATCCTGTTAATCCTGTCTAATTGCCTTTCATCCTGTAAATCCTCAAAAATCCTGTTCATCCTGTCCATTACATTCACTCTGCAACGGACCACCCGCTTCCGCAAGGCACGCAGCAGCGCGATCAGACCCCCATCACACGACGGGCCAGGCAGAGATCTTCCCAGGCCTTGCGTTTGTCGGCGGGCTGGCGCAGCAGGTAGGCAGGATGATAGGTGACGACGAGCGGGATATCCCGATAGTTCAGTGCCTTGCCGCGCAGCCGGGCCAGCGGCTCGCCGGTCTCCAGCAGGTTCTGGGCGGCGATGCGGCCCAGGGCCACGATGACGCGGGGACGGATCAGGTCGATCTGGCGGTCCAGATAGCCACGGCAGGCCTGTGATTCCTCGGGACGCGGGTCCCGGTTGCCGGGCGGGCGGCACTTGAGGATGTTGGCGATATAGACCCCCTGCCCCCGCTTGAGACCCAGGGCAAACAGCATGCTGTCCAGCAGTTTTCCGGCCCGCCCCACAAACGGCTCGCCGCGACGGTCCTCCTCCGCGCCAGGCGCCTCACCGACGAACAGCCACTCGGCCTCGCGGTCGCCGACCCCGAATACCGTCTGTGTGCGCGACGCGGCCAGTTCGGCGCAGCGGGTGCAGGCCGCCACCCTGGCAGCCAGTTCATCCCAGTCGGGCAGGGCAATGTCGTCGGCCGTCGACCGGCCCGCCGGTGCAAGCGTCTCCGGGTACGCTTGAGCCGTCCCCCGGAGAACCCAGTGCTGGATACCCATGGCATCCAGGTAACGCTGTCGCTGTTCGGAAGTCATAGGCAGGTCAGGTGCAACTGGCCGGCCGACAAAACCACCCCCTCCCCGACCCTCCCCCTGAGGGGGAGGGGGAAGCGCAGGGCATGCTTTCCGGAGGGAAAGCTTCGTGGATACGAGCAAGACAACGCCCCCTCCCCCGCTTGCGGGGGAGGGTTGGGGAGGGGGCCCGCCGCGGCCTCAGACATCGCCAAGCTGCGGGTGCGCCCGGGAGTCGGGATCGGCCAGGCGGTTCAGCGCGCTCAGATAGGCCTTGGCAGAGGCAATCACGATGTCCGTGTCCGCGCCCTGCCCGTTGACCACGCGGCCCGCCTTCTCCAGCCGCACGGTCACCTCGCCCTGCGCGTCGGTCCCGCTGGTGATGTTGTTCACCGAGTACAGCAGCAGTTCGGTGCCGCTGGGCACGATGGTCTCGATGGCCTTGAAGGAGGCGTCCACGGGACCGCTGCCCTCGGCGCTGCCACTCTTCTCCTCGCCGTCGACGCTAAGCGTCACGGAGGCCAGCGGCACCTCACCGGTCTCCGAGCAGACCCGCAGCGAGACCAGCTTGAAGCGCTCGTTCTCCATGGCTGCAGCCGCCTCGGTGACCAGGGCCTGCAGATCCTCGTCATAGATCTCGTGCTTGCGGTCGGCCAGATCCTTGAAACGGGCGAAGGCCTCGTTCAGTTCCTCCTCGGATTCGAACTCGATGGCCAGTTCCTTGAGGCGGGTCCGGAAGGCGTTTCGGCCCGAGTGCTTGCCGAGCACGATCCGGTTGGCGCTCCAGCCCACGTCCTGGGCACGCATGATCTCGTAGGTGTCCCTATGCTTGAGCACGCCGTCCTGGTGGATGCCCGACTCATGGGCGAAGGCATTGGCGCCGACGATGGCCTTGTTGGGCTGCACCGGGAACCCGGTGATGCCCGACACCAGCCGTGAGCACGGCACGATCTGGGTGGTGTCCAGGGTCGTGTCACAGGAAAAGACATCCTGGCGCGTCCGCACGGCCATGACGATCTCCTCCAGCGACGCATTGCCGGCGCGCTCGCCCAGACCGTTGATGGTGCACTCCACCTGCCGGGCACCATTGAGCACCGCCGACAGGGAGTTGGCCACGGCGAGGCCCAGGTCATTGTGACAATGCACCGAGAACACCGCCTTGTCCGCATTCGGGATGCGCTCGCGCAGATTGCGGATGAGCTCGCCGAACTGCACGGGGATGTTGTACCCCACCGTGTCGGGGATGTTGATGGTGGTCGCCCCGGCATCGATCACCGCCTCGATCACCCGGCACAGGAAATCCAGTTCCGAACGCCCCGCGTCTTCAGGGGAAAACTCCACGTTGTCGGTGTGCTGGCGAGCCCGCTTGACCGCCTTGACCGCCTGTTCCAGCACCTGGTCCGGGCTCATACGCAGCTTGTGCTGCATGTGGATGGGCGAGGTGGCGATAAAGGTGTGGATGCGTGCCGAGTTGGCGCCCTTGAGCGCCTCGCCGGCCCGATCAATGTCGGTATCCTTGGCCCGGGCCAGCCCGCAGACGGTGCTGTCCTTGACCGCGCGGGCCACCGCCTGCACGGATTCGAAGTCGCCGGGACTCGCGATGGGGAAGCCCGCCTCGATGATATCGACGCGCATCTTTTCCAGCGCCTTGGCGATGCGCACCTTCTCCTCGCGGGTCATGGACGCGCCCGGGCTCTGCTCGCCGTCGCGCAAGGTCGTATCAAAAATATAGAGCTTGTCGCTGCCTGACATGGTTCTCTCTCCTGCCGGCCGGTCCCCCGGCCTGAAATCAATTCACGGATTCTAACGGATTCCGCGCCCGCTACGGGCAATCCCGCCCGGAAGGACGGAACAACGGATTCAGGGTGCGTTTGGCCTCGCCAGGCACAGGGAAGATGCCGCTAGCGCGGCAGTCGCAGGACAAGCAGGGAGAGAGCGCACACACCAACTTCGCCCCGGCGGGGAGAGTTTGAACCAACGAATTGGATGTGGGCGTATGGCATGGATGCCTGTTGGGGGTCAGCCACGTATTAGACTTGGTCTAAAGGTATCAAGGAACTACTCTGAACGCAAGCCAACCTCAGATAGCCACCCATGGTGGCCGTAGCCTCCACCTCGGCCACCAAACACCCGATTCCACCGCCGACGCGGAAAATTGACGGGCTTTCGGGGGGAATGCTAGTGTCCTGAGTCAGAGATTCGTTGCATTTCAGCGGGCCTGTACGGGCGTGGGGCAAGGCGCTCGAGCGAAGGACGGGCAGGCCNNCCTTGCCAAGGGCTTGCCATTGCCTGCGGCCCGCGCCTTGCCTTGGGTCTTGTGCGGGGCTCTGAAATGCAACGAATCTCTGACTCAGGACACTAGCCTCGGGCACCAGAATTGCCGAATGCCCAACTCCCCCGGAGTGGGACAATGGAGGGACCCATGCAACAGAACACATGGAAGGTTGTTTGCTTAGTCGTGTTGCTTCTCTTTACGGCCCACCCATTCTTCGGGGTCATAGCCGGGCCGGATAGTCACTTGTCTATCCCTCAGTGCCGCGGTCCGGGATGTGAGATCGTCGCTGTGGAACGCCCCTGGCCCGAGGCCCTCCAGTCAGGGATGCCATTTCGTCTTGGCGCCTACCGAATGTCCATTCCCTCCGATCCGCTGGAAGTCCAGTTTCAACCCGCGCTCGACCTGGCTGTCATCCGATACAAAGAAGGAACATTGGCTATCGCCCTGAGGCGAATCGATGAAATTGTAGCGACCGTATCGACAAAGGGGGCAGAGCCCCAATCTCTCACTGGAGCCGACTTTCCACGATTGGTGTTCACAATCACCCCGAACGACCCTGAACCCAGCACCCTTGTCGATAAGGTTATATGGCGCTTTGCCATGGACAGTAAGGGTGCATACTTCAAATATACAGAAGAGGCATACGCCTTTGTACACGGACAGGTTAAAGCATATGCCGCACCCGTAAAGTGGGGGCGATTCGATCACCTGATCTTCGTGGCGATGGAAGGGCGTGAGGACTTCCTCGAAATCTCGACCAACGGCATCACGTGGCCAGTCCTCCAATCTATCATCGGCTCCACAAAGTAACGCTGCATCCACGGAAGGGAAAAAGCCAATGGGAATGACGAACGAGGAACAAGAGGCCGTCGTAGAGATCCTCGACGTGCTGTACGACAATCACGCGTCGAACATCGGTTTCAGACCAACGGAACAAACCATACATGAATTGGAGAATTTGCTCCTAGAAATGCAGGAGTGCGATAAGCAACTGAGAACTCTGATAAAGGCGTTGCCATGCTCCACGCTGGCACGGGGATCACTGAGACGATGCTTGATCTCATTGGCGCGAACCCTTCGGCAAAATCGTTCGACGGTCTCCGTCTTTTGTTACAACGCACGTCGTTGGCAGTACAGAACCCGGATATTCGACAGCGGGGCACATTAGAGATGCACGACCATGAGTGCACGGTGGCCAACCCCCTCATGGTGGCGTTCTCGCGAATGCCGGACCTTGCACGAGCCGAGTCACTCGGTATTGGGCCGCAGGAATTCGTCGCTGAATCAGCAGAAAGACGGTTTCATCTTTCTTATTGCTTTCCGCTTTCGTCCTTGTCTTCACCTCCCCTAGTCCGTCGCCGACGCCAACGGATGACGCTGAGCGCCGGACCTGACAGAGCGTAGAGCAGGAATCCGGCCCAGAGCACCTTGGGCGGATCCAGGGCCGCCAGCATCAGGCCCACCAGGATCACCAGCACCACGAAGAAGGGCACCCGGTGACGGAAGTCCATGTCCTTGAAGCTGAAGTAGGTGATGTTGCTGACCATCAGGGCGCCGGCGATCACGGTCACGATCACGGCCATGATGCCCAGATCCGTGCCCTCGAAACCCAACTCGTGCCAGACCCAGACCATGCCCGCCACCAGGGCGGCGGCGGAGGGACTCGGCAGGCCCTGAAAAAACCGCTTGTCGGCCACACCGACCTTGGTGTTGAAGCGGGCCAGGCGCAGGCCGGCGGCGGCGGCATAGAAGAAGGCCGCCACCCATCCCACCTGCCCAAGGTCCACCAGCGCCCACAGGTAGACCACCAGCGCCGGTGCAAGGCCGAACGACACCATGTCCGAGAGGCTGTCGTACTCGGCACCAAAGGCACTCTGGGTATTGGTCATGCGGGCCACGCGCCCGTCGACGCCGTCGAGCACCATGGCGACGAACACCGCGACGGCCGCCGCGGTGAAGTGGCCGTTGATCGCCGCCACGATGGCGTAGAACCCCGCGAACAAGGCCGCCGTGGTGAACAGGTTGGGCAGCAGGTAGATACCCCTGCGGCCTCGCCGGACCTTGGGACTGACCTCGGTTTCGGATTCCGACATGTCAGTTGTCTTCGCTCTGCTTGCGAATCAGTACACCGATAATATCACTGCCCGCCCGCACACGTTGGCCTGCACTGACTTCCACCCGGCTGTTCTGCGGAAGATACGTGTGGACGGGAAGCCCGAATCCCAGAAATCCGCAGCGCCTGCCCTGGCCCATGCGTTCACCCGACTGGATACCACAGCGCAGGAAACGAAAGCGGCTGCCCAGTTCCACGGCGAACACCACATCCTCGCCTTCGTCAGTCTGCACCCACACAGCAAACTCCTCCGGCGGCACGTCGTCCTTCACCCCTTCCTTGCCCGGCCACCAGCGCTCGTGAACCTTGCCTTCCACCGGACTGTGGACATTGAATTCACCGAGAAGCGACTGGCGGATACTCACCCGGCGTGCCGGTCGACCCAGGTAGGGATCACGCGTTTCCGCGACCTCAGTGACCACCCCGTCAACCGGGCTGACCACCGCCAGCGCCTTCGGCGTGATCTCACGGCTGAAGTCACGAAACAGGAACAGTGTGGCCGCCAGCAGTATCCAGCTCGGCCATGCCAGTTGCGGCGCCAACAGGACATGACTGCCCGCAACCACCACCGCCGACAGGGTGACGTAGGGCCGACCTTCAGGAGCAAGGGGAAGCATCAAACAACGATACAAGCGTCAAACCCCAAGAGACAAGAAAGGGCCGAAGCCCCCTCTTGCCTCTTGCCACTTGTATCTTGCCTCTGGATCAGTTCTTCGACTTGTCGACGATCTTGTTGGCCTTGATCCAGGGCATCATATCGCGCAGGCGGCTGCCCACCACCTCGATGGGATGCTCGCGGGCAATGCGGCGGCTGGCCTTGAGCGTCGCGGCCCCGGCCCTGTTCTCCAGGATGAACTCCCGGGCGAACTTGCCGGTCTGGATCTCGGAGAGAATCTTCTTCATCTCCGCCTTGGTCTGCTCGGTCACGACGCGCGGACCGCGGGTGATGTCGCCGTACTCGGCCGTGTTGGAGATGGAATAGCGCATGTCGGCGATGCCGCCTTCATACATGAGATCCACGATCAGCTTCAGCTCGTGCAGACACTCGAAGTACGCCATCTCGGGCGGATAACCCGCCTCCACCAGTGTCTCGAAACCGGCCTGGACCAGAGCGGTAGTGCCGCCGCACAGCACGGCCTGCTCACCGAACAGGTCGGTCTCGGTCTCGTCCTTGAAGCTGGTCTCGATGATGCCCGCCCGACCGCCGCCGTTGGCCGACGCATAGGAAAGCGCAATGTCGCGCGCCCGGCCGGAGGCGTCCTGGTAGACGGCGATCAGGCTCGGCACACCGCCGCCCTGAGTATAGGTGGAGCGCACCAGGTGCCCGGGGCCCTTGGGGGCCACCATGATCACGTCGAGATCCGAGCGCGGCACGATCTGCTCGAAGTGGATGTTGAAGCCGTGGGCGAACGCAAGCACCGCGCCGGACTTCAGATTCGGCTCCACCTGTTCGCTGTAGAGGGCCGCCTGGTGCTCGTCCGGGGCGAGGATCATGACCAGGTCCGCGCCCTTCACCGCATCCTCGATGCCCTGCACCTTGAGGCCGGCACCCTCCGCCTTCTTGGCGGACGCCGAACCGGGACGCAGCGCAACGGTAACGTCCACGCCGGAATCCTTGAGGTTGTTGGCGTGAGCATGGCCCTGGGAACCGTACCCCACGATCGTGACCTTCATGCCCTGAACGATGGAAAGGTCCGCGTCTTTGTCGTAATAAACCTGCATGATGTAAATCCCCGAAAGATTAGGTACAAGGTACAAGGTACAAGGTACAAGGGTTAAAGGCCGGGGATTTTACCCCTTTGCCCTTGTACCTTGTACCTTGTATCTGAATTCAAATCTTTAATGCGACATCGCCCCGGGCGATGCCCATCACGCCGGAACGCACCACCTCCAGCACCTCGAACGGGCGCAGTGCCTCGATGAAGGCGTCCAGCTTGGCGCTGTCGCCGGTCAGTTCCACCACGTAGGTGGCGGCGCTCACGTCGATGATCCGGCCGCGGAAGATGTCGGTGAGCCGCTTGACCTCGTCACGATCGTCCCTGCCGACGCGCAGCTTCACCATCATCATCTCGCGCTCGATGTGCCGATACTCGGTCAGGTCCATGAGCTTGACCACGTCCACGAGCTTGTTGAGCTGCTTGACGATCTGCTCGACGATCTCGTCGGAGCCGCTGGTGACCAGCGTCAGGCGCGACAGCGTGGGGTCGTCGGTGGGCGCCACCGTGAGCGACTCGATGTTGTAGCCGCGGGCCGAGAACAGGCCGGCCACCCTGGACAGGGCGCCGGACTCGTTTTCCATCAGTATGCCGATGATATGTCTCATGATGCGCCCGCCCTCAGACCAGGATCATTTCGTTCTGGCCTGCGCCGGCCGGGATCATGGGATACACGTTCTCGGACTGATCCGTAATGAAATCCATGAACACGAGCCGGTCCTTGAGCTTGAGCGCCTCCTTGAGGGCACCCTCCACATCCCCCGGGTTCTCGATGCGCATGCCCACGTGCCCGTAGGCCTCGGCCAGCATGACGAAATCCGGGAGCGCGTCCATGTAGGACATGGCATACCGGCCCTGGTAGAAGAACTCCTGCCACTGGCGCACCATGCCCATGTAGCGGTTGTTCAGGTTCACCACCTTGATGGGCAGCTGGTACTGCAGGCAGGTGGAGAGTTCCTGGATGCACATCTGAATGCTCGCCTCGCCGGTGATGCAGGCGACCGTGGCGCCCGGGTGGGCCAGCTGCACACCCATGGCCGCGGGCAGGCCGAAGCCCATGGTGCCGAGGCCGCCGGAGTTGATCCAGCGGTTGGGCTTGTCGAACCTGTAGAACTGCGCCGCCCACATCTGGTGCTGTCCCACGTCCGAGGTCACGAACGCGTCACCCTTGGTGGCCTTCCACAGCGATTCGATCACGTGCTGCGGCTTGATCAGCTTGGATTCGCGGTCGTACTTCAGGCAGTCCATGGCGCGCCATTCGTTGATCTGCTTCCACCAGGCCTTCAACGCCTCGGCGTCGGGCTTGCGCGGATCGGCCTTGATTTCCTTGATCATGGCCTTGAGCACGTTGTCCACCTGGCCGACGATGGGCACGTCCACCTTCACGTTCTTCGAGATGGAGGACGGATCCACGTCCACGTGCACGATCCGGGCGTAAGGGCAGAACTTCTCGATGTTACCCGTCACCCGGTCGTCGAAACGCGCGCCGATGGCGATCACCAGGTCCGCGTGGTGCATGGCCATGTTGGCCTCGTAGGTGCCGTGCATGCCCAGCATGCCCACGTTGAGCTTGTCCGTGGCCGGGTATCCGCCCAGGCCCATCAGGGTGTTGGTGATGGGATAGCCCAGCAGGCGCGTGAAATCGGTCAGCGACTTCGACGCGCGCCCCAGGATCACGCCGCCGCCGGTGTAGATGATGGGCTGGCGCGCGGTGAGGATCAGGTCGATGGCCTTCCTGATCTGGCCGGAGTGACCCTTGATCGTCGGGTTGTAGGAACGCATCCGGATGGTCTTGGGATAGCTGAACTCCGCCTTGTGGGCCGTCACGTCCTTGGGAATGTCCACCACCACGGGGCCGGGGCGCCCGGAGGTGGCCACGTAGAACGCCTTCTTGATGACCGTGGCCAGCTCCTTGACGTTCTTGACCAGGAAATTGTGCTTCACGCAGGGGCGCGTGATGCCCACGGTGTCCACCTCCTGGAAGGCATCGTTGCCGATCAGGTGTGTGGGCACCTGCCCGGTGAAGACCACCAGGGGCACGGAATCCATGTAGGCATCAGCGATACCGGTAATGGCATTGGTGGCGCCGGGACCGGAGGTGACCAGGGCCACACCGGGCTTGTCCGTCGACTTGGCATAACCTTCGGCGGCGTGAATCGCCCCCTGTTCATGCCGCACGAGGATGTGTGCAACCTTATCCTGCTTGTACAGGGCGTCGTAAATGTGCAGAACGGCGCCACCGGGGTACCCGAAAATAAGATCGACACCTTCCTCCTGCAGGCAGCGGACAAAGATCTCGGCACCGGTGAGTTCCACGGTCTGGTCTCCTGCTACTGTGAAGGTGGTGAGTGTGGGGGCCCGCACCCCGCCGGAGAGGCGCACGGACCCGCCCCGTCGCATTCGGCGGGGAAAGCGCCCAATACTAATATGAAGCGTCGCAAATTTCACGAAAACCGGAAATTTCGCGCACTTCCTGTGGTTTTCGGCCTCCCACCTGCCCCCGCCGGTCCCCGGGGGTGTGCGAGTGAGCGCCCATCGACGCCATTGAAATTCAAAAGCCGGAACGCGAAGGGCGCAAAGGTATGCGCCAAGGACGCGAAGAAAATCTCCTTGGAGTTAAAACCCTTGTGCCTCTTGCCTCTTGCCTCTTGTCACTCGGCCTTCCTGTACATTGCCAGGTATTGCTTGCGCTCCATGGGCGGACGTTTCGCCACGGCCAGCATGTCGTCCAGGTGCTCGGGCGTGCTCATGCCCACCAGCGACGTGCCCAGTCCGGGGGTAGAGCGGTTGAACTGCATGGCCCGCTGGGCGGCATTGGGCAGATCGGCGAGGCGCTCGGCGACCACGTCCACGGACTGGCTGGCCAGATGGCCCTTGAGCAGGGTGTGCGAGGCCATCATGTAGACCTTGAGCTGGTGGGCCGCCTGGATGGGCGATGCCACGTTGCCCTGCCCCGTGGCGGTGTTGAAACGGGTGAAGCCCTCCGGCATCACCTGGTTGAAGGGCATCATCACGACCCGGAAGTGATGCCGGGCAGCGTCGTTTCCCGACACCTCCCGTGCCGCACGTTCTGCCAGCCCCAGCATGGACGTGATGGACTGGAAGAGCCTGGCGTCCGTCTCCACCCGCAAGCCGTCGAAGGTGGAAATGCCGTAGGCACGGATACGCTGCTCTTCGACGGCCCGCTCCAGCACCCGGAACACGGCGGAGAGCTTGCGATTCGTCATCTCCTTGCCGATCTCCGGGATGTGCACCTCCGGCTGATCCACCAGGAAGGCATCCAGCGTCTCGACGCCCATGAGGCTGCGGGACAGTTCGATCTGATAATTGATGTACTCGGGCGTCAGCAGGTGGGTGCCCTTGGCGAGATCCGCCTTCGTGCCGAGTCCCTGGGCCACGATCTCGGATTCGAACCAGGCGTTCATGTATGCCGGCGGGCCACCGCGCAGGGTCAGAAACCCGCCCTTGGAGAGGAGAAACATGGCCTCCCTCGGCACGCCCGCCGCAAGTGCCGCGCGGACCCCGGCCCCGACGGCCGCCAGCGAACGTCCGTAGCGGTAATGCGCGGCGGTGTCGATCACGTTGATGCCCCGGGTGAGCGCCCGCGTGACAATCGTGCTGATGGCCGTATCCACCTGCGGGCTCGCCTCGCCGCCGAAGGTGCCCACGCCGAGGCTGGAGAGCCGCATGCGCGCGCGCAGGAACTCGCTGTAATGCCCCTCGGCCGCATCGCCCGAAGCCACCCGGGCCTCCGCGTAGGCGCGGGTGGCCCTGGCATTGGCGTAGCCGGGGATCAGGATGACGTCATCCATGGGCCGACTGTTTCATCCGAGGTCCCGAGAGACCGCGGGACTCGCGACCAGCCGGGTGAAACAGTCGGACCTGGATGTGCCGCCAACATGTGCCGATCAGTCGTGACCCCGCTCCGCGAGCCACCGGCGCATCATTTCGATCTCCTCCTTCTGCGCCTCGATGATCTCCTTCGCCAGCTTGCGGATCTCCGGGTCCTCGCCGTACTCCAGGACCACCTCGGCCATGCCGACGGCGCCTTCGTGGTGCGGAATCATGCCTCGCACGAAATCCACGTCCGCGTCACCGGTGAAGGCGATGTTCATGTCGTGGTGCATGCGGTCGTTGACCTCACGGTATGCCTGCACGGAGGGCGGCTCGTCCGCGTCGGCTGCGCCGTGGTGATGATCGTGTCCGTGGTGCTCATGGCCCTGCTGGGCGAGGGCAACGGGCGCGCACAGGATCAGCAGCAGGGGCAGACTACGTCGGACTTGGCTCAGCATGATTTCATCCTCATTCAATGTGTTGTGAGTGGGTTCACGTGATTGGGACCCGTATCGGGCCCAGGGGTTTCGCCGGCCCAAGGGTATCATCTGCGAACGGCGAGGGCCGGGTGGCCCGTCAGGAGCCAGTCCAGCACTTCCCGTACCTCGGGCCTGATTTCGCCTTCACAGGGTGCGTCCAGCCACCGGTCACGCGACGCCCTGATCGTGAGCGCCGTGCGGGTGGGGTGATGGTCATGGGGATCAGAAAGGCCTCGACGCAAAGACGCAAGGCCGCAAAGACTCTAAAATATACCCTGCCCATCCGCCCAGTCATCACCCGGGCCCCGGGGAGTGGAAGATGAAACTGGTCAAGCTCATCAAACTGAACAACCTGCAGTACAACGTCAACCGGGACCCGGAGGCCTATCGGCGCCCGGTCAACGAGGAGTTCCGGCTCCAGGTGCTGCTCAACGGTTCCGGCACCGCCAAGGCCCGCTTCGTAGGCGAAGGCGAGACCCTGGGGGAGACCAACGTAAACCTGCCCGGCACCTTCGAGTGCCGCTTCAGCTACGACACGCCCGGCACCCGCGTAGGCACACTGATCATCGAGGGCAACGACCAGACCTTCCGACAGGACATCCGCATAGACGTCACCGAGCATGCGTGGGTCGGATGATTTTCGGATTGCGGGGCACTGACGCAGAGGACGCGGAGGCGCGGAGAGCGCAAAGAAGTTACAAGAAAGCACCAGTGAGAAAGCAGCCCCGGCCGTTCTCTCGCGCTATGGATCCCGGGATTCTCTGCGCCCTCCGCGCCTCCGCGTCCTCTGCGTTCATGACCGGTGCGCAATCGACCCCCTATTCCCCCCACTGATACTGCTCGAAGAATCTCGGCAGCATCTCCAGCATTTCGTCGCGGCTGAAGAAGCGGTCCGCGCGGGCGAGGCGCATCTCGTCCCGGATGTCTTCGTCGCCGCCAAAGCAGAACACCGGGATATTGATCTGGTGCTCCCGGCGCAGCACGTGGATCACGTCCAGGGGATCGAAGGCGTCGAACTCGTCCAGGTCGATGACCAGGAACCGGTGCAGCAGCACCTCGTTCCACGAGCCCAGCGCCTCCAGGTCCGTCGCCTCCACGCAGGTCCAGTGTGACGGCGTCGCCTCCCGGATGCGCGCGCGCATGTCGGCGTCGGTGGTCATCAGGATGAAGCGGCGCTGCATGCGCGCCTGGATCGTGGGTTCGGCCATGTTTCGGTTCACGGGGGTATGGATTCGTACAGGGCGCAGATACAGCCTGCCAGCCGTTCGGCATGAGCACCAGGCACGCGCCCGGCCAGACGTCCGAGGATTCGGGCCTCCTGCACCGGCTCGCCCACGCAGGCCTGCAGCGCGGCGTGCGCCTGCGGATCGGCGGCGGCCGCGCGCCCGATCCTGCCGTCGTCCAGCAGCAGCCGCAGCCAGCCGCCGTCCAGTGACCGCTCCACCAGATAACAGCGCCCGTTGATGCGGATCCCGTCCGGGACATGACGGCGACCACCGCCCTCTTCCAGCGGTTCGGCAAGTTCCTCGCGGGCCGCCGTGATGGCGTCGCGCGCTGCGTCCGACAGGTTGCCATCGGAGAACGTCCAGCCAAGTCGGTGCCGCGCGGTGTCTCGAAGTCCCGCCTGCAGTGCCCCTGTGTCCGGGTCGATCCCCTGGCTCCGCCAGTCGGTCATGCCCGCCTCCAGTGCCTCGACAAGCCACTGCCGGAAACCCGGACCGGGCGCCCGGATGCACTCGGCGAAGCGCGTGAACGGAAAATGCCTCAGCACGCTGGCACCCAGCACCAGGGCCTTGCCCTCCGTGGCCGCACCGCTGCCCAGGATCTTGCGATCCCCCACCCACAGATCCCGCCCCGCCATCCTTTGAACAGGCAGGCCCATGCCCTGGAACCAGTCCGACACCAGCCCCAGACACAGGTCAAACAGACCCCGGTGCCCCCCGGGCACCCGCCGCGCCGGCACGATGAAGACGAAACACTCCTGATCGCCGTCGAGCCACACCGTCCCGCCCCCAAGGGGGCGCCGGATCACCGGCACACCCAGGGCCTCGCATCGTTCCAGATCCAGGTCCGCATCCGGGTACTGGCTGGCACCGACGCTCACGTGGGCCTGCGCGGGCCGAGCCCAGAGCACCACCGGCCTGTCATCCGGCCCCATGGCACGCGCCACCCCGGTGTACGCGGCATGCAGATCCAGCGGATCCAGTTCGCCCAGATCGAGCCAGTGCCATTGGGTGGGTAGGGTGGGCAATCGTTGGATCCGAATGGACAGGATGAACAGGATTTTTCTGGATTAACAGGATGAAATGCAATCGGACAGGATTAAC
>NZ_MVBK01000056.1 GCF_002000365.1 Thioalkalivibrio denitrificans | reverse complement strand
CCCGGCCTCGTCGCGCAGGGCGGTGGCGCTCAGCGCCACGGGCAGGAGGCTGCCGTCCTTGCACAGCAGATCGAACTCGAGATTGTGTATCTCCCCCCGCTCCTTGAAGCGCGGAAAGTTCTCCTCGAAAGTGGCCATACCCTCCGGCAGGAGGAAGTCGGAGAACTTCCTTCCGATCACTTCGTCACGCTCATAACCAAGCCAGCGCAGTTCCGTATCGTTCACACGGGTGAAGACGCCGTCCGAATCCAGGGAGTGGTAGCCGCAGGGGGCGTTGTCGTAGAGATCCTGCACCTCTCTCGCGTAACGCGTCGCCTCGGCTTCGAGGCGACGGCGCTCGCCGATCTCGTCGACCAGATTCGTATTGGCGGACCTGAGCAGTTCGGTCTGCTTCTCGAGTTCCTCGGTGCGCCTGGCCACCAGTTCCTCCAGGCGCCTGCGGTGGTAGTGCAGCTCTTCCTCGGTCTGTTTCTTGTCCGTGATGTCGATCAGCACCCCCTGCAAAAACAGGGGCTTTCCCTTGCCGTCCTGGACGATGCGCGCCTCGTCCAGCATCCAGCGCGTCTGCCCTTCGCGGGTCACAATCCGGTACTCACGGCGCAGGGGGACGCTGCGCTCGTAGCTTGCGGCATAAGCCTCATGCACGGCCGCCCGGTCCTCAGGGTGGATCAGCTTCAGCAGCCCCTCCGGATCCTCGAGCCACTCCTGGGGCGAATAGCCCAGGCGACGCACCTGCGGGCTGATGTAGAGCAGCCTCCCCGGCACATCCAGGGCGGCGATGTAGGTGATCGCCGGGATCTGCTCCACCAGGGTGCGGAACTTGGCCTCGGCCGCCCGCTTCTCGCTGCGCAGGCGCTGTTCGCGCAGCACCCGTTCGATGACGGCGGGCAGCAACTCCAGGTACTGGCGCTCGCTGTCCTTGACCAGATAGTCGTGGGCGCCGGCCCGCATGGCCTCCACCGCCACGCCCACGTTGTCCGTCCCGGTGAGCATCATCACGGGCACGGGCAGTTCGGTATGCTCGCGCCTGAGTTCGGCGAGAAATTCCAGACCGCTCATGTCCGGCAGGTGGTAGTCCAGCAGAACCAGATCCGGAGTCTGTCGCAGAGCAAGCTGCAAACCCTGGCGGGCGGTCTCGGCCTCGATGAGGTCGAAGTCGTAGTCGGCGTGCTCGGCCAGCGCGCGCCGGCAGGCCAGCCGATCAACCTGATCGTCCTCCACCAGCAGGATGCGCACGGGGACCTTGCTCATGAGTCAGTCCGGCAGCTCACTGATGGTCCAGTAGGCGTCGATGGTGCGCATCATGTCGACGAACTGCCCGTAGTCCACCGGTTTTCGCATGTAACCTGCGACCCCGAGATCGAAGCTCTCGACCTTGTCGCGCTGCTCCTCGGAGGTGGTCAACACCACCACCGGAATACGCCTGAGGTTCAGGCCGTTGCTCTTGGTCTCGCGCAGGAATTCGATGCCGCCCATGACAGGCATGTTGAGATCGAGCAGGATCAGGCACGGCCGGGTCGAGGCGGGATCCTTCAGGTAGGCCAGCGCCTGCTCACCGTTCTCCACATGCTCGACGGAGTTGGCCACGTGGAGTTCCCTGAGCGAGCGGGTCACGGTCATGGCGTCGATGCGGTCGTCCTCGACCAGCAGGATGGGTCTGGCATGGGTCTTCATGGTTGCTGCTCTCCTCCGCGATCCGGCGGCCCGGACTTGGACAGGGTGAAGAAAAATGCGGCGCCCTCGCCCGGCGTGGACTCGACCCACACCCGGCCGCCGTGCAGTTCGACGATCTTCCTGACCAGGGCGAGACCCACACCGGTGCTCTCCTTGCGGTCGCGCGGCGTGAGCACCTGGAAGAGCTGGAAGATGCGCTCCTGATGACGGGGCTCGATGCCCGGCCCATCGTCGGAGACACTGAACCGCCAGTGGTCGCCGTCGTCCGCGCAGGCGACACGGATGTGGCCCTCCGGTTTGTCCAGATGCTTGAGCGCGTTGCCGATCAGATTCTGAAAGACCTGCTGGAGACGCACGCGCTCTCCGATTACGGCGGGCAGCGGCCCCTCCACCGTGACCTGCACACCGGCGGGCGGGGCGAGCAGATGCACCACCTCGGGGACCAGGGTGTCGAGATCCACAGCGGTGCGCATCTCCTGGATGCGCCCCACCCGCGAGTATTCGAGGATGCCATCGATCAGGGCGTCCATGCGCGTGACACGGCTCTTCATCAGGTCAAGATACTCCCGCCCCTGGTCATCGAGCCTGTCCGCGTAGTCGCTGGCGAGCCAGTCGGCCAGCGAGCCCACGGCACGCAGCGGTGCCTTGAGATCGTGCGATACCACGTAGGCGAAATTCTTGAGTTCCTCGTTGGCATCGTGCAGTTCGCCGATCAGCCGGGCCTGACGTTGCTCGGCGCGCTTGCGCTCCGTGAGGTCGTGCAGGATCCCCGTGAACAGGCGCCGCGCGCCCAGCTTCACCTCACTGACGGCGAGGCTGACAGGGATAAGGCCGCCGTCTTTACGCAGGCCGGTCACCTCGCGCCCGGTACCGATGATGCGGGCCTCGCCCGTATCCAGGTAACGTTTCAGATAGCCGTCGTGGCGGCTGCGCTCAGGCTCGGGCATGAGCCGCGAGACATTGCCGCCGATCACCTCCGAGGCCGCATAGCCGAAGAGCCGCTCGGCGGCCCGGTTGAAGCTCTCGATGCGGCCTCGCGCGTCGATGGTGACGATGCCGTCGGCCGCCGTATCCACGACGGCACGCAGGCGTTGCTCGCCGTCGCGCCTGTCACGGCTCTCACGACGAATCCGCAGGTAGAGGGCTGTCAGGCTCGCCACCGCCAGCACGAGCAACAGGCCGAGCATGGAGAGTGTGCGGCGGGCGCCTGCCTGCGCGGCCTGCTGGCGCTGCTGGAGGTGCGCGGTCAGTTCGCCCTGCATGAACACCACGTGTTCGCCGAGCCGGCGCATCTCCTCACGACCCGGGCTGGCCGCAAGCTGCCACTGCCCCGCCTGAAAGCCGCGGGTACGGCGCACCTCCAGCACGTTGTCCAGCAGCGCCAGACGTACGCCGACAAGGCGCTCCAGTTCGGGCAGGTGGGCGCTCAGTTCGGGATCACCACCCAGCATTTCGACAAGCTCCGTCACCTGCCCGTGCACCCGCGCCACGGTCTCCTGGCGCAGGTCGAGATACTCTGTCATGCCCAGCAGCAGGTAGATGCGCTGATGGCTTTCCGCCTGGTTCATGAGCGAGTAGACCGCTTCCAGGGTCGTCAGGGCCTTCTGGGAACCGGCCACCGCCTCGCTGGTGTCGATAAAGTCCACCATGGTGCGGTAAAGACCGGCACCGACCACGGCCAGCACCACAATGGCGAGCGCGAACCCGGCCAGGACCTTGGACTCGGTCTGCCACTGTCTCATCAGAAATCATGTCCCGCTTCGGACCGGGAGACGCTCGGCACGGCGCCGCCCGCAAGAGACGGGCGATGAATTGACCAGGAAGGAGTGAACGGGCGACAGAGGCCGTCACCGGGGCGACGGTTCGCCGGGGATTCCCGCCGCAAACGGGCGATCAAACGTACCCGTCCTTGGCCCCTGATGGGAGCCCCGCGGGCGTGGCATTGCGTCATGCTTGAGTCCCGGGCTTCTGATAGCCGGATGAGCCCTGTGGAGGCAGTATTACAGGGCAGGCGACCCGGGGCAACCAACGCCGGACCGGCCCGCGGCGTTCACGGGCTTCGGGGGCTGACGGGTTGGTTCAAATGAAAATGGACAGGATGGACAGGATTTCTTAAGGATTAACAGGATAAGGCCGAAAGAAAGAAAGATCAGACAGGATTAACATGATTAACACGATTAAAAACGCTTTAAAATCATGTAAATCCTGTTAATCCTGTCCAATGTTTTTTGGTCCTTCATCCTGTTAATCCAGAAAAATCCTGTCCATCCTGTCCATTCCGCTCTTCAAGAACCCAAAAGGGCTACTTGCGCTTCGGGGCGATGATGTCCGTGACGCTGCCGTGGGCCACTTCGGCGGCGAAGCAGAGGGTCTCGGAAAGCGTCGGGTGGGGATGGATGGTCAGACCGATGTCCTCCATGTCGGCGCCCATCTCCAGTGCCAGCACCGCCTCGGCGATCAGCTCCCCGGCATTGGGTCCGACGATGCCGGCGCCGATGACGCGGCCCTGTTCGTCGAACAGGAGCTTGGTCATGCCGCTCTCGCCGCCCACGCTGATGGCGCGGCCGCTGGCGGCCCAGGGGAACACCCCCTTGGTGTACTCCACGCCCTGATCCTTCGCCTCGGTCTCGGTGAGGCCCATCCAGGCCACCTCCGGGTGGGTGTAGGCCACGGACGGAATGGCCCGGGCGTCGAAGTGGGACTTTTCGCCGGCGGCCACCTCAGCCGCCACCTTCCCCTCATGGGCGGCCTTGTGGGCCAGCATGGGCTGGCCGACGAGGTCGCCGATAGCGAAGATGTGCGGCACGTTGGTGCGCATCTGCCGGTCCACCTTGATGAAACCGCGCTCGTCCACGGCCACCCCGGCCGCCTCGGCGTTGATGTTTCCGCCGTTGGGGCTTCGGCCCACGGCCACCAGCACACGATCGAAGGTATCCGTCTCCGGCGCCTTGCCGCCCTCGAAACTCACCTTGATGCCGGACTTCGTCGCCTCGGCCTTCGTCACCCTGGTGCCCGTGTAGATGGCCTCGTAGCGGCCCTTGATGCGCTTCTCCAGCGGCTTGACCAGGTCCCGGTCAGCGCCCGGCATGAGTTCGTCCAGGAGTTCGCATACGGTGACCTTCGACCCCAGCGCATCGTAGACACAGGCCATCTCCAGGCCGATGATGCCGCCGCCCACCACCAGCAGGCGTTTGGGGATGTCGTTGAGCATCAGGGCATCGGTGGAGTCCATGATGCGGTCGT
The DNA here is from genome assembly GCF_002000365.1 of Thioalkalivibrio denitrificans. Classification (GTDB taxonomy): domain Bacteria; phylum Pseudomonadota; class Gammaproteobacteria; order Ectothiorhodospirales; family Ectothiorhodospiraceae; genus Thioalkalivibrio_A; species Thioalkalivibrio_A denitrificans. The sequence goes on along the minus strand of NZ_MVBK01000056.1, from coordinate 8,346 downwards.
CGTCCCACGGAAAGGCGGGCAGCTTTACCGCCTGGGACCCGGCCGCGATGATGGCCTGTTCGAAACCGATCACCTGCTTGCCGTCTTCGCCTTCCACCTCGAGGCTATTGGGCGAGCTGAACTTCCCGACTCCCTGCACGACACGCACCTTGCGCTTTTTGGCCAGCTGTTTCAGGCCGCCGGTGAGCTTGCCCACGACACCGTCCTTGAAGCCGGCCAGCTTCTTCAGATCGATCTTCGGCTTGCCGAAGTCGATGCCATGCCCGGCAAAGGCCTCAGCCTCCTCGATGACCTGTCCCGCGTGCAGCAGGGCCTTGGAGGGGATGCAGCCCACGTTCAGGCACACACCGCCGATCTCGGCATAACGCTCCACCATGATCACGTCGAGGCCGAGATCGGCGGCCCGGAAGGCCGCCGTGTAGCCGCCGGGGCCGGAACCCAGGACCAGCAGCCGGCAACTCATGTCCGTGTCGGCGGGCGCGGCTGCAGGTGTCGGGGCGGCTTCTCTCTTCTCTCCGGCCGCGGCGGTCTCGGACTTGCCGGCAGACTTCTTCTGGCTGCCTTCGTCCTCCCCTTCGTCCTTGCCGGTCTCGTCCGCATCCAGATCCAGGATCGGATCGCCCTCGGACACCTTGTCGCCCTTTTTCACCTTGAGCTTCTTGACGGTGCCGCCCTGGGGCGCGGGGATGTCAATACTGGCCTTGTCGGACTCCAGGGTGATGAGCGGGTCCTCGGGCTTGACCGTGTCACCCGATTTCACCAGGACATCGATAATCTCCACGTCCTTGAAATCGCCGATGTCCGGCACCTTGATCTCGACCACCTTGCCCATGGAAAGCTCCGATTGGTTCTCGTGTGTTCAGGCCCGTGCGTGACAAGCGATGGGCCCCTGCCTCCTGTAGGTCGGGCTTCAGCCCGACAACGGCGGCTCCGACGGGCACCGGCGTCGGGCTGAAGCCCGACCTACGACCGGCACTCCTTCTTGCCTCTTGTCTCTTGTATCTTGCCTCTCGCGCCTTCCTACAAAAGCATGCGGCGCATGTCGGAAAGCCGGCTGGCCAGGAACGCCGTGAAGCGCGCGCCCAGCGCACCGTCGATCACACGGTGATCGTAGGACAGGGCGATGGGCAGGATCATGCGCGGCGTGAACTCCTTGCCGTTCCACACGGGCTGCATCTTTGCGCGCGAGACACCCAGGATGGCCACTTCGGGGGCGTTGACAATGGGGGTGAAATAGGTGCCGCCGATGCCGCCCAGACTGGAAATGGTGAAGCACCCGCCCTGCATGTCGCCGGGCTTGAGTTTCCTGTCCCGCGCCTTTTTCGATGTCTCCTGCAACGCCGCCGCGATGTCCACCAGGCTCATGCGGTCCACGTCCCGGACCACGGGCACGACCAGGCCGTCCGGCGTGTCCACCGCAACGCCGATGTGGTAGTACTGCTTGAGGATCAGGTTCTCGCCCGTGGCATCGAGCGAGGCATTCACCCGCGGGTATTCCTTGAGTGCCGCCACCACGGCCTTCATCAGGAAGGCCAGGAAGGTGATCTTGACGCCCTTGTCCTTGTACTCCTCGGACAGGGTCTTGCGGAATTCCTCCAGTTCCGTGATATCCGCCTCATCGAACTGGGTCACGTGGGGGATAGTCACCCAGTTGCGATGCAGGTTCTGGCCCGTAAGCTTGTTGATCTTGGTGAGCGACTTCGTTTCGATGGGGCCAAACTCACTGAAGTCGATTTCCGGCATGGGCGCCACGCCCAGCCCGCCGCCGCCCTGGGCCAGGGCCCGCTTCACATAGCCCTGCACGTCCTCCTTGAGGATGCGGCCCTTGGGACCGCTGCCGTCCACCGCGCCCAGGTCCACGCCCAGTTCCCGGGCAAAACGACGCACGGCGGGCGACGCGTGTGCCTTGCGGAAACCCTCCTCGTTGATGAAGGAGGCCGTGGGTGAGGGGCGCGGTCCGCCCGGCCTCGCTGCCTGCGGCGGCGCCGCCTCGGCCTGCGGCTTCTCCGGTTCGCGCGCCTCGGCCGCTTCTTCCTTCGGTTCGGCTTTCTTCTCCGGTGCCGGCTGCGCCTTTTCCTTCTTTTCCTGCTCCTTCTCTGTCTCCGGCCCCGATTCATCGGCCGCCATGTCCGCGATGGCATCGCCCTCGGAGACGCGGTCGCCCTTCTTCACCTTGAGCGCCTTGATGACACCGGCGCCGGGGGACGGAATATCGATGGAGGCCTTGTCGGACTCCAGGGTGATGAGCGGGTCCTCGGGCTTGACCGAGTCGCCGGGCTTGACGAGGACATCGATGATCTCCACATCCTTGAAATCCCCGATGTCCGGGACCTTTACCTCAACCACGCTGCTCATCTCGCAACTCCAGTTTCTTGTCAGGGATCAACGCAGACCGAACCTTGGCGTACTCAGGCGCGCAGCGGGTTGGGCCGATTTACGTCGATACCGTACTTTTTGATGGCCTCGGACACCTTGGAGGCGGCGATGGCACCCTCCTCGGCCAATGCCTTCAGCGCGGCCACGGCCACGTAGTGGCGATCCACCTCGAAGTGGCGCCGCAGTGCCGAGCGCAGATCCGAACGACCGAATCCGTCTGTGCCCAGCACCACGTAGCGGCCCGGGATCCAGGCGCGGATCTGGTCGGCGTAGGCCTTGACGTAATCGGTCGCGGCCACCACCGGTCCGTCATGACCCTCCAGACATTGCGTCACGTAGGCGATCTTCGGTTTGCCGTCGGGATGCAGCATATTGTGGCGGTCGCAGTCACGACCGTCTCGGGCCAGTTCGTTGAAGCTGGTGGCACTCCAGATGTCGGACTCCACGCCGAAATCCTTCTTAAGCAGTTCGGCCGCCGCGATGACCTCGCGCAGGATGGTGCCGGACCCCATGAGCTGCACGCGCTGCTTCTTGCGTCCACCCTTCTGCAGCAGGTACATGCCCTTGATGATGCCCTCCTCGGCACCTTCCGGCAGGGCCGGCTGCGGATAGTTCTCGTTCATGACGGTGATGTAGTAGAAGACGCTCTGCTGCTCGGCGTACATGCGCCGCAGCCCGTCATGCACGATCACGGCAAGTTCGTAGGCAAACGTGGGATCGTAACTGATGCAGTTGGGCACATTGGCGGCCATCATCAGGCTGTGGCCGTCCTGGTGCTGCAGGCCCTCGCCGGCCAGCGTCGTGCGCCCCGCGGTGGCGCCCATGAGGAATCCGCGCGCCTGCATGTCGCCGGCAGCCCAGATAAGATCACCCACGCGCTGAAAACCGAACATGGAGTAGAAGATGTAGAAGGGGACCATGTTCACGCCGTGGGTGGAATACGCCGTGGCGGCGGCCATCCAGGATGACGTGGCGCCGGCCTCGGTGATGCCCTCTTCCAGGATCTGACCCTGCTTGTCCTCCTTGTAGTACATGACCTGGTCGCGGTCCTGGGGCTCGTAGAGCTGCCCCACGGAGGAGTAGATGCCCAGCTGGCGGAACAGCCCCTCCATGCCGAAGGTGCGCGCCTCGTCGGGCACGATGGGCACCACGTGGCGGCCCACTTTCTTGTCACGTGAAAGCAGGGTGATCATGCGCACGAAGGCCATGGTGGTGGACATCTCGCGATCGCCGCTGGATTCCAGCAATGGCTCGAAAACGGAAAGCTCCGGGGTATCCAACGGCGCGGCGGAGTGTTTGCGCACCGGCATATACCCGCCCAGCGCCTTGCGCCGGGCATGCATGTACTGCATCTCCGGGGCGTCATCGTCGGGCTTGATGTATTCCGCCTTCTCCACCTGCTCGTCGCTGAGCGGGATGCTGAAGCGGTCGCGGAAGGCCTTCATGTCCTCCACGCCCAGCTTCTTCTGGCTGTGGGTGCGCATCTGACCCTCGCCGGCGCCGCCCATGCCGTAGCCCTTCACGGTGTGCGCAAGGATCACGGTGGGGCCGTCGGTGTACTCCGTGGCGGCCTTGTAGGCGGCGTACACCTTGAAGGGATCGTGACCGCCGCGGTTGAGGCGCCAGATATCCTCGTCGGTCATCTTGACCACCATGGCCTTGAGTTCCGGGTACTTGCCGAAGAAGTGCTCGCGCACGTAGGCACCGTCCTTGGACTTGTAGTTCTGGTAGTCGCCGTCCACCGCCTCCATCATGCGCTGCTGCAGCAGGCCCTTGGTGTCGCGCGCGAGCAGCGGATCCCAGTAGCTGCCCCAAAGCACCTTGATCACGTTCCATCCGGCGCCCCTGAACATGGCCTCCAGTTCCTGGACGATCTTGCCGTTGCCGCGCACCGGTCCGTCCAGTCGCTGCAGATTGCAGTTGACCACGAATGTGAGGTTCTCGAGCTTCTCCCGCGAGGCGAGCGTGATGGCACCCAGGCTCTCCGGTTCGTCCACCTCGCCGTCGCCCAGGAAGCACCACACCCGGCGCTCCTTGGTATTGGCAAGGCCGCGGTCCTGCAGGTACTTCATGAAACGGGCCTGGTAGATGCTCATGATCGGGCCCAGCCCCATGGACACCGTGGGGAACTGCCAGAAGTCCGGCATCAGCCAGGGGTGCGGATAGGAGGACAGGCCCTTGCCGTCCACCTCGCGGCGGAAATGATCCAGTTGCTCCTCGGTGAGACGCCCCTCCAGGTAGGCGCGTGCATACATGCCGGGCGAGGAGTGACCCTGCACGTAGAGCAGATCACCGCCGTGCTCGTGGGAGGGCGCGCGCCAGAAGTGATTGAAGCCGACGTCGTAGAGGGTCGCCGCCGAGGCGAAGGTGGCGATATGCCCGCCCAGTTCCGAACTGATCTGGTTGGCCCTGACCACCATGGCCATGGCGTTCCAGCGGATGTATGAACGGATACGGTGCTCCAGGTCGCCGTCCCCGGGGTATTCGGGTTCCAGATGGGGCGGGATGGTGTTCACGTAGGCCGTGTTGGCCGAATACGGCAGGAAGGCACCGGAACGGCGGGCCTGGTCCACGAGACGCTCCAGCAGGTAATGCGCCCGTTCGGGGCCTTCCGCCGCGATCACCGCTTCCAGGGCGTCAAGCCACTCCTGGGTTTCCTGGGCATCCTGGTCCTGCATCTGCGTCTGCTGCTGCATCATACCGGCCTCACGGGTTCAGGCCCCGCCCTGCCCGTCCACTGCGCACTGACCACGTCATTCTTTCAATCACGTGCGGACGGCAAACGGGGGGAGATTCCTGATATGTTATAGATTCGTTCGGGCGGCGACCCGCGTTCATGCGGGCGCCAAAGGGCCATTTATCTTCAAGGTTGGCGCAAGACAGGTCAAGGTGAACGACCTCGCGGTATGCTCCGCATCACACGCACGAACCCGGGTATGCACACGGACATAAGCCATGACGACACCCAGTGAATTGACCCTGCGGCGCCCGGACGACTGGCACCTGCACGTGCGTGACGGCGACATGCTGCGCGCCGTGGTGGCACACACGGCCCGGCAGTTTGCGCGCGCCATCATCATGCCGAACCTCAAGCCGCCGGTGACCACCGTGCAACAGGCGCGGGCCTACCGTGAACGCATCCTTGCTGCGCTGCCGCAAGACACGGCCTTCTCCCCGCTTATGACCCTGTACCTCACGGACACCACCTCGCCGGAAGAGATCCGACTCGCGGTGGCCAGCGGCTTCGTTCACGGCGTCAAACTTTACCCGGCCGGCGCCACCACTCACTCGGACGCCGGCGTCACGGACATCCGCCGGTGCCATGGCACGCTGGAAACCATGCAGGAAACAGGCCTGCCGCTGCTGGTGCACGGCGAGGCCACCGATCCGGAGGTGGATGTGTTCGACCGTGAGGCGGTGTTCATCGAACGGACCCTGGCGCCGCTGATGAAGGATTTCCCGGGGCTGCGGGTGGTGCTGGAGCACATCACGACCCGCGACGCCGTCCAGTTCGTGCGCGACGGTGATGATCGCCTGGGCGCCACGGTCACCCCGCAGCACATCCTCATGAACCGCAACGCCCTCTTTCAGGGCGGCATGCGCCCCCACCATTACTGCCTGCCGGTGCTCAAGCGTGAACGTCACCGCCAGGCCATCATGGACGTACTGGCCGAAGGCCATCCCCGGTTCTTCCTGGGCACAGACAGCGCGCCCCATCCGAAGGGCGCCAAGGAGTCCGCCTGCGGATGCGCCGGGATCTACAGCGCGCACGCCGCCATCGAGCTCTACGCCGAGGCCTTCGAGCAGGCCGGCGCCCTGGACCACCTGGAAGCCTTTGCCAGCCTCAACGGCCCGCGTTTCTACGGCCTGCCGGTGAACGAGGAACGCATCACCCTCGTCAAGGAGTCCTGGGAGGTGCCTGGGGAGTATCCCCTGGGCGGGGACACAGTGGTGCCACTGCGCGCCGGCGGATCGATCGGATGGCGACTCCTTTGAAGTGGGAAATGGGTCGGCCTTCAGGCCGACGGCCGTGACCTTGTCGAGCACCGGTTGTCGGACTGAAGCCCGACCTACAGACTTTCACTTCGCACTTCCCGATTCCAACTTCGCACTTCAGCCATTACCCTACGCACCCATGAACGACACGACCGACTTCCAGCCCATGGGGCACCGCTTCCGTGGTTTTCTGCCGGTGGTGGTGGATGTGGAGACCGGGGGTTTCAATCCCGACACCGATGCGTTGCTCCAGGTCGCGGCCGTGTTGCTGCGCATGGATTCCCGGGGCCGTTTGTACCGCCATGAAACCGTGTCCCGGCATGTACAGCCCTTCGAGGGAGCCAACCTGGACCCCAAGTCGCTGGAGGTCAACGGCATCAACCCGTTTCACCCCCTGCGCATCGCCCATCCCGAGAAGGACGCGCTGGCCGATGTGTTTCGCGCCGTCCGCGAGGAAGTGAAGGCCAATGTCTGCAAGCGCGCCATCCTGGTGGGGCACAACGCGGGATTCGACCTCTCGTTCATCAATCGGGGCGCGGAGCGAGCCGGCCTGAAACGCAACCCGTTCCACCCTTTCAGCAGCCTGGATACGGTGACGCTGTCCGCCATGGCATTCGGGCAGACGGTGCTGGCGCGGGCCGTACAGGCGGCGGGCATGGCATGGGACAATGGCGAGGCCCATTCGGCCGTGTATGACGCGGAAAAGACCGCCGACCTGTTCTGCCACGTGATCAACCGCTGGGGAGACATCCCCGCGCCACCCGTCCAACCCCGCATGGACAACGCCTGATGGGGACGTTATAAACGAGCAGACAAGTGCCGGGCATACAACAGAAAGCATCGCCCATCCCGAATGCGGTCATGAACTGCGCGGGGGTGCCGTGATGCCAGGGGAGCGACCCGGGGCGCCCGCAGGGCCTACGGGACATTGCACAAACGATAAAGAACCAGGGCTGAACAAGGGATGGTCGAAGATCTAGCCATCGTCATCGTCGACGACATGCAGTACAGCCGCGCGGTACTGCGCACGACGCTCAACCGCATCGGCTATACGGATGTGCGCATGGCAGCGTCGGCGTCCGAGGCCCTGGCCATGATGAGTGACCGGCGCGCCGAAGTGGTGCTGGCCGATTGGGTCATGCCCGAGATGAACGGCCTGGAACTCACTGCCGCGATCCGCCAGAAGGACGAGGAACGCGGCCATTACACCGCCCTGATCCTGTTCACCGGCAAGGAAGGCGACGAGGCCATGATGGAGGCCTTCAGCCACGGGGTGGACGACTACCTGACCAAGCCGGTGAACCAGGTCCAGCTGGCCGCGCGCGTCTACGCCGCGGGGCGGATCGCCCGCCTGCAGAACACCGTGCTGGAGACCTCGGCGGCACTGGCCGCCACGAACCGCCAGCTCGAGTACCTGTCAACCACGGACCCGCTCACGGGTCTGCCCAACCGCCGGGCCCTGGACAAGCGCATGGAGTCGACCATTCTGGAGACTCAGGGTCGCGGCGGCGCCGTGTGCCTCGGGATCCTGGATGTGGATCACTTCAAGCAGATCAACGACCACTATGGCCACGACATCGGCGACGAAGTGCTGGTCGTTCTGGCCAAGCGCCTGCGCCTTGCCTTGCGCCCCATGGACATGGTGGCACGCATGGGCGGCGAGGAATTCGCCCTGGTGGCCCATTTCCAGAAGGCGGAGCATTGCGATCCCGGCATCTTCGAACGGGTCCTGCGCACGGTCAGCGAGGAATCCATCCCCACGTCGGAGGGCGAAATCCCGGTCACGGTCTCCATCGGCGTGTGCTGCTACCGCCACGGCGAAGAGATGCAGACCATCCAGTCCATGACCCGGGTCGCGGACCAGAACCTCTATCAGGCCAAAGAGCAGGGGAGGAACAGGGTCGTAGGGTAAGGATGAGCGCCCTTCGGGCGAAGGATGAAGGATGAAGGCAGAGGGGACTGTAATTAAATCTG
>NZ_MVBK01000055.1 GCF_002000365.1 Thioalkalivibrio denitrificans | reverse complement strand
CCCAATGTTGCATGAGTAGGCCCGGTTTTGGTCAATGATGTCGATTTTTGGGTGAGACAGTCGCTGATGCGTGATCTGTGGCTTGTGGAGGAGGTGAAAGTGCCCTCGAGATGGCATTGGGGCGCTCTGAACAGGCCGTAGCGAGCGTTTTTCCCACCAGCCAGGCAGGCGCCACCCTGCGCCATAGCCGCATGTCCAATGAGGGTGGGGTGTGGAATCGGCTACGTCGGGTGCAGCTTGGCGGCGACGTGGGCGAAAAGCCGCTGGTAGGGATAGGCACTCGAGAGCAGGAAGCGCACGCGGCGCGTGTTGCGGGTGATGACCGCCCCGATCTTGAGTAACTTCAGGCGGATCGTGCCCACATAGGCGCTGGCCAGTTGCGTCCCCTTGAGCGCCAGGCGGCGGATCGCCTCAAGCAGGGTGTAGGCCAGGCTCGAGAGCAGGAGGCGAAACTGGTTCGCCCACCAGGCGTGACAGCTGGTGCGATCGGCAAACAGATCGAGTTGCTGCTCCTTGATGCGGTTCTCCATCTCACCGCGGGCGCAGTAGAGCCGATCGTAGAGGTATTGGGGTTTGGCCTTGAGGTTGGTGACCAGATAGCGTGGGTTGCTGCCCTGGGCGCTGTGCTCGGCCTTGACGATGATGCGCCGGCGCCGGTCCCAGCTCTTGGCGGCGTAGTACATCACATGGAAGCGGCGCTGCTTGCGCCCGCTTGTCTGGAAGGCCTGCTCGGCGGCATCGAGAAAGGGCCGCGCCTGGGCAGTGAGTCGCTCGTTGCGGGCGATGCCGACCAGATAGTCGACGTTGTGGCGCTCGCACCAGCGCAGCATCTTCCAGCGACAGAAACCCGAATCGGCGCGCAGCACGATGCGCACCTTCGGCCAGTTCTGGCGCAGCCGTTTGACCAGCAGGGCGAGCACCGCCCAGGCATGCTTGGCCGCGTCGATCCGACTCGGGCGCAGGTAACTGACCAACAGCTGCTTGTCGCAAAAGACATACAGCGGAAGGAAGCAGTAGCGGTCATAGTAACCGTGAAAAGAGCGCCCCTGCTGGCGCCCGTGCACCGCATCGTCGGTGGCATCGAAATCAAGGATCAGGCGCTTTGGCGTACGCCGAAACGAGGCGATGAACTGCTCGAGCAGCACCTCGTGCAACCGCCATGCCGCCAGGCGATCGGCCTGGTTCTCCCAGCGGCACAGGGTCGAGGCGCCGGCCAGGGGCGTGTCGCGTTCCACCGCCGTCTGTAACGCCAGATCCTCGCGCAGCTGCTGATGGTCGTTGAGGTCTTCATACCCCAGCGCCAGTGCATAGAGGCGCTGGCGTACCAGGTTCAGCAGCGTGTGCCTGCAACTGGCACGCCGGCGCGCATCCTCCAGCACCTTGGCCATCGCCTCACTCAGTCCCAGACGACGATCGGCTTGGCGCAGCAGCAACACTCCGCCGTCACTGGTGATCTCGCCACCCTCGAAACGGGCCTCGACCCGGCGGCGTTGACACGCTGGAAAATCAAACGACTCTTGGGTACATTCTGTCATTGGCAAAGTCCAGTTCGATTTCAGCCTAAGCAACTGAATTTTATCGAACTACACGGGCTTTGCCATTTTTATTGGTGAAATATTGGGG
>NZ_MVBK01000054.1:4827-11819 GCF_002000365.1 Thioalkalivibrio denitrificans | reverse complement strand
CCCTCCCCCGCTTGCGGGGGAGGGTTGGGGAGGGGGTCCTTGCCACTTGAGACTTGCCACTTGCCACTGCCTTTCAAGGGCATGGGTTGGGATGTCTCAGGTGGATGTTCTCGATGGCTTCGAGCACCTCGTCGGAGAGCGTCAGATCGGCGCTTGCGATGTTCTCCTCCAGTTGTTCGAGGGTGGTGGCGCCGATGATGGTGCTGGTGAGAAAGGGGCGGGAGTTGACGAAGGCGAGCGCCATCTGGGCGGGCGAGAGTTCGTGGGCGCGGGCCAGTTCCACGTAGGCGCGGGTGGCCGCCACGCCCTGCTCGTTGCTGTAACGGGAAAAGCGCGGAAACAGCGTGATGCGGGCATTGGGCGGGGCGCCGTCCAGGTACTTGCCGCTCAGCACCCCGAACCCCAGGGGCGAGTAGGCCAGGAGACCCACCCGTTCGCGAATGGCCATCTCCGCCAGCCCCACCTCGAAGCTGCGGTTGAGAAGGCTGTAGGGATTCTGAATGCTCACCACCCGCGGCCAGCCGCGTTCGCGTGCAAGGCGCAGGTACTCCATGGTGCCCCACGGCGTCTCGTTGGAGATGCCCACGTGCCGTACGCGGCCCTGGCGGACGAACCCGTCCAGGACTTCCAGGGTTTCCTCGATGGGCGTTGCGTCGGGGTCCTGCTGATGCTCGTAGCCCAGCTTGCCGAAGAAGTTGGTGGGCCGCGCCGGCCAGTGGATCTGGTAGAGGTCCAGGTAGTCGGTGCCCAGCCGGCGCAGGCTGCCTTCCAGCGCCTCGGTCATGTGGGCGCGGTCGAGGCGCGGCCCGCCGCGGATGTATTCAACCCATTCCCCCGGTCCCGACACCTTGGAGGCCAGGACCACCTCGTCCCGCCGCCCCGTGCGCTTCAGCCAGTTGCCGATGAAGGTTTCCGTGAGGCCCTGCGTCTCCGCCCTGGGCGGCACGGCGTAGAGCTCCGCGGTATCGATGAAATTCACGCCCCGTTCCAGGGCAAGATCCAGCTGACTGTGGGCTTCCGCCTCCGTGTTCTGTTCGCCCCAAGTCATGGTGCCGAGACAGATCACGCTCACGTCGATGTTGCCGAGCTTACGTTTTTCCATGTGGACTCCGGAGGAAAGAAGCCTTCAACGCAAAGGCGCGAAGACGCAAAAGGCGCAAAGGGTCTGATTCGTGTTAACGCCGCGTAGCGGCGCCTCAGGAAAGTTGCGCTCTTTGCGTCTTAGCGCCTTTGCGTTGGATGTTTGCCTTTCAGAGAAACAACGTCAGCACACCCGTATAGCCATACAGCCGGTTGTGGAAGATTTCGCCGTTGGCGAAGAATCCGACCAGGGGGATGTCGCCCAGTTCCTCGCTGATGGTGCGCAGTTCCCGGGAGTCGTCGCCGAACTGGTGGCGGCCGCGGCCCAGGCACGAAAAGTACAGTGCGCCGCGGGCCCCCTCCGGTGCCCGATGGCGCAGGTCGGCAAGCATGCGCCGCAGATCGTCCATGGCGGCGTTGGCGTCGCGCCGGCAGAACATGATCCGGCCGCCTTCCCGGACCCGGTCGCCCACGGCCACCAGTTTCTGGCCGGTATCGACCGCGACGAGGTTGCGCACCAGGTAATCGCGGGTGTCGGAGCCCTCCACGGGGAAAGCTGCCACGATGAAACCGCCGGCCCGTTGCATGTCGCGTGCGAGCACCTCGCCGATGTCCTCCTGGAACACGTCCAGGGCCGGACGATTGTCCAGTTCGATCAACACATTGCCCGTGGCCTGCGTGATGCGGTGTGCCGGGCCGATGGGCGTACAGCCCTGGGTGTGAGCGGTGATCACCTGCACCGACTCGCCGAACAGGGCGCCGGAGACCCCGCCCCGGGTCACCTCGCCGGCGATCTGAAGGTCGTCGGCCTGGGACGACGTCAGGCCCCCCACGCAGAACAGGCCGGTGCGTTCGCCCACCTGCCCGATCAGGTCCGGCGTGCGGGGGTTGCCGGGATCTGCGTGAAGGACACCGAAGCGTGCAGGTTCACGCCATTCGGCCAGCAGCGACGCCAGCGGCGCGTCGCTGTCCTTCAGCACGGGCAGGATGTGCGTGCTGCCCTTCGGGAAACCGCCGATCATGGCCACGGCCGCGGGCCGGTCGTAGATCTCCCGCCCCGTTGTGCACAGGGCCACGCCCACGCTGCCGGTCCAGTGCGGGACGCCGGTGCCCTCGCGAAGTGCGGAGAGCAGCTGCGGAAGCTGGCGCGCCAGGGCATCGGTGACGTAGAGAAATCCCAGGGCGTCACCCCCGTCGGGCGGTATGAGGCGGGCGCTGAGGGCGGCGGCAAGGGCATCCGCGTCCGCCCCTTCGGCGCAGGCAACGGAAAAGGGACTGCCCTGGCTCACAGGCCCCGATGCTCCGTCATCGACCGGGCCTCATTGTCGGCCGACGGGATCCCTGGCTCCGGTACGAACTCGTCGTGTGTGATGCGCAGGCGCATGTGGTGGCGTGTGTCCATTTCATCCAGGAACCACCGGATCTCGCCGGGGTGCACCGGTTGTTCGTTGCGGGTGAGGTGACGCAGCAGGATGAAGCCCTGTCCCACCTGCACCAGTACGGGCATGGGCAGGGCCAGCGGGAGCACGTGGTCGCGCACGAACCACTCGATGGGTGTGGGATGCTTCTGGTCCACCCTGCGGGCATCAATACGGAAATGACCACCGCCCCCCGGCTGCTTGAGCAGTTCGTCGAGCCATTCAGGGGGAAGGCCGCGGTGCACAATGAGCGTGCGGCCCATGAATCGATCCAGAAACTGCTGGCGCAGCCACTTGGGACCCTGTCGCCGTCTCAGGAAGAAGCGCATGAGTGGTCCTTCGACTCAGTGTCTTCGCTGATAATAGCAATGGCAGGCTCGGTATGCGTCTTGACCCTGCGCTTGTAGGGTCGTTCGGACGTGCGCACCCCGGCCGATGACCGGGGTGCGGCGCCCACGCGCTCAGGTGCGACTCTTCTCGATCATGTCGCTGATGATGGGGGCGAGGATGATCTCCATGGCCAGCCCCATCTTGCCGCCGGGCACCACGATGCTGTTGCGCCGCGACATGAACGAGTCGTGAAGCATGTTCAGCAGGTAGGGGAAGTCGATACCGAACTTCTTGGGATCCCTGAAGCGGATCACCACCATGCTCTCGTCCGGTGTGGGGATGTCGCGGGCGATGAAGGGGTTGGAGGTGTCCACCGTGGGCACACGCTGGAAGTTGATGTCCGTGAGCGAAAACTGCGGCGTGAGGTATTTCACGTAGTCCGGCATGCGGCGCAGGATGGTGTCGACGATGGCCTCGGCGGTATAACCGCGTTCCCCGTGGTCACGGAAGATCTTCTGGATCCACTCCAGGTTGACGATGGGCACCACGCCCACGCCCAGATCCACGTGTTGGGCGGTATTCACTTCGCCGTTCACCACCAGCCCGTGCAGGCCTTCATAGAACATCAGGTCAGTGCCCTCGGGGATGTCCTCCCAGGGGGTGAACTCGCCGGACTTCACGCTGGTGCCGAGCCGGGCGTTGTGATGTGCCGCCTCTTCATCGTTGTGGATGTAATAGCGCTTCTTGCCGCCGCCGGTCTCGCCGTACGTCTTGAACAGTTCCTCGATCTTGTCGAACAGATTGGCATCCGGACCGAAGTGGCTGAAGTGGTTGTTGCCTGCTGCTTCCGCCTTTTTCATGGCGTCCTTCATTTCCACCCGATTAAAGCGGTGGAAGCTGTCGCCCTCGACGATCACGGGATTGACGTTCTCCCGCAGGAAGATGTGCTCGAAGGCACGCTTGACGGTGGATGTGCCGGCTCCCGAGGATCCGGTCACCGCGACAATCGGGTGTTTTCTGGACATGGGTCAGATCTCCTTGCTGTCGTGAAATTGGATTGAGTTCCGGCCCCGTTCTTCGTGCGGGGCATGATCTCTAGAAAATCAGGTTCAACATGATCAGGGAAACGACGAGAAAAAGCACCGTCATGATGCCGCCTGCCTTCATGAAATCCTTCACCCGATAGCCGCCGGGGCCCATGATCAGGGCGTTGACCTGGTGCGTGGGAATCAGGAACGAATTCGACGTGGCGATGGCTACCGTCAGGGCGAACACCCGGGGGTCGGCGTCCATCCCGAGCCCCTGGGCGGCCACGGCGATACTCACGGCCAGGGGCACCAGCAGCACAGTGGCGCCGACATTGGACATGACCAGCGTGAAGAAAGTCGCCAGGATGGCGATGGCGGCCTGCAGGATCCATGGGGCCACGTCGCCCAGCAGGGAGAGCGTCTCCTGGGCAATCCATGCCGCGGTACCGGTATCCTGCACCGCAGCACCCAGCGGAATGAGGCTGGCGAGAAGGAACACGGTTTTCCAGCTCACGGCCTTGTAGGCCTCGTCCATGTCAAGCACGCCGGTGAGGATCATGCCCACGGCGCCCACCAGCAGGGCCACCGAAAGACGCAGATCGGTGAACAGGATCAGGGCCAGCGCCACGATGAAGAACGTGAGCGCGTATCCCACCTTCTGGGGGCGCAGTTCCTCGTGGGGGTACTCACTGGTGACCACCACGAAGTCCCGGTCCTTTTCCACGCGCGCCAGCGAGTTCCAGCTGCAGTGGCAGACCAGTGTGTCGCCGGCCTGCAGCGGAATGTCCCTCAGGCCCTCGCGGAAGGTCTCGTCGCCCCGATGGATGGCCAGCACGGAAAGCCCGTAGATCTTGCGCATGGCAGCGTCCGTGACGGTCTTGCCGACCAGTCCCGAGTCGGGCGGAATGACCACCTCGCCGATGCCGGACTTGGTGTGCGCCAGCACGTCCGCGAAGACGTCCAGGTGCCGTTTGGCCTCGATGCCCGTGCCCGCGGCGAACTCGTCCAGCCGCTCCGGGCGCCCGAGTATGGCCAGCTGTGCGTTGCCTTCGATGGTGTAGCCCGCCCAGGGCTCCACGCGCAGATCCTCGCCCACCAGCGTGCCCACCACCACCACGTGGTGACCGCGCTCCAGTTCGCCCACGGTCTTGCCGCACAGCGGGTGCTCGGCGGGTAGGCGGAATTCGCGGATGGAGTAGTCCAGGCCATAGACGCGCCGGAAGTAGTCCACGGCACCTTCGCCCTTGGTCCCGTCGGTGCTGACCTTGGGCAGTACGAAGCGGCCCAGCAACACGAAGTAGACGATGCCGGTGGCGACCAGGGCCAGGCCGATGGGCGTCACGTCGAACAGTTCGAAATGCTCCATGTCCGCCGGCAGCAGGTCATTGAGCAGGATCAGCGGGCTGGAACCCACCATGGTCAGCGTGCCGCCCAGGATGGCGCAAAACCCCATGGGCATGAGCAGGCGCGACATGGGCAGCCCCGTGCGCGCCGATACACGCGAGACCACGGGCAGGAACAGCGCGGCGGCGCCCACGTTCTGCATGAAGCTCGAGATCACGCCCACGGTGCCCGAGATCAAGGGAATGATGCGTTTCTCGGTGGCGCCGCCGATGCGCATGATGAAAGAGGCCACGCGGCTCATGACCCCGGTCTTGTCCAGCCCCGCGCCGATGATCATCACCGCGATGATCGAGATGACCGCGTTACTGGCAAAACCGTCGAACAGGCGGTGCGTATCGGCTACGCCGCCCAGACCGGGCACCAGGCTGAGCAGTCCCAGCAGCACCATGACCGACACCGCGGCCACGTCGACCCTGACGATCTCGGACACGAACAGGAAGATGGTGAAACCCAGTAGTCCGAGGACCACCATCATTTCGGGGGTGAGGGAGACGGTCTCTGGCATGATCGGTCTTGGGGGAGGGTGGTCAGGGAGGTCGAAAATCCCGCAAAAAAGACGAGATTATCCCACCGGGGCGCACCAAAGCCAAGCCGGGCCGTGCCCGCGCCGGTGTCCGACAGGCTCCCGGCCTGCTACATTTCGCTCTATATCCCTTTCCTTCGGGCGGATGCGGTCCGTGCGGCTGGTCACAGCCGCCGGGGCCGCGCATCCGGCGGGTTAGGGCAACGGACAGTCTCAGGAGCAACCCATGGCTGCGAGTCTCTCACCTGTCGGCCGTTTCGAGCGCATATTGCTGGCCGCCGACGGGACGGAATTCAGCGAGGGCGCCCAGGAGGTGGCCCTGAGCATGGCCGGCGAGTGCGGCGCCCGGCTCTACCTGTTGCGGGTGGTGATCACCAATCCCGA
Organism: Thioalkalivibrio denitrificans; assembly: GCF_002000365.1. GTDB lineage: Bacteria > Pseudomonadota > Gammaproteobacteria > Ectothiorhodospirales > Ectothiorhodospiraceae > Thioalkalivibrio_A > Thioalkalivibrio_A denitrificans. Next base: position 5,652 of record NZ_MVBK01000054.1, on the reverse strand, counting down.
ATACGAGGCCATGGCGCCGGATCGCGTGGAGGCCGAGGCGGAGGCGGCTCGGGGCTTTCTGGAGGCCTTCAGTCGGCGTTGCGGCGACAAGGGCGTGGTGTGCGAAACGATCCTGCGTCACGGCACGGACCCCTACCTCGAGACCGTGGCCGCGGCGGAGGACGTCCGCGCCGACGTGATCGTCATCGGACGGCGCACGCGCAGCGACCTGGCGCGTCTGATGATGGGCGACTCCACCGCCAAGGTCATCGGCCACGCGCCGTGCAGTGTGCTGGTTGTGCCCTGCCACGCGCGCATGCCCGAGAAACGCATCCTGGTGGCCACCGACGGATCACGCCTGGGCGACGCCGCCTCGGTAGCCGCTTCCAATCTGGCCCGTAGCTGCAAGCTCCCGCTCACGGTTGTGTCCGTGGATGTCCCCGGGCACAGCGAGGAGCGTCGCCTCGAGGCGGCCGCGGCCATCGACCGCGTGCGCGAGGCGCTCAGGGACGATCCCATCGAGGTGACGGGCGTTCAGGAAGAGGGCCGTCCCGACGAGGTGATCGTTGATGTGGCCGTTCGCCAGGGCGCGGATCTGATCGTGGTCGGCAGCCACGGCCGCACCGGCCTGCAGCGCCTGCTCATGGGCAGCGTCTCGGAGCGGGTGATCGGGCGGGCGGAGGTGGCGGTCCTCGTCGTCAAGTGACGACGAGCACGCCCTTCGGGCGAAGGATGAAGGATGAAGGATGAAGGATGAATGGTGGTCCCCCTCTCTCTCAGGGAGAGGGCCGGGGTGAGGGTGGTTTCATTCAACCTTCATCCTTCCTCCTTCATCCTTCCAGAGGG
>NZ_MVBK01000054.1:0-4783 GCF_002000365.1 Thioalkalivibrio denitrificans | reverse complement strand
CTTCAACCTTCATCCTTTCAAAGGGGGTGGTTTCATTCAACCTTCATCCTTCATCCTTCAACCTTCATGAAAATGAGGTCCCAAACCCCATGCCCCCGTGTCTGTCCCCGCTGCTCGAACTTTGTGAGAGGCCGGTGGGGCGGGCGCGGGGCGAAGCCGTCGGCGGTGTTGCGGAATTCGGGTGAGGCGTTGAGCACGTCCAGCATGTGCCGCGCGTAGTCTTCCCAGTCCGTGGCCAGGTGGAGCGTGCCGCCCGAGCGCAGGCGGGTCGCCAGCAGCGCCACGAATGCGGGCTGGATGAGGCGCCGCTTGTGATGGCGTTTCTTGTGCCAGGGATCGGGGAAGAAGATCTGCACTGTGTCCAGGCAGCCTGGCGCGATCCGGTGTTCGAGCACCTCGACCGCGTCGTGGCACATGACCCGCAGGTTCGTCAGCCCCAGGGCCTCGATGCGCGCGAGCAGGCGCCCCACGCCGGGGCGGTGTACCTCAATGCCGAGAAAGTCCCGCTCCGGCGCCGCCTCCGCCATCTGCGCGAGGCTCTCCCCGTTGCCGAAGCCGATCTCCAGCGTCACCGGCGCGGACCGGCCGAAGATCGCGGCAAGGTCCAGCGGTTCCTCTGAAAAGTCGATCCCGTACCGCGGCCAGAGCGTCTCCAGCGCCCGCTGCTGCCCGGGCGTCAGGCGCCCCTCCCGTCGCACGAAGCTGCGGATGGGTCTGTGTGGTGTGGGGCCGGGTTTGGACATGGGTGTGAAAAGCCTCAACGCAAAGACGCGAAGACGCAAAGGGGCGCAAAGGTTTTTTGATCAAAGGCCCTTTTGCGTTCCTTTGCGTCTTTGCGCCTCTGCGTTGAAGATTTTCCAGCGGACTCAGAAAAACGTCCCCTCCACCGGGGACGACGCCGAGGCGTAGCGGCGGCGGGGCATGCGGCCGGCGAGGAAGGCCTCGCGGCCGGCCTCGATGGCCTTTTTCATGGCGCCTGCCATCAGCACGGGGTTCTTCGCCGCGGCGATGGCGGTGTTCATGAGTACGCCGTCGCAGCCCAGTTCCATGGCGATGGCGGCGTCCGACGCCGTGCCCACGCCCGCATCCACCAGGATGGGCACCGAGGCGTTCTCCACGATCTCCAGGATGTTGTAGCGGTTCTGGATGCCCAGCCCGGAGCCGATGGGGGCGGCCAGCGGCATCACCGCCACGCAGCCGAGCTCCTCAAGGCGTTTCGCCAGGATCGGGTCGTCGCTGGTGTAGACCATCACGTCGAAGCCGTCCGCCACCAGGATCTCGGCGGCCTCAAGCGTCTGCACCACGTCCGGGTAGAGGGTCTTCTCGTCGCCCAGCACCTCCAGCTTGACCAGCTTGTGCCCGTCCAGCAGCTCCCGGGCCAGGCGGCAGGTGCGGATGGCGTCCTGTGCGTTGTAGCAACCGGCGGTATTGGGCAGGTAGGTGTAGCGGTCGGCGGGCAGCACGTCCAGCAGGTTGGGCTCGTCCGGGTTCTGGCCGATGTTGGTGCGCCGGATGGCCACCGTGATGATCTCCGCGCCGCTGGCCTCTACGGCCGCGCGGGTCTCGTCCAGGTCCCTGTACTTGCCGGTGCCCACCAGCAGGCGGGAATGGTAGGTCTGCCCGGCGATGACCAGGCCGTCATTGGGTCGATCGGTATCTGACATGAGGTGTTCCGGTTGGGTGCTGGGTGTTCACCCGCCGCCGATGGCGCGCACGATCTCCACCCGGTCGCCGGGGTTGACCGTGTGCCGGGCGTGCTCGCTGCGCGGGACGATCTCGCCGTTGACCTCCATGGCCAACCGCTGCCCGGACATCTCCAGGTGGTCGAGCAGCGCCGCCGCGGTCAGGCCGTCGGGAACGTCACGGGGTGTGCCGTTGAGGGTGATTTCCATGGTCGTACATGCGGTTTGTGCAGGTGGATTGTCCATTCTAAGGCAGATGCCCGATGCTGGATACATGCTGGTCCGCTGGTTCAAGAAAGGGCGATTCACCACGAAGCTCACGAAGGGCACGAAGAAAAAGACCTTTCTCTCGCAAAGAGCGCCAAGCTCGCCAAGGAAACCCATTCATAAGTAATGGTTGGGCCATACCCGGCATCCCGACCGTCGGGGCCCGGCGCGCCCACGGAACATCCATATAGTCATCGAATTTCTTGGCGTCCTTTGCGCTCTTCGCGAGAGAACATGTTTTTTGGTCGGGCCCCCTTACGGCCGGGACGGCGGGCATGGCCCGCCGATTAGCCTTTCCTTGCCTCCGCGAGGTGGATAAAATGGCCAGCCCGCATATCTCACCACCGTTCGTAGCGAGGGCGTCGAGATGCCGCTGTGACGGGGCGCGCGGAACGGAAGACGGCGCAGGCGTAGCCGACACTACGTTGCTCAGGGCCGGATGTAGGAGGCCCGACCCCGGGCCGAACGCGGAGGTCGATCGAGCCGGGCGGTTCGCGGCGGGGTCGCCGCTCCTACGCAGCAGACGCCCCGTCACAGCGCGCAGACCGGCGGCCGCAGTAGAAGGGTGGTGAGATATGCGGGCTGGTTCCTGCGGGTGTAGTTCAATGGTAGAACCTCAGCTTCCCAAGCTGATGACGTGGGTTCGATTCCCATCACCCGCTCCAATTGCACGCCTTCGAAGCGGCCCGGCCGCCTCGTCCTGATCTCGCCGGGAATGCTCATGACCGACTGCATCGTGGTGGGCGGCGGCCTTATCGGCATGCTGACCGCCCGTTTCCTGCATGACGCCGGCCTCGAGGTGACGGTGCTGGAGCGGGGTGAGACCGGTCGCGAGGCCTCCTGGGCCGGCGGCGGCATCCTCTCGCCCCTCTATCCCTGGCGCTATCCCGACCCGGTTACCGTGCTCGCCCGGCATACCCAGGACGCCTATCCGGCGTTCGCGGCCGAGCTGCACGCGGAGACCGGGGTGGACCCGGAGTGGACCCGTTCCGGCATGTTGGTGCTGGATGCCGGTGAGGAGGCGGCGGCCTGCGGCTGGGCCGAGCGTTTCGCCGTGGGGCTGGAGATTCTGGATGGAGCGGGTGTGCATGCCTGCGAGCCGGTATTGAGGTCAGCCACCGGGACCGGACTCTGGCTGCCGTCCATCGCCCAGGTGCGTAATCCGCGCCTGGTGCGGGCCCTGCGGGACAGTCTGGTCAGGCGGGGAATCGCGATTCGCGAACACAGTCCGGTTGAGGCCCTGTGTGTGGACCGGCGCGGAATCACCGGCGTCAGGACCCCGAAGGGCGAGATCCATGCCCGCCGCGTGCTCATCGCCGGCGGGGCTTGGAGCGCCGGGTTGATGCCCGAGGGCGGCCCCGCGTTGCCGGTGGTGCCGGTGCGCGGGCAGATGATCCTGTTTCGCGCCCCGCCGGGACTCATGCAGCGCATCGTGCTGAGCGGCGGCCGTTACTTGATTCCGCGCCGCGACGGCCGCATTCTCATGGGCAGTACCCTTGAATACGTGGGGTTCCGGAAGGAAACAACGGGAGATGCCCGGGCGGAACTGCTGGCTGCGGCCGCGACGCTGGTGCCCGCGCTGGCGGACGCCCCGGTGGAACACCACTGGTCGGGGCTGAGGCCCGGATCGCCCACGGGGGTGCCGTATATCGGCGAGCACCCGGGGTGTCCGGGGTTGTTCGTGAACGCCGGGCATTTCCGCAACGGCGTCGTGCTGAGCCTGGCCTCCTGCCGGCTGGCGGCGGATTTGGTGGCCGGAACGGAGCCGATGTTCGACGCGGCTCCTTATCGGCTGGATCGCGCCGCCGATGCCCCTGAGGGGGGCGAGGCTGCATCCGTTATCTAGACTTTGTCTAAGGTTGACGCTAAAGTATGAACATGTCGATAGAAATGACTTCATCCGCCGAGGCGCGCGAAGCGATCATCAGGCGCCTGCGCGAGCACGGCATCACCCCCACCCAGCAGCGGGTGGAGATTGCCGGCGTGCTCTTCGATCGTCACCAGCACGTCTCCGCGGACCAGGTGCTGGCCCGCGTCAATGCCCGGGACGCCGCGGTGTCCAAGGCCACCGTGTACAACACGCTGGGTCTGTTCGCCGAAAAGGGCCTCATTCGTCAGGTGATCGTCGACCCGGCCCGCGTCTTCTACGACAGCAACCTGGAACCCCACCACCACCTGTTCCACATGGACACCGGTGCTCTGGAGGACATCCCGCTCAGCAAGATGGATGTGACCGGCCTGCCCGACCTGCCGTCCGGCATGGATGTGGCCGGCGTGGACGTGGTCATCCGGGTGCGCCGCAGCGACTGAGAGCGTTCTTACCACGAAGCACACCTGAGCCGGATCGCCTTCGGCCCTTTCCTGGTATGGCCTTTGACCCGCCACACTGGCGGCGTGGATCGCCCGGGGATGTTTCTCTCGCGAAGCCGCGAAGCCCGCCAAGAACACCTGTTTTTTAGAGGGGCGGACCTGCCCGCAAGCCCGCATATCTCACCGGTCCCGGTGAGATATGCGGGCTAGTTCTTCAGCCGGCATTACGCGCGCTGGCGCAAACGGCGCGAGAGTGAAATAATCACCCGCCTCGGCAGTTTTCCCCGCCGGAGTAGCTCAGCTGGTAGAGCAGGGCATTCGTAATGCCAAGGTCGTAGGTTCGACTCCTATCTCCGGCACCAAAAGGTGAAAAGGGCCGCCCTTTCGGGGGCGGCCCTTTTGCATGGTGCGCCTTCCCTGAGGCAGAGGCGAAAACCCGACACTCAACCCTTGCCATTCCCTCCCTCGCTTGCGGGGGAGGGAATGGCAAGGGTTGAGTGTCGGGTTTTCGCCTCTGCCTCAGG
>NZ_MVBK01000053.1 GCF_002000365.1 Thioalkalivibrio denitrificans | reverse complement strand
CACAATCAGCCGGCCCGGCAGTGATCCGGGTTAGAATGCCCGACGAAATGACCGAACACGGCCTCAAACTGCACCCGTTCCACGGCGGGCTGGAATTGCCCGGCCACAAGGAGGAGAGCACCCGCGAGCCGGTGCTGCCCATGCGGGTGCCGGGCCGGCTGATTGTGCCCCTGCGCCAGCATATCGGCGAGGAGGCGGAACCCTGCGTCAAGGCGGGCGACAGGGTCAACAAGGGCAGCGTGATCGGGGTATGCGATACCTACGTGGGTGCACCGGTCCACGCGCCGTCGTCCGGTTACGTGGTGGAAGTGGCCGACCACCCGGTGCCACATCCCTCGGGTCTGTCCGCGCCCTGCGTAGTGATCGAGACCGATGGCAGGGAATACTGGGGCGACAGCCGCCTGCCCCACATCGAGGATTACCTCAACGCGGACCCCGCGAGCCTGCGTTATCGCATCCGCGAGGCAGGCATCGTGGGACTTGGCGGTGCGGCCTTCCCCTCGGCCGTGAAGCTGACGCCGCGCCCGGGTCACAAGCTCGACTGCCTGGTCATCAACGCCTCCGAATGCGAACCGTACATCACCTGCGATGACATGCTGATGCGCACGCATGCAAACCAGGTCATCGAGGGGATACGCATCCTGAAGCAGGCCGTGCAGCCTCGTTGCTGCCTGATCGGGATAGAGGACCACATGACTGCCGCCATCGAGGCCTTGCGCCGGGCGCTGGGCGGTGACGACGTGGACGGAATCCGGATCGTGCCGATTCCCAGCCTGTACCCGGCCGGAGGCGAACGGCAACTGATACAGGTGCTGACAGGTCGCGAGGTGCCCAGCCAGGGGCTCCCTGCCGACATCGGCATGGTCTGCCAGAACGTCGGAACGGCCGCTGCCGTGTACCGTGCGGTGGCCCTCGGAGAACCCCTGCTGTCGCGCATCGTTACAGTGACCGGCGGCGGCGTGAACCGGCCCCGCAATCTGGAGGTACTCATCGGGACGCCCATTGCCGAACTGGTCGACGCCAGCGGCGGCTACACGTCGGCGGTGTCGCGCCTGATCATGGGTGGCCCCATGATGGGCTTTGGGCTGCCCAGCGACGAGGTGCCGGTGGTCAAGGCCACCAATTGCATCCTTGCGGCCACCGACGAAGACATAGCGCCGCCCGGCCCGGTCATGCCGTGCATACGCTGCGCAGAATGCGTACGGGTGTGCCCGGCACAGCTGCTGCCCCAGCAGATCTACTGGTACGCGCGCGCCAAGGATTTCGACAAGGCCCAGGACTACAATCTCTTCGACTGCATCGAGTGCGGCTGCTGCGCTTACGTCTGCCCCAGCAACATTCCTCTGGTACAGTACTACCGCTACGCCAAGACCGAGATCTGGGCACAGGAACGGGAACGCCGCAAGGCGGACATCGCCCGGGAACGACACGAGTTCCGCCAGGCGCGCCTGGAACAGGAGGCCCGCGAGAAGGCCGAACGCCTTGCCCGCAAGAAGGCCGCCCTGGCGGCGAAACAGGGCGATCCCGGCGAGGACCCGAAGAAAGCGGCCATCCAGGCCGCCCTGGAGCGCGCCCGCGCCAGGAAGGCCACACAGGAATCCGAGCAGATGGACACGGAAAAGACCGACAGGGATAAGGAACCATCCGGCTGACAACCAGGCCGCAAGAACCGGTTTTCACTTGTCTCTTGTCTCTTGGATCTTGCCTCTAACGCCTTCATGCGCTTCCGCACTCACAGCTCCCCGCACATGATCCCGGCCCACGATGTGGGCCAGCTGATGCGGCGCGTGCTCTACGCGCTGGTGCCGGGCACCTTGGCCATGACCTGGTATTTCGGCCTGGGCGTTCTGGTCAACGTCTTGCTGGCGGTCGGCTTTGCGGTGGGCTTCGAGGCGCTCATGCTGCTGGCGCGCAGGCGCCCGGTGATCCCGGTCCTGGGCGACTACAGCGCCGTGGTGACCGGCTGGCTGTTCGCGCTGGCACTGCCGCCGCTCACCCCCTGGTGGGTGACGCTGGTGGGTGTTGGCTTCGCCATCGTGGTCGCCAAGCATCTTTACGGTGGATTGGGCTACAACCCGTTCAACCCGGCCATGGTGGGTTACGTGGTGGTGCTGCTGTCGTTCCCCAGGGAACTGATCCTCTGGGTGCCGCCCATGGGCTTCGATGACCTGGGTTTCAGTATCGGCGAAGTGACTGCGGCGATCTTTCTCGGCCAGCTGCCCAGGGAACTGACCTGGGACATGATCACCACCGCCACGCCCCTGGATCACATGAAGACCGAGCTGGCGCAGAATCGCACCATCAGCGAGATCCGCGAGCACCCACTGTTCGGCAGTTTCAGCGGGCACGGCTGGGAGTGGATTGCCAACTGGTTCCTGCTGGGCGGGCTGTTTCTGCTGTTCATGCGCGTGATCAGCTGGCAGATACCGGTGGCCGTGCTGGGCAGCCTCGCGGTCATGGCGGGCGCGTTCTGGGTCATCGACCCCGATGCCTATGCATCACCCGCCTTTCACGTGTTCAGCGGTGCCTCCATCCTGTGCGCGTTCTTCATCGCCACCGATCCGGTCTCGGCCAGCACCACGCCGCGCGGCCGGCTGATCTATGGCGCCGGCATCGGAATCCTGCTCTACGTGATCCGCACCTGGGGCAATTACCCCGACGCCGTGGCCTTCGCCGTGCTGCTCATGAACATGGCGGCGCCCACCATCGACCATTACACGCAGCCGCGCGCATTCGGGCAGAATCCGCCCCCGCCGCGGCGTGACAACGGTCCGTAGCGGTGCTGCGCAATATCCTCATCTCCGGCCTGCTCCTGGCCACGTTCGGCGTGGTGGGCACCGGGCTTGTAGCCTTCGTCTTCGATGGCACGGCCGAGCGCATCGCGGCCAACGAGGAGGCCATGATGCTGCAGAGCCTGCACGAAATCCTGCAGGACACGCCCTACGACAACGAAATTCTGGAAGACGCGATCAACCTCTCCGACGAACTCCTGGGCGGGTCGGGCCTGCGCGCCTACCGGGCCTGGCTCGAGGACGAACCCCAGGCGGTGGTGTTCTCGGTCGTCGCGCCGGGGGGTTACAGCGGACCCATTCGCATGCTGGTGGGCATCGATGCCGCCGGCGAGGTCACCGGTGTGCGCGTGGTCGCCCACCGGGAAACCCCGGGCCTGGGCGACGACATCGAGGTGCAGCGCTCCGACTGGATCCTCGACTTCAACGGGCGCAGTCTCGCCAATCTGGCCTACGAGGCCTGGGCGGTGCGTCGCGACGGCGGCGTGTTCGACCAGTTCACCGGGGCCACCATCACCGCGCGTGCGGTGGTGACGGCGGTGCGCGACGCGCTGGTATACTTCGAGTCCCACCGCGATGATGTGTTCGCCCGCGAGCCGCGCGAAGAGGAGGAGCAGCCCCTTGAGTGACATCAGCTACCGCGAGATCGGCGCCAACGGCTTCTGGCACAACAATCCGGGAATCGTGCAACTGCTGGGACTGTGCCCGCTGCTGGCCATCTCCGGCACGGTGATAAACGCGCTGGGCCTGGGGCTTGCCACCACCCTGACGCTGGTGGCCTCCAACGTCACCGTGTCCCTCATCCGCCACTGGGTCCGGCCGGAGATCCGCATCCCGGTGTTTGTGCTGATCATCGCCTCGGTGGTGACCGCCATCGAACTGGCCATGAATGCCTTTTTCCACGAGCTCTTCCTGATCCTCGGCATCTTCATCCCGCTGATTGTCACCAACTGCGCCATCATCGGCCGGGCAGAAGCCTTCGCCTCCAAGCAGCCGATTCCGAAGGCCCTGGCCGACGGTCTCGCCATGGGACTGGGATTCACCTGTGTACTGGTGGCCCTCGGGGCACTGCGCGAGGCCGTGGGCCACGGCACCCTGCTGGCCGACGCGCATCTCATGTTCGGCGATGCCGTACGCGGCTTCAGCATCACGCTGATCGAGCAGTACCGCGGGTTTCTGCTCGCCCTGCTCCCCCCCGGCGCATTCATCGCCCTGGGCCTGCTGATCGCGCTCAAGAACGTCATCGACGACGGCCTGCAGAAACGCGCCGCCGCGCGGATCACCAGACCGGCTGAGGCAGTGGGCTGATTGACGGGCCGCGCCGCAGTCGCGGCGGGTTCATTGGCAGGAGGAGTTTTCATGGCTGGACGTTTCCCCTTTGCCGGCAAGCGCGGCACCCGCTACGGGCTGGCGCCGCGCAGCACCATGGCCGCCTTCTTCGGGCATCACGAGATGAGCGAAGCGGTTCAGGAGAAGTACTACAAGTGGTGGTACGACTGGGCCAGGGCGTTCACGGAGAAGGATCCGGATCTTTCCGCCACCATGATCACGCGCTTCGACAGCTATCCCATGGGCCAGCACGCCCGCCACAGCTTCCACCTCAACGGCAAGTACTGGCCCTCCTGCATGGACGAACTCGGCTCCTACATCGCCAACGTCATCTTCCCGAAACTGGATGAGGACGCCATGCGTACACTGGATAAGGAGCACGCCAACCTGCTCAAGGAACTCGAGACCGAGAAGGAAGACCACCCCCGCGAGCCGACTCCCGACGTCGGGCTTTTCCGTCATATTTAGGAAAGCACTAGAGGCAAGATACAAGATGCAAGAGACAAGAAGCCGAGCCCGACACCCTGCTTGTATCTTGTATCTTGCCTCTTGTATCTGCGTTCATTCATGAACGCCGGGAAACGGCGGCGGATCTTCGAGCGCCTTCGGGCAGCGAATCCACATCCGACCACGGAACTGAATTACCGCACTCCCTTCGAACTGCTCGTGGCCGTGATTCTGTCGGCGCAGGCCACGGACAAGGGGGTCAACAAGGCCACGGCGCTCCTGTTTCCCGTGGCCAACACGCCGCAGGCCATCCTTGATCTGGGCCTCGACGGGCTCAAGCGCTACATCAGGACCATCGGCCTGTACAACAGCAAGACCGAGAACATCATCAAGACCTGCCGGATACTGGTTGAGCAACACGGGGGCAAGGTGCCCCATGATCGTGCGGCGCTCGAGGCCCTGCCCGGCGTGGGCCGCAAGACCGCCAACGTGATCCTCAACACCGCCTTCGGCGAACCCACCATGGCCGTGGACACCCATATCTTCCGGGTGGCCAACCGTACCCGGCTCGCCCCGGGCAAGACACCGCTCGCGGTGGAGAAGAAACTGCTCAAGGTGGTTCCCCCCGAATTCCTCAAGGACGCCCACCACTGGCTGATCCTGCACGGGCGCTACGTGTGCACCGCGCGCAGCCCGAAGTGCCCGGAATGCCTGATTCGGGACCTTTGTGAATACAAGGGAAAAACAGAGAGGCAAGAGGCAGGATCCAAGAGGCAAGTGAAGACCGCGTCTGCGGGCTGATTGGCCCGGAAGCGGATTTCCAGTTGCATCTTGCATCCTGTATCTTGTCTCCGCGCCCCCACCCTGTAATAGCGTGACCGACACCAGCCCCCCCGATCTTGCACGACTGCTGAGCGAATGCGCCCTGGGCAACAAGGGGGCCTTCGAGCGCCTGTATCGGGCCACATCCCCGAAACTGTTTGCCATTGCCGTGCGTATATTGGGTAGCGAGGCCCAGGCCGAGGAGTGCCTGCAGGATGCGTACGTGAAGATCTGGCACCGGGCGGGGGACTACCGGCCGCACCTGGCCAGCCCTCAGACGTGGCTGGTGACCATCGTGCGCAACGGCGCCCTGGATACCCTGAGGCGCAACCGGCGCCAGGTCACGCTCCAGGATCCCGCCCACCTGGAATTTCTCATGGATGAGTGGTCCACGGCACCCGGGCCGGAGGGGTTGGACAACGACAGCGACCGTCTGCGGGACTGTCTTGGGCAGCTGGGCGAAGATCAGCGCCGTTGCCTGGAGATCGCGTATTTTCAGGGCCTGAGCCACGCGGAAGTGGCTCAGGTCACAGGCACCGCCCTTGGCACGGTCAAGACCTGGATCCGGCGGGGGCTGGAACAATTGAGGAAGTGCCTGGATGTGTGAGAGGGTCCGGCCATGAGGTATGACAACCCGGAACTTCGCCGGCGGCTGGCCGCCGAGTATGCCCTGGGCACCCTGCGCGGGGCCGCCCGGCGCCGTTTCGAGCGCCTGCTCGTGCGCGACGCGGATCTTCAGGCCCAGGTGGCGCACTGGGAAGAACGCTTGGCGGACATGGCCTGGGCGACGACCCCCAGTCCTTCGGTACCGGACCGTGTCTGGGCGTCCGTCTCCCGGCGTATCGACAACCCGGCTCCGTGGAGACGGCCGGGGCTGTGGAACAGCCTCGCCTTCTGGCGCGGAGTTGGCTTTGCGGCCACGGCCATGGTGCTGGCGTTGATCGTGCTCCCCCTGGCACCGCCCGATCCGTCACCGACACCCATGCCCGAGCGCGTGGCCATGATCGCCGAGCCCGGCCAGGACGCCATGGGGTGGATCGTCACCGCCGAGGGCGGCGGCCAGCTGATCCGCGCCCGCGCCATCGTGCCCCCGCAGATGCCGGAAGGCGAAGTGTGCGTGCTCTGGCTCGAGTGGCCGGACGGGGTGGTGCGCCCGGTGGGGGTACTGCCGGAAGAAGGCGAACTCTCCCTGCCCGTGCCGGTCACGGATCGTGCGCCTTATCAGGCCCGGGTGAGTGTCACCATCGAGCGTGCCGCTGACCTTCCCATGGAAGCGCCCAGCGGCCGCAACGTCTTCCGAGGTCCGTGGCTGGAACTCTAGCAGCCTGTCGGACTTAGGTGCCCGT
>NZ_MVBK01000052.1 GCF_002000365.1 Thioalkalivibrio denitrificans | reverse complement strand
CTTTGCGCACCTTTGCGCCTCTGCGTCTTTGCGTCGCGGTTAATCCGTTCAAAAACCCTCAATACCGCTCCGCACGACCCGACTGCACTGAGCTCAGAGAATCGGCGAGCACGTGGTCCACGGCGTCGACGGGCTGTGGGCGGGCAAACAGGTAACCCTGGCCGACGTCGCAACCCAGTTCCATGAGTTTGTCCCGCTGACCCGGGGTCTCCACGCCCTCGGCCACGAGCGCCAGTTCCAGCCCCTGGGCGAGCACGATCACGGAACGCACTAGGTTCTCGGCGACGGGGTCGGACTCCAGGCTCTGCACGAAGCTCTTGTCGATCTTGAGGGCGTCCACGGGCAGCTGCTGCAGGTAGCTGAGCGAGGCGTAGCCGGTACCGAAGTCATCCAGGTGCACGGCAATGCCCAGGCGCTTGAGCCGGTCAAGGGCGGCGGACACCGCCTCCATGTCCTCGATGACGGCGGTCTCGGTGACTTCCAGCACCAGGGGCATGTCGTCCGGGTCCAGGCGGTGGGTCATGACGATCTCGCGCACGCGCTCGTCGAAACCGGGGGCCAGCAACTGACGCACGGAGAGGTTGACGCTCATGGCCAGCTTGCGCCAGCCGCGCTCGCGCCAGCGTACGACCTGCGCGCAGGCCGTATCCAGGACCCAGTCGCCGAGGGTGCGGATCAGGCCCGAATGCTCCGCGATGGGAATGAACCGGTCCGGCGCCACGGGACCGAAGCGCCGGTTGTGCCAGCGCAGCAGTGCCTCCATGCCGATGACCTCCCCGGAATCCAGGTGCACGATGGGCTGGAAATGCAGGGCCATCTCGCCCCGCTCCAGCGCGCCGTGCAGTTCATTGTCGAGCATCTGGTATTCGCGCACCTGCTCGTCCATCTCGGGCGCGTAGAACACGCAGCGCCCCGCATGGGACGCAGCCCCCCCCTGATGCAGCGCCACGCCCGCGCACTGCAGGAGGCTCTCGGGCGTGTCGGCATCGCCGGGGAAGACTGCCGCGCCGGCAGAGAGCTTCACCACCAGGGGCGGGGCGCCGGGGTCGAGTTCCAGCTCGAACGGGACCAGGAGCTTTTTCTCCGCCACTTCGGAGACGTCCAGGCCCGTGCGCACATCGGCCAGGAGTACGGCGAACTCGCCGTTGCCCAGATAGGCCACGGTGTCACCCTCGCGCACCCGGTTCACCAGGCGAGCCGCCACGGCCTGCTGCAGGCGGTCGCCCTGCTGGCGCCCCAGGGAGTCCACCAGCGAGCGCAGGCCGATGACCTCCAGGGCCATGACACCCACGGAACGACGCTGGAAACGGGCGCGCATGAGGGCCTGGCCGATGCGTTCCTCCAGCAGGCTGCGATTGGCCAGCCCGGTGAGGGGATCGAAGCGAGCCGCCCGGTCCAGGGCATCGCCCTGCTCGATGAGTGTCAGGCCGATGCCGGTATCCGCCGCCAGCTCGGTGAGCAGCTGCAGCTCGCCCTCGTCGAACACTACGCCGGCCGGGCCACGACGCTCGCGAACGAAAAAGCCCATCACCCCCATCAGCCGGGACTGGCCCACGATGGGCACCACGGCCACGGAACGAAACCCCAGCTCCCGGGCGCGGGCGTGGCAGGCATCCATGGGGGGCACGGCGGCAAGCTCATCGATGACGAACGGACGGCCCGCGGCCAGATCCTTGGCCATGGGATGGGCGTCCGGATCCCCGGGATCGATGCGCAACTCCAGCCCGTCCAGGCAATCCAGGCCTTCGCCGGCACTGGAGACCGGGCGCACCCGCGTTCCGTCCTCTTCGGCGAGCCCCACCCACGCCAGCGGAAAACCGCCCTTCTCCACGGCGATCCGGCAGGTCTCGTTGAGCAGGGTATCGCGATGGCGAATGCGCAGGATTCCGCCGTTGATGGCATTGAGCATCGCGTAGACGCGATTCAGCCGGGTGATGTGACGATCGCGCTCCTCAAGGGCCTCGTTGGCCCGGGCCACGCGCCGGGTCTGCCAGAAGACCAGGGCGTAGAGCAGCAGGGCGGTCACGGCCACGTAGGCCCAGCCCTTGATGGTCTGCAGCCAGGTCAGCGTGCGCGGATCGTCCACCAGCGCCATCAGCGCACGGTCGGACAACGCGATCCACAGCAAACCCAGCACCAGGTAAATCGCCGCGATGCGCAGGGCGATGCGCCCCGCGAGGCGGTTGAACGCGGGCGTTGTGTCTCCTGCCACGATGCACACCCCGTCTGCGATCGGGCCAGGATTGCAGGCACAGCCGCGCGGGCCCGGCGCACGGCATCTTGGAGATTATCGGCTACTCGTCCACCATCTTGAGCACCGCGGTGACGATGTCATTCATGGTGATGATGCCTTCCAGCTCGTTGTTGCGCAGCACCACCACGCGGCGGTAGTCCTCGTTGACCATGAGCCGGGCCACGTGCTTGACGTCCATCTCGCCGTACACGGAGATCGCCGGCTTGGCGCTCACGTCGTAGACGTTGATCAGATCGATGTCGCCTTCCTCCGCCACGATGGTGCGCAGGATGGTTGTGTAGGTGATGATGCCCCAGGCGTCGTGCTCGCCCTGCCTCTCGACAACCAACGACTTGACGCCGCGCGCCTTCATGCGCTGCATGGCCTCGCGGATGGTGGCGAACGGCGAGATGGTCGCCACGTCCGTCTTCATGATGTCCCTGACCAGCATGGTTGTCTCCCGGAGCCTGAAGTGAATGGCGTGTGTCAGATGTCGTCCCTGATGCGTTCCTCGAAGCGCTCGATCTGGCCCACGTCGATGCCGGCGATGTGCTCCAGCGGGATGGTGAACACGACGCCCTTGCTGTGCTTGTCCAGTTCCAGGTCACGGGTGAGCTTCTTGAGGATGGATACGGAGAGCTTCTTCTCCAGCACGAAGATCAGCACCGACTGGCTGCCCTCGTAGGTGAGGCCGAAGAAGGTCTTCTTCTCCTCGTTGCCGATACCGCGGGCATCGAGGATGGTGACGCCGCCGGCGCCGCCCTTCTTGGCCGAGTCGATGGCCTTCTCTTCCAGTTCCTCGGCCAGGATGGCCACCAGTACCGCAAATTTCATGTCTGGACTCCTCTCGCCTTGGCGACGAGTTCAACGGAAATAGCATAGAGCATGACGGTGACGATCGGGAAGATCGAGGCAAAGGCGATCAGGCCGAAGCCGTCGATGAGCACATTTCGCCCTTCGATGTGCGTGGCGAGCCCGATGCCGAGCGCCGTGACCAGCGGCACCGTCACCTCGGAGGTGGTCACGCCGCCCAGATCGTAGGCCAGTGCCACGATGTACCGGGGCGAGAGCCAGGTGAGCAGGATCACCAGCGTGTAGCCGCCCATGATGTAGAAATGAATGGAATCGCCGGTGATGATCCTGTGCACGCCGATGGTGATGCCGATCGCCACGCCAAAGGCCACCAGCACCCGGATCACGTTGCCGTTGAGCCGCCCCTTGCCCGCCTCCTCCGCCTTCTGGCCGATGGCGATGAGCGCCGGCTCCGCCAGGGTGGTGGCAAAACCGATGGTGAAGGCGAACAGGTACACCCAGACGATCATATCCAGGCCGATGAGCTGCTCGGCCATGCTCTGCCCGATGGGGAAGAGCCCCAGCTTGAGGCCCACCACGAAGGCATACAGGCCCACGATCACCAGCACGAAGCCACCCATGACCTTGTGGAAGTGGGCGATGGACTTGCGGATGACCAGGTACTGGAAGAACAGGACGACGGCGATGATGGGCAGTACATCGCGGAACATGGTGAGGAGGTCCTTGACCATGCCCAGCAACAGGCTGCCGGCCGCGGGTTCGACCACCTCGTCCACGGTCGGGTCCAACAGGGGCCCGTTTGCCTCCACGACGCCCGTCTCGCCGAAGCTGTAGACGACGATGCCGTAGAGCTGCACGGAGATCATCGGCACCATCACCGCGAGCCCCACCAGGCCGAAGCCGTGGGTCAGCGCGTTGCGGCCGCGCAGCGACACCGCGAGCCCGATGCCCAGCGCCGCGATCAGCGGCACGGTGACGATGTTGGTGGTCACGCCGCCCGAGTCGTAGGCAAGCCCCACGATTTCTTCGGGCGCGAAGAAGGTGACCACCACCACCGTGATGTAGCCGATGATCATGTACCAGTGCAGGCTGTGGCCGAGAATGATGCGCACCACGCCCAGCGCCACCACCAGGCCCACGGAGCTCGCCACGAGCAGCCTGAGCGTGAAGCCGTTGACGCGCCCCTCGCTGATCAGCTCCGCCTGCTCCGCCACCGCGATCAGCGCCGGCTCGGCGATCACCGCCGAGAACCCCAGGCAGAAGCCGAAGATCATCAGCAGCGACAGCGAGCCCTTCTTGGCGAAGTCGTTGGAGAGGTTCTTGCCGATGGGAAAGATGCCCATCTCCAGGCCCTGCAGGAAGAGGGCCACGCCCAGCACAACCACCAGCAGACCGAAGGTGATGGGCAGCAGGTCGTCCGGCACCTGCCGCATGACGGCGAACTGGAAGAACGCCACCACCACGATGATGGGCAACAGATTCCGAAAGGAATGCTTGAGTATTCCGAGGAATTCCCTGAGCTGGTCCAAGGGCTGTCCGCCGTCCTGTGGGTGTTATTCGCCGCTCTTCGGGGCGTGCCGCGCCAGGGCCTCCCGCACGGCATCCATATCGATGCCTCCCGAATGACCCACGGGCAGGCTGAAGGCCAGCCCCTTGAAGGGCTCGAGCAGGGAAAGCTCGCGGTTGAGCCGCTCGGCGATGCGCTCCGCGGTGTCGTCGTCCAGCACACAGACCAGCACGCTCTCCAGGCCCCGATAGGTGAGTCCGAAGAAGGTCATGTGCTCCGGAAATCCGATGCCGCGCCCGGAGGCAATGGTGACACCCCGGGCCCCCTCCTCGCGGAGAATGGCCAGCGCCTGCTCCTCCATCTCGTCGGCCACCACGGCCACCAGTACCCTGCCGCTCACCTGCCTGCGCTCCATCCGTCGAAACTCCCGGTCAACATATCATATCGGGCTAGAATGAGTCCGTGTCCCGAAGACGCAACGTCATCACAGCCGACGGATGTCCACATGGCCGAACAAGACAACAGCCTCCTCGTTCCACCGCCTGACGAACTGATCCGCGAGTCCGTGAAGCTGGCGCTGATCGAAGACATGGGCGGGGGCGACGTGACGGCGGCGCTGGTGCCGGAGGACACCATCGGCCATGCCCACGTGGTGTGCCGCGAACCCGCGGTGGTCTGCGGCACGGACTGGTTCGACGCGGTGTTCATGCAACTGGACGCGCGCGTCACCGTGGCCTGGCACGTGCAGGATGGTGACCGCGTGGAGGCCGACACGCGCCTGTGCGCGCTGCGCGGTCCGGCGCGCGCCCTGCTCACCGGCGAACGCACGGCACTCAACTTTCTGCAGCTGCTCTCGGGCACGGCCAGCATCACGCAGCGCTACGTGGACGCCGTGGCGGGAACGAACGCACGCATCCTGGACACCCGCAAGACGATTCCCGGTCTGCGCGTGGCGCAGAAGTACGCCGTGGCCTGCGGCGGCGGCAAGAACCACCGCATGGGCCTCTACGACGCGGTGTTGATCAAGGAGAACCACATCCACGCCGCGGGCTCCATCGCTATGGCCGTGACCGCCGCACGGGCCCTCGCCCCGGGACTGCTGGTGGAGGTGGAGACGGAGACACTGGAACAGGTGGACGAGGCATTGGCCGCCGGTGTGGACGTGATCATGCTGGACAACTTCGCACTCGATACCATGCGTGACGCCGTCGAGCGGGTGGGCGGCAAGGTGAAGCTCGAGGCCTCGGGCAACGTGAACCTTCAGACGGTGCGCGGGATTGCGGAGACGGGGGTGGATTTTATTTCCGTCGGAGCGATTACGAAGGATGTTGCGGCGATTGATCTTTCCATGCGATTTGAGTCTTGAAGGTCAGTGGCAAGTGGCAAGTCTCAAGTGGCAAGGGAAACCACCCTAACCCTCCCCCATGAGGGGGAGGGAAATAAGGGCCATTAAGGGGAGTAAAGAGACCCCCCGCTTGCAGGGGAGGGAGCGCTGCGGTTTTCTCCCTCTCCCTCAGGGAGAGGGCCGGGGTGAGGGTGGTTTCCCTTGCCACTTGAGACTTGCCACTTGCCACTGCCCTCCTACCACCACTTTTCGAACACCAGCCGATCATCAGCGATACCCAGTTCCTCGAGCATCACTGTCATATCCTCGATAAAGTCACGGCTGCCGCAGTAGTAGTAGAGGGCGTCAGGGGGGAGGCTCATGGACCTCAGCAGGTCGTGGCTGATGCGACCGGTGTGGCCGCGCCAGTCCTCGGCGTCGCGGGTCACGGTGATCACGCAGCGGATGTTGGGGGCAAGACCCATGCATTCCAGTTCGTCGCGGAACAGGATCTCGCTGCTCTCGGTCACGCTGTAGATCAGCGTCGCCTGCACATCGGGCATCTGCTCGTGAATGCTGCGCAGGATGCCGATCAGCGGGGTCACGCCGATGCCGGCGCCCAGCAGCACCACCTTGTCCGCCATGCCGGCCTCGAACCAGAAATCGCCCTGGCCCGCGGGGGAGATACGCACGGTGTCTCCAACGCGCGCGCGCTCGTGCAGGTAGCGGGTGACTGGATGCTCCCGGGTCGCCTTGACGGCCAGCTCGATGAAACCCCGGGTGGTCGGGGTGGAGACGATGGAGTAACCGGCCAGCACCGTCTCGCCGTCCGAGTCCACGGCCACGTCGATCCACTGCCCAGGCCGGTAACGGAACCCTTCGTCCACCGCCAGGCGCACGGACTTGATGCGCGGCGTCACCTGGCGGATCTCCGCGATGGTGGCGGTGACCAGGTCCGGGGGGATGGTGACTGCGTGGTTCATGCTACTGCGGGCCTTCGGGGCGAGGGGCGAAGCTTATCAGGGAACGCGGGGCGGGGGAAAAGGCCACAATCGAAGTGGGAAGGGCGGAGGGTTTCGTAGGTCGGCCTTCAGGCCGACATCGGGGCTTCGTTAAGCGGCTGGGTCGGCCTGAAGGCCGACCTACGGTTCACCTGCCTTCGCCTGCTCCCACAATCTGTCCATCTCCGCCAGGTCCGCGTCCTCGACCGTGCGGCCCTGCCGGGCGAGGGCGTCCTCGATGTAACGGAAGCGGCGCTCGAACTTTGCGTTGGTGCCGCGCAGGGCGACTTCGGGGTCGATGTCCAGGTGACGGGCCAGGTTGGTGACGGCGAAGAGCAGGTCGCCCAGCTCGTTCTCCAGGCGCTCCCCTGGCGCGCCTGCATCGATCTCGGCGCGCAGCTCGCGCAACTCCTCGTCGATCTTGTCCAGCACCGGGCTGACGTGGTCCCAGTCGAAACCGGCACGCGCCGCGCGCTTTTGCAGCTTGGCGGCGCGCAGCAGGGCCGGCAGTGCCAGCGCCACGCCGTCCAGATGACTGGATGGGCCCTCACTTGCGACGCGCTCGCGCTCGCGGGCCTTCTCGGCCTCCCAGGCGGCATGCTGTTCCGCCTCGGATGAGAAGCGGGTGTCGCCGAACACGTGGGGATGACGGCGCACCAGCTTGTCGGCAAGCGTCTCGGCCACCTGGCCGAAGTCGAAGTGGCCGGCCTCCTCTGCCATGCGGGCGTGAAAGACCACCTGAAGCAGCAGGTCGCCCAGCTCATCGCGCAGCGCCGCGTGATCGCCCCGATGGATGGCGTCGGCCACCTCATACGCCTCTTCCAGCGTGTACGGGGCAATGGTCTCGAAGGTCTGCTTGATATCCCAGGAGCAACCCGAATCCGGGTCACGCAGGCGGGCCATGATGGCCAGCACGCGCGCCACGGGATCCGGGTGCTCCGGGGCGCCGCCGCTCATGGGTGGATCAGAATGCGAAGCGGATGCCGAAATGGACCCGCTTGTCCACCTTGTAGCTGCTGTCCCGGTCGAGATCCACGGTCAGGCGCCGATAGCCGGCGAACCCGGATACGCCGGGCGTGACCTCCAGTTCGTACCGGACGCCCCAATCCAGGAGTTCGTCGGAATCGCCGAAGCTGGTCACCGAGGGTGCGTAATGCAGTTCGCCCACCACCGCCTGGGGCATGTTGGCGGGGATGGTCAGACGCACCGAACCGCCGAGGCCGATGTTCTGGAATTTCTGGTCGGGCCGATCGGTGCTGCCCAGGTAGATCCGACCGCCCAGCCCGAACGTGACCGGGTGCTCACCGGCGGGCGTGCCGGCGGCGTGCAGGCCGACGGTGCCCATGTAGTCCTTGTCGTCGCTGTAGAAGAGGCCGAACGACATGTCGGCCCCGGGCAGGCCGACGACGGCCGCGTCGTTGACGAACAGGATCTGGGCGGTCTTGCTGCTCAGATAGGCCTCAAGCCCGGCGCTGTGGCCCGTCGAGGCAAAGCCGCCGAGCAGTACCGCTGCCAACAGTCTGAATCGCATGTCTGGACTCCTCGAAAAGGTTGGCGGATCCGGAATCCCGAAGCCGGGTCCGGCCGATGGCGCCCAAGCTTAACACGCCTATATAGGGGTTTAGCCAAACCGAAACCACAATTTGTAGGGATCCGTGAGCATCCTTCACCGTCTGTCGGATCAATACTTGACTAAAGTCCTCAGACAAGTATATTAGTATTCACTGATTCCCTTATCAGGCCAATCAATGACAGGAGGTGGACCATGAGCAACCTGATCCCCGGCTTTCCCCATGACGGCGTGGTAACCGTGAACCGCGTGATCCTCAAGGACGGCTATACCGTCGACGATCTGCAGGAGCGTGTTGCCGTGCTCTGCGAGAACGTCAAGACCTATCACTCCGACACCGGCTTCGTGGGCGGGTTCGTGTGCCTGAACAGCGGCGACGTCTCCAACGAAGGCTCCACCGTGGGCCAGGCCGTGGAGAGCCCGCTGAAGGGCAAGGAAGCGCTGATCATCACCTTCTGGAACAGCATGGAAGAGCACGAGGCCTCTCACCGCAGCGAGACCTTCCAGCCCCTGTTCAAGGACGTGCTGGAGCTGTGCGAAAACGGCAACGAGGAGATTGCCTACGAGATGCTGTGGTCCGGCAAGGCCTACACCCCCGAGGAGGCCAAGGCCGCGCAGAAGGCGAAGGAGCAGCACGCGGTGGCGTAAACCATCCGCGGGACAGGAAGGTCCCGCCCGCTTCACAGAACCGAAGGCCCCGGTGCGAGAGCACCGGGGCCTTTTCGTTTGAGGCCTGACGCACAAGGATCATGCATGCATACGAGTGCGGGAGACCCGGCAAGCAGGCACAAGGAAGCCCCGCCTGACATGAACTCGTCATAGTCCCGTCACCCGATTGAAAAGCTCGGGGCGCACAGTGTCGACATGAATCGATCGATGACGCTCGTGCCCGAACCCACCGGAGCGGCGATCAACGGAGGCCGCCGGCGCTTGCATGTGGCGGTTGTGACCGAGACATGGCCGCCGGAAGTCAATGGTGTAGCAATGACCATCCATCGCATGGTGGACGGATTGCGTACGCACCATGACGTCAGCCTGATCCGCATACGCCAGGGAAACACCGATACGGGCATCACGCTCGACGGAGTCGACACTCTGCTGCTGCGCGGCATGCCGCTGCCTCGCTACAGCGAGCTTCGCATGGGCTTGCCCTGCACCGGCCTGCTGAAGCGGCGCTGGCGTCGGGAACGTCCTGACGTGGTGCATATCGTCACCGAGGGACCGCTGGGCTGGTCCGCCGTTCTGGCGGCCAGGGCGCTGAATATCCCGGTCGTAAGCGACTTCCATACCAACTTTCACCAGTACACGGCGCACTACGGCTTGGGCCTGCTCATGCCGGTGGCCCTTCGCTACCTGCGCGCCCTGCACAACCGCACACGGTTGACACTGGTTCCGACACGCGCGCTCGCGGTCGAACTGGAGTGCCAGGGCTTCCTGCGGCTGGAGGTGCTCGAGCGCGGTATTGATACCGATCTGTTCCACCCCCGTCATCGGCGGGCCGATCTGCGTGAGGCATGGGGTGCCGGTGTTGACGATCCGGTCATGCTCATGGTCAGCCGCGTCGCACCCGAAAAGAACCTGCCGCTCGCCCTCCGGGCCTACGAGCGTGCCCGCGAACAGGTGCCCGGCGTGCGCATGGTGGTGGTCGGGGACGGCCCGGCGCGGAAAGCGTTCGCCACCGCCCACCCCGACGTCCATTTCGCGGGGATGCAAACGGGTGCGCCTCTCGCCGAGCACTATGCCTCGGCCGACATCTTCCTGTTCCCCAGCCTGAGCGAAACCTTCGGCAACGTCACGCTTGAAGCCATGGCCAGCGGCCTCGCAGTGGTGGCGTTCGATTACGCGGCCGCCCGTGAGCACATCGTCGATGGCCGCAACGGCCGCACGGTGGCCTGCTCCGACGACGACTCGTTCATCAGGGCCGCCACGGAACTGGCAGCAGGCCGCGCGCAGGCCGCCCGGCTCGCGGCTGCCGCACGCACAACGACCCTCGAGCTCGACTGGTCCAGGATCTGTCGTCGCTACGAGGACATCCTCCACGAGATGTGTCCGGAACCCGCGGGAGGCTGAACCCATGGCCGCTTCGATGTCTTCTGCCGGTCTTGCCCGAATGCATGCACTGGATCTCCTGTTGTGCAGGCTGCTGAACCACGCCAACCGCCGCGAGTACGTGGGGCGATTCTTCGCCCTGATCAGCCGCCTCGGTGACGGCGTGCTCTGGTACGCCCTGATGCTGATCCTACCGCTTCTCCATGGCATCAGCGGACTGCTCGTCAGCGTGCACATGGGTCTGACCGGACTGGTTTGCCTGATCGTTTACAAGTGGCTCAAAGCGACCACCAGCCGCCCCCGCCCCTTCATGGTCAGTGAGAGCATCGTTCGAAGGACGCCACCGCTGGACGAGTACAGCTTTCCATCCGGACACACACTTCATGCGGTCGCCTTCTCTCTCGTCCTGCTGAGCCACCTGCCTGAGTGGTTCTGGGTGGTCATACCGTTCTCGGTGCTCGTGGCGGCATCAAGACCCGTTTTGGGACTGCATTACCCAAGCGATGTCCTGGCTGGCGCCATCATTGGCGCATTCATCGCGGGCTGCTCCATATCGCTCACCCCTGTGCCGGGCGGTTTCCCGTGAGACCGGCCGGCATGGCCGATGTCCTTGTCCTACTGGACGTGCTGCACATTCCGGAGCGCGATCTTTCGTATTTCGCGCACGAAGCCGTCTCATGATCCCCACCCTGGACCCGTCAACCACATGGCCTACAGCACGCATCGCGGCCTGACCCGAATCATCAAGGCCTTCGGCTATTCCTGGAATGGCCTGCGCTCCGCGTTCCGGCACGAGGAAGCGTTCCGTCAGGAACTGCTGCTTTGCCTGGTGCTTGTGCCCGCGGCGTTCTGGTTGACCCACTCCGGGCTTGAACGCGCCCTGCTCATCAGCAGCCTGTTTCTGGTCCTGATCGTCGAAATGCTGAACTCGGGCATCGAGGCAGCGATCGACCGGTTTGGCGGTGAGCAGCACAAGCTCTCGGCCCGGGCCAAGGACATGGGTTCCGCCGCCGTACTGCTGGCCCTGGGACATGCAACAGTGGTCTGGTTGCTGGTGCTTCTCTAGCCGAGAACGATCGGCACACACCCGGACCCGGCAGCAGACACGGTTTACGCCACCCGCTTCGGTCGATCCGGAGCGAATACGCAAGGGGAGGATCATGCCATGTCGACGTTTGTCTGCCGGACCGCCTTCATCTCCGACGTTCACCTGGGCACCCGCCAATGCCGCGCCGGATACCTCGCGGACTTTCTCGCACGTCTGAACTGCGAACGCCTTGTTCTGGTCGGTGACATCATCGATCTGCAGGCCATGCGCCGTCGCATTTACTGGGATGACGACCAGGCGGCGGTGATCGAACAGATCTTCATGCTGGCCCGTCGGGGCGTCGAGGTCATCTATATACCCGGTAATCACGACGATGCCCTGCGCACCATGATCGGCGCCAGAATCAAGGGCGTACACATCCTCGGGCATATTGAACACCAGACGGCCGACGGAAGGCGCCTTCTGGTCAGCCATGGCGATGAGTTCGATGACGAATTGCTTACCTGTCGAGTACAGCACTGGATCGGCGACCAGGCGTATCATTTGCTGCTGCGGATGAACCACTGGATCGGCGGGGTACGCCGTTATCTCCGACGCCCATACTGGTCCCTGTCGGTTTGGGCGAAGGAGCGCTCAGGGCGTGCGCGCAGATACATCGCCCGCTTCGAGGCGGCCGCCTCACGGACCGCCCGGGAGAACGGCTACGACGGTTACATCGGCGGACACATCCACAAGGCCGCGCTTCGAGCCGAACATGGCGTGATCTACTGCAACACGGGCGACTGGGTGGAACACTGCACCGCGTTGATCGAGGACCAGGACGGCTCACTGCATCTGATCCATTGGTCGGATCATGTCCGGCTGCACGCGAGTCGCGCCGTGGGTGAGGCTGAAGCCGGACCCCGGTATCCGCTGCAGCCTCAGACGTCGGGCTTGCCCGCATATCTTGCCGCGCGGACGGCAGCTGGCGCGCAACAGGTGGAAACATAACGAGAATAGTTGACGCACGGCGGATGCGCTTCGCTTGTCCGCCCCACGTCACTCAACCTGGCTGTGAACGACCTGTTGAGAGATCACAGCCGGACGCACACACTTCCGGCGGGCAAGTGGGATCGTATCAACCCGGCTTCTTTCCCAGGGCGGCCTCTTCCAGCTGATCCAGGCTGATGTGTCGCACGTCCTTGCCCTTGACCAGATACACCACGTATTCGCACATGTTGCGGGCGTGGTCGCCGATGCGCTCCAGGGCGCGGATGGCCCAGATGACGTCCATGGCCCGACTGATGGTGCGCGGATCCTCCATCATGAAGGTGATGCTCTGGCGCATGATGGACTCGTAGTCGTTGTCCACGGCCACGTCCGACCGGGCCACCTGAACCGCCGCCTCCACGTCCATGCGTGCAAACGCATCCAACGCACCATGCACCATGGCCAGCACCCGCTCGCCCAGCGACACGACGTCTGCATACTGGTTCTTGGGCCGGTCCTTCCGGGCAAGCTGCAGGGCCATGCGTGCCACCCGCTCGGCCTGGTCGCCGATGCGCTCCAGATCGGTGATGGTCTTGATCACGGCAATCACGAAACGCAGGTCGCTGGCAGCCGGCTGATGTCGGGCCAGGACCTGGGAGCACTGCTCGTCGATGCCCACCTCAAAGCCGTTGACCTTCATGTCGTTCTGCACCACTTCCTCAGCCAGACCCACGTCGCCGCTGCCCAGTGCGGTAATGGCGTGGCTGATCTGCTCCTCCACCAGGCCGCCCATGGACAACACCCGGTTTCGGATGGCCTCCAGCTCCTCGTCGTACTTCTCAAGGTAATGACCGCCAAGACGGGTTTTTTCCATGACACGTTTCTCCGGGTGGAATCATAGATGCTGCGAATCTGTCACGAAGTCGCAAGGAGGTGAAAAGAATTGGACAGGATTAACATGATTAACAGGATTTCAAAGAAAGGCGCACGCTTCTGTCATTCAATCCTGTAAATCCTGTCCATTCCCTTTCCAGGGCACCTTCATCAGCCGTACCGGCCGGTGATGTAGTCCTCGGTGGCCTTCCTGGCCGGGTTGGTGAAGATCGACAGCGTATCGTCGAACTCGATCAGTTCACCCATGTACATGTAGGCGGTGTAGTCGGAGACACGCGCCGCCTGCTGCATGTTGTGGGTGACGATGGCGATGGTGTACTGATCCTTGAGTTCGTAAATCAATTCCTCGATCTTGGCGGTGGAGATCGGGTCCAGGGCGGAAGCCGGCTCGTCGAGCAGCAGCACCTCCGGCTCGATGGCGATGGCCCGCGCGATCACCAGCCGCTGCTGCTGACCGCCCGACAGACCGAAGGCGTTCTCGTTCAAACGGTCCTTGACCTCGTCCCAGAGCGCTGCCCGCTTGAGCGCCCGCTCCACCACCTCGTCGAGCACCTTGCGGTCCTTCACGCCCTGCAGCCGCAGGCCGTAGGCGATGTTCTCGTAGATGCTCTTGGGAAACGGATTCGGCTTCTGGAAGACCATGCCCACCCGCCGGCGCAGTTCCGCCACGTCCACGCCACGATCATAAATGTTGGAGCCGTCGAGCATAATCTCGCCGTTGATGCGGCAGATGTCGATCAGATCGTTCATGCGGTTGAAGCATCGCAGCAGCGTCGACTTGCCGCAGCCGCTGGGCCCGATGAAGGCCGTCACGCGGTGCCGGGCGATCTGCATGGTGACGTTCTTCAGGGCATGATCCTGCCCGTAGTAAAGGTTCAGGTCCTTTACCTCGACGCAGATGTCCTCGCGGGCGATATCGAGTTTCGTGCGGTTCATGCCCTCGAAGAGCTTGTCGCCCATGCCGTGGGTCAGGGTGGTCTGCTGGCTCATGGTGTCTGTTCCGTCCATATCAGGCGTTCTCATGATTTGATCGGCAACTCAGTCCGATTCGCTGCGATACTTTTCGCGCAGATGATTGCGAATGGTGATGGCCGTGAGGTTGAGCATCACGATCAGCAGCACCAGGATCAGCGCCGTGGCATAGACCAGTGCTTCAGCCGCCTCCGCATGGGGGCTCTGGAATCCCACGTCATAGATGTGGAAGCCCAGGTGCATGATCTTGCGCTCAAGATGCACGAAGGGGAAGTTGCCGTCGATGGGCAGGGTGGGCGCGAGCTTGACCACACCCACCAGCATCAGGGGCGCCACCTCTCCGGCCGCCCGGGCGATGGCCAGAATCAGGCCGGTCATCATGGCCGGCGTGGCCAGCGGCACCACCACCTTCCAGAGGGTCTCGCCCTTGGTGGCGCCGAGCGCGAGCGAACCCTGGCGAATCGTCGACGGAATGCGCGCGAGCCCCTCTTCGGTGGAGACGATCACCACCGGCAGGGTGAGCAGGGCGAGCGTCAGGGAGGCCCAGAACAGGCCCGGGGTGCCGAAGGTGGGCGCCGGCAGCGCCTCCGGATAGAACGTTCGGTCGATGGCGCCGCCCATGACGTAGACGAAGAAGCCCAGACCGAACACGCCGAAGACGATGGAAGGCACGCCCGCCAGGTTGTACACGGAGATGCGGATGGTCCTGAGCAGCGGGCCCTGTCTGGCGTATTCACGCAGGTAGATGGCCGCCAGCACGCCGAAGGGGGTCACGATGATGGACATCACCAGCACCATGGTCACGGTACCGAAGATGGCCGGGAAGATGCCGCCCTCGGTGTTGGCTTCACGCGGGTAACCGAAGATGAAATCGAAGAAATCGCCGATGTAGAACCGGACCTTGGCAAATACGGACATGTCGTTTGGCTGCCAGGCCTTGACGATGCGGTCCAGGCGGATGGTCACCTCCTGGCCACCGGCAGCGCGCATGACGATGGAATCCCGGCGGGCCTCCTCGATGAGGGTGTCCAGGCGTTCCTGCAGCACCGCGTATTCCGCGTCCAGGGCGGCGCGGCGCTCGGCGAACTGACGCTCCAGCTCCGGGGTCAGGGTGCCGCGCAGCTCGGCACGGCGCTGGTCCAGGCGCACGCGCTCCATGCGGAAGTTGATGTTGCCGATGTCACCCCGCTCGATCTGGCGGATCTCGTCGTAAAGCCGGTTGCTGCGTGCCAGGCGGGCCCGGAACTCGGCCCAGAGATCCGCACCTTCCGCCACTGTCCTGCCCGCCTCGAGCAACCGCAGGGGTTGACCGTAGAAGTCCCCCCATTCGCGACGCTCCAGCACGGTCATGTCCCGCGGGTAGCGCCATTCCCCGAGGAAGTCGTCGATGAAGTAGGTGAAGTCACGTCCGGTCACGTCCCGGTTGCCCAGCTTGAACAGGTGCCGGGTCACCACCATCTGGTCCTCGGGAATGGGGGCGCCCGCCTCGCGCATGGATTGCCCCGTCAGGGTCTCCGAGCGGCGCAGCTCGCCCACCACCTCGACGCGATCCGTACCGGGCACCTCGTAATAGGTCTGCACCACCTCGTGGGGCCAGAAATGGCCGAAACCCCGCACCAGGATCAGCAACAGCAGCCCGAACACCATGATCATGCTGACCGTGACCGCGCCGCCGTTCAGCCAGACCCAGGGAGAACCGCTCTTCCACCACTCTTTCATTTCAAAGGCCTCGAATCGGTTCCGGGATCACAGGGATGCGTAACGCTTGCGCAGGCGCTGGCGCACGATCTCCGCCGCGGTGTTGAGCACAAAGGTGAGTACCAGCAGCACCAGGGCGGACAGGAACAGAATGCGGAAGTGGGTGCCGCCCACCGAGGTCTCGGGCAATTCCACGGCGATGTTGGCGGCCAGCGTGCGCATGCCCTCGAACATGTTGAAGTTCACGATGGGGCTGTTGCCCGAGGCCATGAGCACGATCATGGTCTCGCCCACGGCACGGCCGAAGCCGATCATCACCGCCGAAAAGATGCCGGGGCTGGCCGTGGGCAGGACCACGCCCACCACCGTCTGCCACGGGGTCGCACCCAGGGCCAGCGAACCCTGGGTCAGGTGCCTGGGCACGTTGAACACCGCGTCCTCGGCGATGGAGAAGATGGTGGGAATCACGGCAAAGCCCATGGCCAGACCGACGATGAGTGCATTGCGCTGGTCGTAGGGGATGCCCACGTCGGTGAACCACTGACGCATGGAGCCGCCGAAGAAGGCCACCTCGATCCAGGGACTGGTGGTGATGGCCACCCAGCCCAGCAGGAGCACCACGGGCACCAGCAGCGCGGCCTCCCAGCCTGGCGGAATGATGTGCCGGATATGCGTGGGCAGACGGGTCCACCCGTAGCCGAACGCCAGCATGCCGAGCGGCAACAGGATCAGCACGGAGACCAGGATGGGCAGGTTGTTCTCGATGTAGGGCGCCAGCCAGATGCCCGCCAGGAATCCCAGGATCACAGTGGGCAGGGCCTCCATGAGTTCCAGGGAGGGCTTGACGATGCGGCGCATGGGGCCGGCCATGAAATAGGCGGTGTAGATGGCGCCCATGATGGCCAGCGGGGTGCCGAGCAGCATGGCGAACAGCGCCGCCTTGAGGGTACCCACCGTCAGCGGCACCAGGGAGAACTTGGACTCGAACGCATCGTCGGCCCCGGAGGACTGCCAGATGTACTCCGGTTCACTGCGGCCCTCGTACCAGACCCGGCCCCACAACCCGCTCAGGGAGGCCTGGGGATGGGGATTGTCCATGCGGATCACCCGCAGGGCGTCGGAGTCCTCACCCTTGACCAGGGCCAGGCGGTTGATGGGGGAGACGGCGATGCGCGTGACGGGTTGCCCGGAGACCGGGATCTTCTTCAAGGTGACGCCGGAGGTGGCGTAATGCAGGCCCACGGTGCCGGTGTCATCGCCCACCAGGAAACCCTTGCGGGTGTACTCGGGCTCGATGAAGGTCACCGCACCGGGATGCTGGCGGAAACCGCGCACCCGGGTGAGGTGGGGCACGTTGGTCTCCTCGTCACGCACCAGCATCCACTGGGAGACGCTGCCATCGGAGCCGCCCACGATCAGTGAACGGGAACCCACCAGGAAGTCCGCCGCGGTGACCGAGGCGCCATCGGACACCAGTTGCACCTGTTCGATGATGCGCGGCCGGTTCGGATCGACAATGTCGATGTTGTACAGGAGGCCCCGGTCATCGATGGCAAACAGGTTGCGCAGGGTCTCGTTGATGAGCAACTGACGCACCGGCCGGGAGATGGCGGGCAGTTCGTAGTCCTGACGGCTGATCTGTACCTCACCGGTGAGCATGTTCCTGCGGGCGCTGAACAGGGCCATGGCGATACTGCCGTCCCTGTTGCCGCCGGCCACCACGTAGCCGGTGCGCCCCTCCACCACGGTCAGCGCCGTGTAGTCACCCTGCACCCGGTCACCGATGCGCATGGGCTCCTCCCCGAGCGGGAAGGAAAGCCTCGGGGTCACCACGCGCACACCCTCGGGGAAGGTCTGGTCGTATTCCAGCTTCAGCGGCAGTACGGAACCATCCGAGAACCCGTAAACGAACAGGCTGCGGCGGTTTTCCGAACGACCGAAGGCGCTGACCGAGGCATCTTCCGGCACATTGACCTGCTTGCGTGTCAGGATGGCGCCGGTCTCGGGGGAGAAGAAGGTGATCGCACCGGACTCGGAGAAACGCCCGCCGATGCCCTCGAAACGGTCGAGGGTCAGATGCACGGTCGGGGCGGGTTCCTCGTCACCGGGCATGGAAATCTCGTAAGCCACCTCCATGCTCACGGGCTTGAGCAGGGGAAAGGTCTCGTAGAACAGATAGAAGAAGATCAGGGCCAGGGCGAAGATCACCCCGAATCCCGCTGCGCCGACACCGTAGAGCGAAATGCCGTCGCGGATACCGCGGATCCTGCGCAGTCTTTCCCTGCGCTCGACGCTCGGCAACAGAGACGCTTGGGAGGCATTCTCGTTGGGCAGGATCGCGGCCATGGTCTGGTTTCCGAAATGCGTGTGTCTTGTGACGGGTCAGCTTCAACAACTGAAACGGGCCCTGCCGCCTTCGGCGACAGAGCCCGTTGTCATTCGGGCCAAATCAGTTCAGGCCCTTCTCGGCGCGAAGCCGCTCGGCGACGCTGGCCGGGATGGTCACGTAGCCATCGCGGTGCACCACCTCCTGACCTTCCTTGGCCAGGACCATGCGGAAGAACTCCTTCTCCAGCGGATTCATGCCGCGGGTCGGGTGGGCATTGGCATACACCAGCAGGAAGCGGGCCAGCGGGTAGTCCCCGGAGACAGCGTTCTCGCCACTGGCCTCGGCAAACGGCTGACCGTGTTCCTTGGCAAGGGGCACGACGCGCACGCCGGAGGTGCGGTATCCGATACCGGAGTAGCCGATGCCGCCGATGGTCTGCTCCACGCCGCGCACCACGGCGGAGGAACCGGGCTGCTCGTTCACCGTCGCCTTGAAGTCGCCGCCGCACAGGGCGTTCTCGCGGAAGAACCCGTAGGTGCCGGACACGGCGTTGCGGCTGTACAGGGTGATGTCCCGGTTGGCCCAGGCGCCGGTCAGACCCACCTGACCCCAGGTGCTGATGTCGTTGCCGTAACCGCAGGAACGGGTGGCGGAGAAGATGGCATCCACCTGGGGAATGGACAGGCCCTCGACGGGGTTGTCCTTGTTCACGTACACCGCGACCATGTCGATGGCGACCGGAATCTCGGTCGGCTCGTAGCCATGACGCTCGTCAAAGGCGCGGATCTCGGAGGCACGCATGGGGCGGCTCATGGGACCGAAGTTCGCGGTGCCTTCGGTCAGGGCCGGGGGAGCGGTGCCGGAGCCGGCGCCCTGGACCTGGATGGCCACGTTCGGATAGAACTTGGCGAACTCCTCGGCCCACAGGGTCATCAGGTTGTTCAGGGTATCGGAACCGACCGAGGTCAGGTTGCCCGAGATACCGGATACACGCTGATAGTTGGGCAGGTTCGGATCCACCTCGGCCAGCACGCTGCCGGAGGTGATCATGGAGGCGGCGATTCCCGCCGCGAAGACTTTCTTGAGACTCATGAGCATTTCCCTCAACTGGGTGGTTTGCGATCTCGTCGGGAACCGATGGGCTGGTCCGCGTTCGTCAGGTCGTTCGACGGATCGCAGTATGGGCAGCTCGGGTGTCAAGTTTATGAAGGGTTTGTGACAATACGGTGACAGTGGCGCGTTCGCGCGATTCAAGATTCAATATTCAATATTCAAAGGGCTCTGCAGTGGCCTTGGTAGGTTACGAGACATGCCGAAGCCGGCGCCTTCCCCTTGAATATTGAATCTTGAATCTTGAATTGAGGTCGTCCCTTGCCCGTCATCGAACACAAAGTGGAAATCGGCGCCGCCCCCGAGGCGGTTTTCGGACTGATCAGCCGTGTGGAGGATTTCGCCCTCTACAGCGACTCCGTGGAGGCGGTGATCCCGCTGGGGGACGACCGCTATCGCTGGCAGGTGCGGGCGCTGGGGATGTCCATGAGCTTCGAGGTGGAGGTCATCGAGCGCACACCCCACGAACGTCTGAGCTGGCGCTCAGTGACTGGCGTCAGGAATCGCGGCAGCTACCAACTCACCGCCGTGGACGGTGGCACCCACATCACACTGACCGTGGAATACAGCCTCAAGAGCCGCCTGATGGAAAAGATGGTGAAGAAGGCCGCCACACCGCTGGTGCGCAAGCTGAGCGACGAGATCGTGGGGCGCGTCGAACAAAGGTTGAAGGAGGGGACGTAGGAGCGGCGCCCTCGCCGCGAACAACCTGCAATGTTCAGCCACCGCCGTTCGGCCGGGGGGTCGGTCTCATTCAGCATTCAGCATTCGGCATTCGGCATTCGGCATTCAGCATTCAGCATTCACTTGCGGCGCTCTATGAGCGCCGCCAGCGTCTTCCCTTCCAGCCTGTCGCCCAACGCCTGATCCAGCTCCTCCATGAGACTGTCCACCAGTTCATCGTCCCCGCGCGGGCCGGGCACGGTGCTGTCGGCGCCGCGCACGGCGTCCAGGCAGGCCTTTAGGGTGATCTGGTCCGTGTCACGCCCGGGCACGTAGGCGGCGGGTTCCTGGCCTGCCTTCACCAGCAGGCCCGCCCGACGCAATGCCTCGATCACCCGGGCCACCGCTTCCACGGGCATGTCCAGTTCGTGGGCCAGGCCGTCCAGGGCCGTGGGGCCGCGGCCCGCGTGGAAGCGCTCCCCGATCAGGCGCATGACCCGCAGGGCCAGGCGCTCCTTCAGCGCGGCGGAAAGCTGCACCTCGCCCCGGCGCACCAGCATGTACTCCGGGTACTGCACGAAGAAGGCCACATTGGCGCCGATCAGCAGGATCAGCCAGCTCAGGTACAGCCAGATGAGCAGCATGATCATGATGGCGAAGCTTGAGTAGATGGCCGCATAGCGGGTGGAGCCCGCCATCATGGCGGCAAAGGCCCAGCCCATGCTCTGCCACAGGAGTCCCGCCACCACGGCCCCCACCAGCGCCGGCAGGAGCTTCACCCGCGTATTGGGCACGAACACGTAGATGAAGGTGAACGCGCCGATGATCAGCAGATAGGGCACCATGCGCCCGGCAAGCTGCACCGCCTCGCCCACCAGTTGCACCTCCATCGCCTGCTGCATCACCGCGGTGGCCATGACGGATGCGGTGATGCCCAGCGCGGAGACCACCAGCACCGGCCCGACGAGGATGACGCTCAGGTAGTTGCTGAAGCGCTCGGCCAGGCCCCGTGTCCCGGTGATGCGCCAGGTGTAGTTGAACGCGCTCTCGATCTTCTGCACCAGGGCGATCACCGTGTAGAGCAGGAAGATCAGGCCGATGAAACCGAGCACCCCGACGCGCATGTTGTCCACGAAGCCGATGATGTTGTCGACGATCTCCACGCCCTGTTCGCCGAGCGGCTCCAGCATGCCGAGCAGCAGCGGCTCCATCTGGTTGTGGGCTCCAAAGGCCTTGAGCACCGAGAAGGAAAGGGCCAGCAGGGGCACCATGGACAGCAGCGTGGTGTAGACCAGGCTCATGGCGCGCAGGGTGAGCTGGCCCTCGGAGACTTCGCGGCCGATGCCCCACGCGATGCGCAGGGCGCCGACGAAGGGTTGTTTCCAGCGCGGCAGGCTGCGCAGATCCCGGAATTCAACAACGGCCCGGATGCGGGCCTCGATATCGGCCAGGGTCATCGGCCGGCCTCCATTCGATGACGATTGCGGTAGAGGTGTCCGAGCCCGATCAGGCTGATCACGATCCAGAAGATCTGCAGGATCATGGTGGACAGGTTGAAATCGAACACCAGCGAGATGGTGATGAGTATGGACCCGAACAGGTTGAACAGCAGGTAAACGAGATCATGGAAGCCCCAGCGCCCGATCTGCAGGCGGAAGTACGCGAACACGATCATGGCCACACCGATGTTGCCGATGAGATCGGTGATGCTGTAGGTCATGGGTGATCTCCGCTGGGTCTAGGTCGCATATTGCACCAAGGATCGCGAA
>NZ_MVBK01000051.1:17107-59937 GCF_002000365.1 Thioalkalivibrio denitrificans | reverse complement strand
CCGCGATAGGACTCCGGCGGAAACAGTCTCATGCTGAGGTTGACGACCATTTCAACGTATTCCACCTATGTTTCAGCCTGCTGTGCGGCAGCCGGTGTCCGACCAGTGAGATATGCGGGCTAGCCTGTCAGGGCATAGGCAGGAGTTTTCATGAGCACACGATTGCGTCTTCTCGTCACCGTGCTGGCCGCCCTGTTGAATCTTGCGGCAGGGGGATACGAACCCCGGGACGGGGACATCGTCTTCCAGGATTCCGGGGCGCCCGAGTCCCTGGCCATCCAGCTGGCAACGGACTCTCCCTACAGTCACGTGGGCATCGTATTCATGGTGGACGGTGAGCCGGTGGTCTGGGAAGCGGTGAACCCGGTTCGAGCCACCCCGTTCGATGCGTGGGTGGCGCGCGACCCGGACGGCCATTTCGTGGTCAAACGTCTGGAGAATGCCGACGAGACCCTGGACGAAGAAGGGGCCGCGGCCCTGCGCCGGGCCGTGAAGGCGTTTGCCGGGCGTCCCTACGATTTTCGCTTCAGCTGGTCCAGCGATGCGCTGTACTGCTCCGAGCTGGTGTGGAAGGCCTACGACAAGGGGCTCGGCATCCGGCTGAGCGATCCCCGGCCCATGGGGGACTATGATCTGGGTCACCCCGAGGTGCGCGCCCAGCTTCGTGAGCGCTTCGGCGTCGACGTGCCCCTGGAGGAGCAGGTGGTCTCGCCCGCCGCGCTGTTCCATTCGCCGCAGCTGCGCAAGGTGCACGCGCCTTGACCTGTCACCCCGTAGACGCCCGCCTCCTGTATGGCGCTCATGGAGCGTCTGCTATGTTTCATAAATAGCTTGACCGTCCGAGAACCGAGCAGGGGAGCCTGGGCAGATGCCTGATCATCGCGAGGAGCACGACCGGTCCACCGGCCCGGTGCCGGAGGCACTGGCACCGGAGGCACTGGCACCGGATGCACTGTTTCATGCCTGCGATACGGCGCTGCTGAAATTTGATTCCACCGACGAACTGGAGGACCTGGAGCGGGTGATCGGCCAGGAGCGGGCGCTGGAGGCGCTCAGCTTCGGTATCGGGATGCCCCACGAGGGATACAACCTCTATGTGCTGGGGTCCACGGGGCTGGGTAAGCGCACCCTGGTCAACCGCCTGCTGTCGGAAGAGTCGGCCCGGATGCCGGTGCCGAACGACTGGTGTTACATCAACGACTTCGACTCCCCGCACCGCCCCCGCGCCCTGCGTCTGCCGGCGGGGGTCGGCCAGGCGCTGCGCCGGGACATGCAGCAAGTCATGGAGGACATCATCGGCGCCTTGGCGGCGGCCCTGCAGAGCGAGGCCTATCGCAGCCAGGCCCAGGAAATCCACGATGAATTCAAGGAGCGCGAGGAACAGGCCTTCGCGGAACTGAGGGAAAAGGCCGAGCAGCAGCATGTGGCCATGCTGCGCACGCCGGGCGGTTACACCCTGGCGCCGGTCCACGACGGCGAGATCCTCGACGCGGATGAATTCGCCAAGCTGCCGGAAGATGACCAGAAGGCCATCGAGGCGGCAGTGGAAGCGCTCAAGCGCGACCTCAAGCAGCTCATTTCCCAGATCCCGCTCTGGCAGCGCGAGATGCGCGAACGCCACAAGGAGCTGAATCTGAGCGTCTCCAGCCTGACGGTGGATCAGCATCTGGGGGAGCTGCGCACCAAGTACGGGGAGCTGCCGGCGGTGCAGGCCTTCATCGACGCGCTGCGCAAGGACATCCTGGAAAACGCCGACCAGATCCGCAGCCTCGGGGAAGAAGAGGGCGCCGGACCGAACCCGGCCGGCCAGGCCGCACGCCAGCTCAATCGCTACAAGGTCAACGTGCTGGTGGATCATGCGCACACCGAGGGCGCGCCGGTGGTCTACGAGGACAACCCCACCTACCAGAACCTCGTGGGCCGCGTGGAGCACACGGTGCAGTTCGGCACCCTGGTGACCGATTTCAGCCTGATCAAGTCGGGGGCGCTGATCAGGGCCAACGGCGGTTACCTGATCCTGGATGCGGAGAAGGTGCTCTCGCACCCCTTTGCCTGGCAGGCGCTCAAGCGCGCGCTGCGCGCCCGGGAGGTGCGCATCGAGTCGCTGGAGGCCATGCTCAGTCTTGCCAGCACGACCACGCTGGAGCCGGAGCCCATCCCCCTGGATCTCAAGGTGGTGCTGGTGGGCGACCGGCTGCTCTACTACCTCCTCCAGGAATACGATCCCGAATTCTCCCGCCTGTTCAAGGTGGCCGCCGATTTCTCGGAGGACATCCGCCGTGACGGCGACACCACGGTGCTCTACGCCCGGCTCATTGCCATGCAGCAGCGTGCGGGCGGGTTGCGGCCGCTGAGCCGGGACGCGGTGGCCCGGATCATCGAGCAGGCCGCACGCACGGTCTCCGACGGTGAGCGTCTGTCACTGCACATGGGCGGGCTCGACGACCTGCTGAGGGAGGCCGACTACTGGGCAGGGCAGGCGCAGGCGTCCCGGGTGGAGGCCGTCCACGTGGAGCAGGCGGTGGCCGCCGGCATCCGGCGTGCGAGCCGGATCAGGGAGCGGGTGCACGAGGAGATTGTGCGTGGCATCCAGCTGGTGGACCTGGATGGCGAACAGGTGGGGCAGGTCAACGGCCTGTCTGTGATCTCCCTGGGCGAGTTCAGCTTTGGCAGGCCTTCGCGCATCACCGCCACGGCGCGCCTGGGAGAAGGCGAGGTGGTGGATATCGAGCGGGAAGTGGAGCTGGGCGGTGCGATCCATTCCAAGGGCGTGCTGATCCTGGGTTCCTACCTGGCCTGGCGTTTCAGCATGAACCAGCCCCTGTCGCTGGCTGCCAGCCTGACATTCGAGCAGTCCTACGGGCCGGTGGAGGGCGACAGCGCCTCGGTGGCGGAACTGTGCGCCCTGCTCTCGGTGCTGGCCGATGCCCCGATCCGCCAGTCCCTGGCTGTCACCGGTTCGGTGAACCAGCATGGCCAGGTTCAGGCCATCGGCGGCGTCAATGAAAAGATCGAGGGATTCTTTGACGTGTGCGCGGCGCACGGACTGACCGGGCGGCAGGGGGTGATCATACCGGCAAGCAACAAGCCGCACCTGATGTTGCGCCGCGACGTGGTGGAGGCGGTGCGCGAGGGGCGTTTCCACGTGTACGCGGTCAGCCACGTGGACCAGGCGGCCGGCCTGCTGACCGGCCTGAGCGCCGGCGAACCCGATGCCGCGGGCCAGTGGCCGCCGGATGGCCTCAACGGCCGCGTCCAGGAACGGCTCGCGGCGCTGGCGCGTCTGCGCCAGGCCTATTCGAGACCCAATGATGGCGACCACCGTACTCTCTGAACGGCGCCTGCGCCGTGTCCTGCTGGCGCTGGACGTGGTCGGGGCGCCCCCGGCCATGCTCTCCTTTGCCGTCACGCTGGCGGCGCATTTCGAGGCAGAACTGGAAGCCATGCTGCTTGCGCAGTCGCAATTGAGCCGGGCAGCCACGCTGCCGTTTGCCAGCGAGGTGAGCCTGCTCGCCGGGATGGAACGGCGTCTGAGCGGGGCGTTGATGGAACGGAGCCTGCGGGGTCTGACCGCGCGCATTCAGACCATGATGGCCGAGCTGGCCGGCCCGGCACGCATTCGCTGGACGCTGCAGACGGCCGCGAAGCGGGGATGGGAGGACCTGCTCGCCGAGTTGGATGCAGGCAGTCTTCTGGTGTCGGGGCACGATGGCCGGTATGCGGCGGCGCCCGGCGCGCGAGCAAGCAGCGGCGCATGCGTCGTCTACGACGACACGCCCGCAGGGCAGGACGCGCTGGCGATTGCCGAGGCGGTCGATACGGGTGCGCAGCGCATCGAGGTGACGTCTGCGGAGCCGCAACGGATGGCCCGCGTGGCCGCCCGGTTGCTGTCCCTCAGGCCCGGTACCCTGATCCTGCCGGCCGCAGTGCTCGCCCGCCATGCGCCGATCCTGCACCCGCTGCTGGCACGCCTGGGCTGCACGGTGGTGGTGGTGGGGTAACCTGTAGGAGCCCGGCCCTCCGGGCGAATCGTTGGGTCGTTCGCCCGGAGGGCCGGGCTCCTACAGGGTGACGTTGAGGCAGGAAGTGGGGGTTAAGAAGTAGGAAGTGGGAATTTGGAAGTGCGAAGTGGAAAAGGCCCTGTCCCCAGCACTCCGCGACGCGAGCGCCAGCCGGGCTGAGAGTGGTTTTATTCCCACTTCCCAATTCCCACTTCCTACTTCCCACCCTCCTTCCCCACCAGCGGCACGAACACCACCGGGAGGACGCTGCGTGTGTCCAGTTGACCGTCTTCGGTGCGGATGCCCAGCAGCAGGTCCTGGCCATACCAGCCGGTGTCCACCGGGATGACGATGCGTCCGCCCGGGCGCAGTTGTTCCACCAGCGCAGGCGGGATGTCCTCGGCCGCTGC
The DNA here is from genome assembly GCF_002000365.1 of Thioalkalivibrio denitrificans. Lineage (GTDB taxonomy): Bacteria > Pseudomonadota > Gammaproteobacteria > Ectothiorhodospirales > Ectothiorhodospiraceae > Thioalkalivibrio_A > Thioalkalivibrio_A denitrificans. The sequence goes on along the minus strand of NZ_MVBK01000051.1, from coordinate 55,526 downwards.
GGTGACGATCACCGCGTCAAAGGGGGCCGCGTCCGGCCAGCCCCGGCGGCCGTTCCCACTGCGCACGCGAATGTTGTCGTAACCCAACTCCCGCAGGCGCGTCTCGGCCTGCGCGGCAAGCTCCGGCACCACCTCGATGCTGTAGACCTCGCCGGCCAGTTCGCCGAGCAACGCCGTCTGGTAGCCCGAACCGGTGCCGATCTCCAGCACACGGCTCTCCGGCGTCAGCTCCAGGAGCTGCGTCATGAGTGCCACCACGAAGGGCTGGGAGATGGTCTGACCGTAGCCGATGGACAGCGCCGTATTCTCCCAGGCCATGCCCATATCCCGATCCGGCACGAACCGGTCCCGGGGCACCTTGCGGATGGCCTCCAGAACCCGCTCGTCCGGCGCCTCAATGCCGGTACTTCCGGCCGTCTCGCGGAAGTCCCGCTTGAGGGTCTTGATCAGGGACTGGACGTATTGGCTGCGCTTGTCGTTCATGCTTTAAGGGCAGTGGCAAGTTTCAAGTCTCAAGTGGCAAGGAAAACCACCCTCACTCCAGCCCTCTCCCTGAGGGAGAGGGGGTGAAAACCCCCTCCCCCGCTTGCGGGGGAGGGATGGGGAGGGGGCCCTTGCCACTTGAGACTTGCCACTTGCCACTGCCTACCCACTGCCCTCGGGGATTCTCATCAGCAGGGTCTGGATCTGGTTGGAGTGCAGTCGCTCGCGGACCCTGTTGAGCTCGGAGGTGTCGCTGAACGGGCCGACGCGCACGCGGTGCCATGTGTCGGCGTTGACCTGCACCCGCTGGATGTCGGCCTCGATCCCCAGCAACGCCAGGTTGGCCTTCATGCGGTCGGCCTCCTGGAACTGGCGGAATGAACCGGCTTGCAGCATGTAGGTGCCGGGCTCCTCCACCTTCTTGGGTGCGGGTGCGGGCTCGCCGGGACGGGTGGGAACGGTCTCCGGCTCCGGCACCACCACTTCCAGTTCCGGCAGCATGGTGTAGAAGTCGAAGCGCGGACGGGGCGGCGCGGGGATCTCCTCGGGGGTCTGACGGCGTACCTCGCGGGTGTCGCGCGACGCGGGTGCCGGCGCGCTGATGGCACGTGCCTCCGACGGGGCTGTGTCGCGACCGTCCAGATACACCAGAAAGGCGGCGAACAGGCCGACTGCCAGGCCCGTGATGCCCCATGCCCAGCCGGGGAAGCCGGAGCCGCCCTTCTTTCTGCGCCGGGTGCCTGAATGCTTGTAGTCCCTGGTTGCCATTACATCTCCTGCGGCGCGGACACGCCCAGCTGGGCCAGGCCGTTGGCGATCACCTGGCGCACGGCCAGGATCAGGCTCAGGCGCGCGTCGCGCATTGCCGCGTCGTCCACCAGAAACTGGTGGGCGTTGTAGTAGGTGTGAAAGTCGTTGGCCAGTTCGCGCAGGTAGTTGGCCACCTGGTGCGGTTCCTCCACCAGCGCCGCCGCTTCGATCACCTCCGGGTAACGGGCCAGCGTGGCCAGCAGCGCCTGTTCGTGATCCTCGGTGAGGCGTGTGAGGTTCGCCTCGCCGTTGACGGGATCATGCGTGAACCCCTTGGCCTCCATCTGGCGCATCACGCTGCAGACCCGCGCATGGGCGTACTGGATGTAGTACACCGGGTTGTCGGCGGACTGGGACTTGGCCAGATCCAGATCGAAGTCCAGATGCTGTTCGCAGCGGCGCATGACGTAGAAGAAGCGCGCCGCGTCCCGGCCCACCTCGTGGCGCAGTTCGCGCAGGGTCACGAAGGAGCCGGAGCGCGTCGACATCTGCACCCGTTCGCCGCCCCGGTAAAGGATGGCGAACTGCACCAGCAGCACGTCCAGGCGCGATGCGTCTTCACCCAGCGCCTGGAGTGCCGCCTTCACCCGGGGCACGTAGCCGTGATGGTCGGCGCCCCAGACGTCCACCACGCGCTCGTAGCCGCGCTCCAGCTTGTCCATGTGGTATGCGATGTCGGAGGCGAAATACGTGGTCTGGCCGTTGTCGCGCTGGACCACGCGGTCCTTCTCGTCACCGAAGTCGGTGGAGCGGAACCACAGGGCGCCGTCCTTCTCGTACAGATGACCGGCCTCGCGCAGGCGCTCGAGGGCCAGGTTCACCGAGCCCTTCTCCGTGAGCGAGCGCTCCGAGTACCAGGTGTCGTAGGTCACGCCGAAGTCGGCGAGATCGGCGCGAATGTCGTCCAGGATGACGTTGAGCCCCAGCTCGAAAACGAAGCGATAGTGATTGTCGCCGAGCAGTTCCTGTGCGCGGGCGATCATGGCGTCGATGTATGCCTCCTTGTCTCCACCGTCGGCTTCGTCCGGCGGCAGGCCGCGCAGGATCTCGTCGGCCTCGCGCTTGTAGTTGTCGCCATGTTCACGGTGCAGGGTGGCGGCGATGTCGTAGACGTAGTCGCCGCGGTAGGCGTTGGCGGGAAACGGCAGCTCCACGCCCGCCAGCTCCAGGTAACGCAGCCAGACGCTGGTGGCCAGGATATCCATCTGCCGGCCGGCGTCGTTGACGTAGTACTCACGATGCACGTCGAAGCCCACGGCTTCCAGCAGGTCGGCCACTGCGGCCCCGTAGGCGGCACCGCGCCCGTGACCCACGTGCAGGGGGCCGGTGGGATTGGCGGACACGAATTCCACCTGCACCTTGCGCCCCTTGCCCAGGTCGCTGCGGCCGTAACGCGCGCCCCGTTTGCGGATGGTGGCAATCACGGACAGCCGCGCCTGCTCGCTCAGGAACAGGTTGATGAACCCGGGGCCGGCGATTTCGGTACGCTCTACGAGGCCGGATTCGGGCAGTCGCGCGACGATGGCCTCGGCCACGTTCCGGGGCTTGGTGCGTGCCGGTTTGGCCAGTTGCAGGGCGACGTTGGTGGCAAAGTCGCCGTGTGACTTGTCCTTCGTGCGGGTGACCTGCACGTCCACCGGCGTGTCCGCGGGCAGCGTGCCGTCCTGGATGAGGGAGCCGATGGCCTGTGCAATGAGCGCCTGGAGCTGGTCTTTCAAGGTGGGGGAGTCCGGGGATCGGGTGAGAAAGATTGGTGTGCAATTCTAACGCTCTTGAAGTGAGAAGTGGGAATTGGGAGGTGGGAAGGGGGCAACACCACCACGCGACTGCTTCCCCCTTCCCAATTCCGGGTTCCCACTCCAGTCAGGGCACCCTCAAGGTTCGACCGCGTCGGCCGACTTTTAATATACCCACAAACTATCAATGGGTTAGACTTGAGCTGAATCAAGCGGCCCACCGGATACTTTGGCCACTATCTACGAAGGCACTCAAGGATGGTTTGCGCCGAACATAAAAACAGAATGCCGGGGGAGTCGCCATTTTGCCCAGCCCGATCCGCAGCTTTTTCAGCAACAACCTGATCAATGTCGCCGTCGCCATTGCAGGGGTGATGGTGTTCGGCTTGGGCGTGGCGCTGGTTCTACAGACCCTGTCGTCCTACGCGGCGACCTCCCAGGCGCGCCAGGCAAATGAGATCGTGGATGAACTGCTCCGGGCGGCGGCTTTCCAGGCGCGGGAACGGGGGCTGACCTCGGTGGCCCTGGGAGCCCGGCCCGCGCCCGGGACCGTGGAGGAACTGGGTCGGCTTCGGGCGGAGGGCGACGCCAGTCTGGATGCTGCCCTGAACCTTGCGGGGGACCCGTCTTTCGCCGGTTCGGGCCTTGATGCCCATGTCGCCCGGGTGCAAACGGCCCGGGAGGCCCTGCGCGAGGCACGGCAGCGCATTGACCCGGCCCTGGTGAACGGTGCCCCCGGCATCACGGGTTCCCAATGGCTGGCCGTCACCACCGAACTGATTGCGGCGGGTGCCGCGCTCCGCGACGAGGTCCTCATGTCGATGGACCTGCCTGCGGGCGTGGCGCGCATGAATCTGTCGGTCAAGCGCTCCGTATGGGTGATCAGCGAGAATGCGGGCCAGATCCGCGGCATGGTGGCCTTCTATGCGGGCGCCGGAGAGCCGATCACCAGGGACTATCTGGATCAGATCCACTTCAGTCGCACCATGGTCGGCAGGACCCTGGACGAACTGTTGAGGCTGCCCGATCTGCCCGAATTCCCTGAGCAACTGGTGAGCGCCATGGATACCGTGGAGGTGGCTATCAGGGGCGACTTCACGCGGGCACTGGATGCCATGCTGGCCCAGGCGGACAGCGGTTTCTATCCGCTGGATGCCCTGGCGTGGTACGAGGTGGCGACCGCCGCCATCGATACGGTGATCGACCTCTCCGAGGCCGCCTCCCGGGTCACGGTCGCGCATCTGGACCAGCTCGCGCGCCGCAATGCCACCGCGCTGGGCGCCTTCCTGGTGTTTGCCGCGGTGGCCGGGGTGTTGGCGGTGCTCAGTCTCGCGCGCGTGAGGAAGAATGCCAACGCGCTGTTCCTGCAAAAGGAGCTGGCCGAGACCACGCTGCATTCCATCGGTGATGCCGTGATCACTACGGATCGGGAGGGCCGGGTCGAATACCTGAATCCCGTCGCCGAACAGCTGACCGGCTGGACCACCGCCGAGGCGAAGGGGCGGCCCAGCAGGGAGGTGCTGCGCCTGGACAACCCCCTGCATCCCTCGGTCATGGACCCGGTGGGCACCTGCCTGCGCGACGGCCAGGTGGTCGGGCTGACCAGCGGCCACTCGCTCATGCGCCGCAACGGGCCGCCGATCCGGATTGAGGATTCGGCCGCGCCGATACGGGGGCAGGACGGGGCGATCGTCGGCTGTGTGGTGGTGTTCTACGCCACCGACAATTCCCGCCAGGCCGACCATCTGCTCTCCTACCACGCCACCCGGGATGCCCTCACCGGACTGATCAATCGCCGCGAGTTCGATCGTCGCCTTCAGGACGCCCTGGACAACGCGCGAATGTACGGCAGGCAGCACGTGCTCGCCTATATCGATCTGGACCAGTTCAAGGTCCTGAACGACACCTGCGGCCATTCCGCGGGAGACCGGATGCTGCGCCAGATCACCTTCCTGTTGCGCAAGCGCGTAAGGGAAACGGACACGCTGGCGCGCCTGGGCGGCGATGAGTTCGCCCTGCTGCTGAACAGCTGCTCCGTTGAACGGGCGATTGACGTGCTGGATGAGCTGCGCAAGGGGCTGCGGGGGTTCAGGTTCACCTGGGAGGGCAAGACGTTCGAAGTCACAATGAGCATGGGCGTCGTGCCCATCACCGCACTCAGCAGCAGCACGGCGGAACTGTTGAGCGAAGCGGACTCCGCCTGTTACGCCGCCAAGGCCAAGGGCCGCAACCGCATTCAGGTGTATCACCCGGACGACCAGGAGTTGAGCCGACGCCAGGGCGAGATGAACTGGGTCACGGAGATCACCGACGCCCTGCGCGAGAACCGCATGGAGCTTTACTGTCAGCGGCTGATGGCGTTGCGCCCCGGCCAGTGCGACGGCGCGGAGGTGCTGGTCAGGCTGCGTGAACGCGATGGGACACTGACGCCTCCCATGGCCTTCATACCCGCCGCGGAACGCTACAATCTGATGACCGACATCGACCGCTGGGTGATTCGCCACACCTGTGCCGCACTGGCGTCGTCCGGAGAGCGGTACGCGGAGACCGTCTTCAACATCAACCTCTCCGGGCTGTCGCTGTCGGACGACGATCTGGCGGGCTTCATCTGCGAACAGGCGGAGGCATTCGGCATCCCGCCACACCGGCTGCGTTTCGAGATCACGGAGACGTCGGCGGTGGCCAACATTGACACGGCGCTCGAACTCATCGGCGCCCTGAACGAGAAGGGCTTCACGTTCGCCCTGGACGACTTCGGCAGCGGCCTGTCCTCGCTGGCTTACCTGAAGACCCTGCCGGTTCAGCATCTCAAGGTGGACGGCGCCTTCGTGCGCAACATGATCGCCGATGCGGTGGATCGGACCATGGTGCAGTCCGTGGTGCACATCGCGGGTGTGCTCGGGATCACCGTCAGTGCCGAGTTCGTCGAGGATGTCGATACCCTGGAAGCCCTGCGGGAGATGGGCTTCGACTATGCCCAGGGGTACGGCATCGGCTATCCGGTGCCGCTGCGGGACTATCTGGCGGGGGACGTGTCGGGCGAGCGGCCGGTGCCGACACCGCAGTCCTGACAGGCGCGATTCTCGGGTTCGGGCCCGTCAGAGTTCGATCGCGTCCACGTCAACGGCCCAGCGCACCTTTCTCGCCCCCGGCAGGTGCGCCAACTCCGGCACCCAGGCGCGCAATGCGCGGTGCAGGGCGGGGCGCGAGGCGCTCTGCAGCATGAGCTGTGCCCGGTAGCGCCCGGCGCGCCGCTCCATCAGGGACGGCGCCGGCCCCCAGATGTCCACGGAATCCGGGCGCAGGGCCTGCAGGGCTGCGCGGGCAGCCTGGAGGAAGTCGTGGGGCGCGGCAGCGGCGGTGGCCTCGGCGCGCAGCAGGGCAATGTGCGCAAACGGCGGCAGGCCGGCGGCCCGGCGTTCGGCCAGCGCGGCCTCCGCGAATGCCTCGTATCCCCCTTCCACCAGGGTGCGCAGCAGGGGATGGTCGGGGTGATGCGTCTGGATCAAGACCTCGCCGGGGCGGTCGGCGCGTCCGGCGCGCCCCGCCACCTGGATCATGAGTTGCGCCATGCGCTCCGCGGCGCGGAAGTCTGCGCTGAACAGACCCTGGTCCGCGTCCAGGATGCCCACCAGGGAGACCTCCGGGAAGTGGTGACCCTTGGCGAGCATCTGGGTGCCCACCAGGATGCGATGCCTGCCGCTGCGCACGTCATCCAGCACGGATTCGAGGCTGCCCTTCCTGCGCGTGCTGTCCCGGTCCAGCCGGCCGATCGAGACCCCCGGAAAGTGCCGCGCCAGGGCCTGCGCCACCCGCTCGGTGCCTTCCCCGAGTCCGCCCAGCCCGCCGCCGCAGGAAGGGCACCGGGCCGGACGCGGTTTTTCGTGGCCGCAGTGATGACAGCGGATGCGCCCGTCGCCGTGGTGCCAGGTCATGCGCGCGTCGCAGCGCGGGCATTCGGCCACCCAGCCGCACACATGGCAGATCAGCGTCGGGGCATAGCCGCGCCGGTTGAGAAACAGCAGGCACTGTGCGCCGCCCGCCAGGTGCTGTTCCATGCGTTGCAGGAGGCCGGTGGACAGGCCCTCGTCCAGGGTCTGGCGGCGCAGGTCCAGCAGTTCGGCCCGTGGTGCGCTGGCACCGCCGGCGCGCGTGGTGAGCCGCGACCGGCCGTACTGCCCACGCGCCACATTGGCGAGGCTCTCCAGGGATGGCGTGGCGGAGCCCAGCAGGATCGGAATCTCCTCCATGCGCGCGCGCATCACCGCCACGTCCCGGGCGTGGTAGCGAAACCCCTCGTGTTGCTTGTATGAGGTGTCGTGCTCCTCGTCCACGATGATCAGCCCCGGCCGGACCCAGGGCACGTACACCGCAGAGCGGGTGCCGATGGCCACGCCCGCATGGCCATCGCGGACCGAGAGCCAGGCGTCGAGGCGCTCACGGTCGGTCAGCCCGGAATGCAGCACGGCCACGGGGGTGTCCAGACGCCGCCGGAATCGGCGCACCAGTTGCGGCGTCAGCGCGATCTCGGGGACCAGCACCAGCACCTGTTGGCCGGCGTCGAGCGCCAGACAGATCAGCTGCAGGTAGACCTCGGTCTTGCCGCTGCCCGTCACACCCTGCAGCAGGTGGCAGGAGAAGGACCCGAACAGCGCGCGCACCGCCTCGACGGCGGCGGTCTGGTCCAGGTTCAGTTCGGGACCGGTCTCGACGGCGGCCGTGCCGGCAGGTGCCCTCTCCCTTTCGCATGCCTCGACCCAACCCTTGTCACGCAGGGCCCGCAAGGGGCCGTGCCAGCCGCCCGGAGGAACAGACTCCAGCTCTGAGGGCGTGAGTCCCTCGGGGCAATCCTTCAGGGCGTCCAGGAGCGCAGCCTGACGCGGCGCCCGGGACAACGTGGCGGGATCCTGTTCGCGACCGGTCCCGGTCAGTCGATAGCACAGGGTTCGGCCCGGGCGTGCGGGCTTACCCTGTCGGAGCAGCACAGGCAATGCCTGTTGCACCACCTCACCGACCGGATGCTGATAATAATCGGCGCTCCAGCACAGCAGACGGAGCAGGGAGGGGTTCAGCAAAGGGGTGTCGTCCAGCACCTCGCGTACCGGGCGAAGGCGCTCCCGCGCCAGCGTGCTGGTCCCGGCGACGTCGATCACCACGCCCACCACGTCCCGCCGGCCCAGGCCGACCCTCACCCGTTGGCCAGGCCCGGGAGACGGCGAGTTCCGGGGCGGCAGATAGTCGAGCGGTTCCATGAACGGACCCGGTACCGCCACGCGGCAGATCCCGGAGGGGGCGGGCTTCGATGTTAGAGGGCGTTCTTCAAGTGATTTCACAGATTGCACTCTAACCCTCTAAATCACGTGATCTAAATGTGCTTTTCCACAAAACCTGTGGATAACTGTGTGGAAAGCGTGTCATAAACTTGCCATGAGGCGCACGACGACTGGCCGATCATTAACTTGAACAAAAAATGACCACCCCGTAAACGCGTTTAAAAGCAGATGGTTACGGGGATGAAATGATTTGGTCAGGGTGTCCGACCCCGGTCACGAACCGGGTTGCCCCGCCCTGTGAACAACTGTGTATAACACGGTTCCGGAATACCCGGGTGCCCCGTGCGTCGTTCTCATAAATGCACGTGCAAGCGTGATTTTATAGCCATTTCCGGTTCGGGTCTGTTGTGCAGGGTCGGGCCGATCCTGTACAAGAATTGTAAGCAGGCCGGAGTTTCGTATCGCCGGTCCGGGTCCACGGTGGGGAGGATTGACCGCATTGGCTTCTGGCGCCCCTGTTTCCCGTCCGATGGCGTTTCCGGATCTGGAAGGTATCCGGGGGCTGCCGCTGTTTCACGGTGTGGAGTCCGACGGTCTGGCATCCCTGCTGGCCGGGGCCTCCATCCTGGATGTCGAGGCAGGCGACACGCTGCTGGCTCCGGGGAAGTCCAACGACTGCCTGTATGTGGTCCTGAAGGGGCACCTGGCGCTCCATGGCGCCGACGAAGAAGGGCCGTCGCGAACCCTGGGGCCCGGTGATCTGGCCGGCGCGGCCTCCCTGATCGCCAACGCGCCGGTCTTTTCGCGCGTGGTGGCCGAGCGCACTACGCAGGTTCTGGAGATACCGCGCAACACCCTGTGGCGCATGGCCTACCAGGAACCGGTGTTCACCTGCAATCTCCTCCAGTACCTGGCGCGCCGGCTGGCCGGCGCGAACAGCGCCATGAGCACCGCCAGGGCGTTGCAGGAGCGTTACCGGCAGCATGCACAGACAGATCCGCTGACGGCCCTCTATAACCGGCGCTGGATGGACGAGCGCCTGACGTTCGAGATTGCCCGCAGCGAATTGCGCGGCAAGCCACTCTGCCTAATGATGATCGACATCGATCACTTCAAATCCTACAACGACACCCACGGGCACTTGGCCGGAGACCTGGTGCTGCAGACTGTGGCCGGCACCATCCAGAAGGCCCTGCGGGAGAACGATCTCGCGGTGCGTTATGGCGGGGAGGAGATGGTGGTGATCCTGCCGGGTGCGGACGAGACCGAGACCGAGGGCGTTGCCGAGCGCCTGCACCAGGCGCTGGCCGAGGTGGATTATCCGGCCATGGACGACGGTCCGCTGCCGCGGGTTACCGTGTCCATCGGTATTGCTATCCGCGAGTCGGGAGACGACACCGCGAACCTGATCCGCCGCGCCGACAGCGCCCTTTACCGGGCCAAGGCCGCGGGGCGCAACTGTACTTCGATGTGAGGGTTTGGTGTGAGGCGTCAGGCGTCAGGCGTCAGGCGATAGGCGTGATGACTGCCCACGCCTTACTCCTCACGCCTTACCCCTAACACCTCACACCTAACGCGCCAACCCCTAGCCGATCTCCTTGATGGCGGTGATCAGCTCGCCTGCCACCTTCTGGCCGTCGCCGTAGAGCATGCGGGTGTTGTCGGCGAAGAACAGGTGGTTCTCCACGCCGGAGAAGCCCGCGCCCTGGCCGCGTTTGATGACGATGACGTTCTTGGCCTGGTCGGCGTTGAGGATCGGCATGCCGTAGATGGGGCTGTCCGGGTTGGTGCGGGCCACCGGGTTCACCACGTCGTTGGCGCCGATGACCACGGCCACGTCGGCCGTCTTGAACTCGTTGTTGATCTCGTCCAGGTCGTAGATGATGTCGTAGGGCACGCCGGCCTCGGCCAGCAGCACGTTCATGTGGCCCGGCATGCGGCCCGCCACCGGATGGATGGCGAACTTCACCGTCACGCCGCGCTCCTGCAACAGCTGGGTCAGTTCCCAGATCTTGTGCTGGGCCTGGGCCACGGCCATGCCGTAGCCGGGCACGATGATGACCTTGTCGGCAAAGGCCATCATGACGCCCGCATCGGTGGCCTCGATGGACTTCATGGTGCCGGTGATCTCTTCGGCCTCACCGCCGCCGCCGGTGCCGAACTGGCTGAACAGCACGTTGCTGATGGGGCGATTCATGGCCTTGGCCATGAGCTGGGTGAGCAGCGTGCCGGCGGCACCCACCACGATGCCGGCGATCATCAGCGCCGGGTTGTCCAGGACCAGCCCCTTGAAGCCCACGGCCAGACCGGTGAGTGCGTTATAGAGCGAGATCACCACGGGCATGTCCGCGCCGCCGATGGGCAGGGTCATGAGCACGCCGAAGGCGAGCGCCAGCACGAAGAAGACCAGCAGCACGCTGCCGCTCACCTCGGTCCCGCTGAAGGCCAGGATCAGGCCGCTGATGACGGTGATCGCAAACACGGCCAGGTTGACCCACTGCTGGCCGGCGAAGTGCAGGGTCTTCTTCATGATGCCCTGCAGCTTGGCGTAGGCGATCAGCGAGCCGGAGAAGGCCACCGAGCCGATCAGCACACCCAGCACCGCGATGAACTGGATGGTGAACGACATCTCGTAGATATGGGCCTGGAGCAGGGCGATCAGACCGATGCCCGCTGCGGCGCCGCCGCCCATCCCGTTGTACAGAGCGATCATCTGCGGCATGTCCGTCATGGGCACGCGCTTGCCGCTCCACCAGGCGATGGCGCCGCCGATGCCGATGCCGAGAATGATCAGCAGGTAGTTGACCAGCCCGTGCACCTCGGGGTGCACGAAGGTGACCACCGTGGCGATGACCATGCCGACGCCGGCCCACACGATGCCGCGCCGCGCATTGACCGGCGAGGCCATCTGCTTGAGGCCGATGATGAAGAGTACGGCCGCGGCGAAGTAGGCAGAGTTGATGAAGTAGTTGAGGAACTGTTCCATCACTTGCCTCCCTTGCTGCTCTTGAACATCTCGAGCATGCGTTCGGTCACCACGTAACCGCCCACCGCGTTACCCGCGCCGAGAATCACGGCCACGAAGCCGATCAGCTGCTCCAGCGGCGTGGTTGCGTGTCCGAGTGCCACCATGGTGCCCACCAGCACGATGCCGTGGACGAAGTTGGAGCCGGACATCAGCGGCGTGTGCAGGATCACCGGCACCTTCGAGATCACCTCGTATCCGGTGAAGGCGGCCAGCATAAAGATGTAGAGCGCAACGAAACCCTCGATGCCGATCATGACTGACCTCCTTCCACCAGGCTGCGGGTCGCTTCGTGTTTGATCTCGCCGTCGTGCGTCAGGCAGCTCTTGGCGATGATCTCGTCCTCCCAGTCCGGCTTGAACTCGCCCTCGGCGATGTGCGGCGAGAGGAAGTTGAGCAGGTTCTTGGCGTACATCTCGCTCGCGTGCAGGGCCACCTGGGAGGGAATGTTGAGCGGGCCGTGGATGATCACGCCCTTGTGTTCGATGGTCTCGCCGGGTTTCGTGAGCTCACAGTTGCCGCCGCCCTCGGCGGCCAGGTCCACGATCACCGCCCCCGGCTTCATGCCCTCCACCATGGACTCGGGAATCAGCTTCGGCGACGGGCGGCCCGGGATGGCGGCCGTCGTGATCAGCACGTCGGCCTTGCTGATGAAGCCGGCAAGCGCCTCCTGCTGTTGCTGTTTTTCCTCGTCGGTCAGCTCGCGGGCATAACCACCTTCACCTTCGGCCTTGACGCCCAGGTCCAGGAACTTGGCGCCCAGGGACTCCACCTGCTCCTTGGTGGCGGAGCGCACGTCGTAGGCCTCCACCATGGCGCCCAGACGGCGGGCGGTGGCGATGGCCTGCAGGCCGGCCACGCCGGCGCCGATCACGATCACCTTGGAGGGGCGGATGGTGCCCGCGGCGGTGGTCAGCATTGGAAAGAAGCGGCAGGACAGGTCCGCGCCCATGATGGCTGCCTTGTAGCCGCCGATGGCCGCCTGGGAGGACAGCGCGTCCATGCTCTGGGCGCGGGAGATGCGGGGGATCAGTTCCATGGCGAAGCTGGTGATCTTCTTCGCCTGCATGGCCTTGACCACATCCGTGCTCTTGTGGGCGTGGAAAAAGCCCACCAGCGTGGCGCCGTCCTTCATGCGCTCGACGTCTTCGACACCTGGGGGCGCGACCCGCACCACGATGTCGGCTTCGCCGATGAGGGCACCGGCGTCGTCCACCATGCGGACGTCACCGTAGGCATCGTCGGGGAAATGCGCCGAGCCGCCGGCGTCTTTCTGGACAAGGACTTCGAGGCCCAGCTTGGTCAGCTTGGTGACAACGCTGGGATCCAGTGCGACCCGGCGCTCGCCGGGGGCTGTTTCTTTGGGCACGGCCAGTTTCATGGACATGGTTTACTCCGTCAGCCGGCATATCACCGGGGGCGTCTCAAGGGCCCTACGCCGGACGCTTGGCGGGAACAGGAATCTCGGAAAGCCATTCTTCTTGGTGGCGGAAGCCTGGCGCGGTCCGCTCAAAAAAGGCCGTTATGGTATCGGATTCCTGTACATGTTTGAAGCCAAAACCCTTGCACGGGGTGGGGTCAGGCGTCCGCCTGTGCCCCGAAAGACGGGCTTTGCGAAAGAACGGCTTGATAATTGCTTTAAAACCGGCTTCCGGATAAAGTCGATCCGGGACCGCGAGGTCCCGTGAGGATCAAACCGTGTTTGAGTTCAACCAACAGGTGCTTCGCACAGACGCGGCCGGCATGCCGCTGGAGTGGGTCGACTACCAGCAGGCGGTGCGGCTCTATCACGCCGGGCAGGTTGCCTACACCTGCGGCGTCCTGCTGTACCGTGTCCGGGGTGGCATCAATGCCCGGTCCGGCCTTCGCAGTGTGGTGGAGGTCAACTCCATCATCGCCACCTTCGGCAGCAATCGCGCCATCCATGCCGGGTACGTGCCCCCGCTCAACAATCACGCCCTGTTCAAGCGTGACGCCCACCTGTGCATGTACTGCGGGCAGCATCATCCGGGCCAGGAGCTTTCCCGGGATCACGTCACGCCCCTCAGCCAAGGGGGTGCCGATCACTGGCGCAACGTCGTGACGGCCTGCAAGCGCTGCAACAACCACAAGGCCGGTCGTACCCCGGAACAGGCCGGCCTGCAGTTGCTGGCCGTGCCCTTCGTGCCCACCCACGCCGAGTATATCTACCTCCAGGGCCGGCGCATCCTCGCCGACCAGATGGAGTTCCTGCAGTCCCACTTCCCCCGCTCCAGCCCGCTTCGCACCCGCGCACTGCAGTAGGGCCGTTGAAGTCAGAAGTGTGAATCTAGAGGTGGGAAGTCCCCCACCCCAACCCTCCCCCGCGAGGCGGGGGAGGGAGTATTAAGAGGCGATTGCGCCGTTCTCCCTCTCCCTCAGGACAAATCCGCCGGGAGCGGATTTGAACAGCCGACAGGCTGGCCCGAAGGGTGGAGGGCAGGACGCCCGGAATTTGAGGGCCGGGGTGAGGGTGGTTTCATTCCCACTTCCCAATTCACACTTCGCACTTCATATCTCACTTCCCAATTCCCACTTCCCTCTCCAATTCTGTATCCTGCGCGTTTACCCCAAGACGTCGGATCACGACCCATGCGCTATGACGGCGAATCCGATTATCGCCACGGCAGTCCCGAGTGCCTGGGAGTGCTGGTGGTCAATCTGGGCACCCCGGAGGCGCCCACCGCGGGTGCGCTGCGGCGCTACCTCAAGCAGTTTCTCTGGGACCCGCGCGTGGTCGAGATTCCCCGGCCCCTCTGGTGGCTGATACTCAACGGCATTGTCCTGAACCTGCGGCCGAAGCGCAGCGCGCGCCTGTACGAGAAGGTGTGGACGGACGACGGTTCACCGCTGCTGGCCATCAGCCGGCGGCAGGCGGCCGGTCTCGCCGAGCGCCTGGGCAAACGACTTGCGGGCCCCGTGCGGGTGGAACTGGCCATGCGCTACGGGGAGCCTTCCATTGAATCCGGCCTGAAGCGTATGCGCACCGCTGGGGCGCGGCGCATCCTGGTCCTGCCGCTCTATCCCCAGTATTCCGGCAGTACCGCGGGTTCGGCCTTTGACGCGGTCTCCCGCGTCCTGCAGGGGTGGCGCTGGGTGCCACACCTGCGTTTTCTCGGCGACTATCACGCCGACCCGGGTTACCTGGATGCGCTTGCGCGCAGCGTGAATACCTATTGGGAGACCCACGGCCGGGGAGACAGGCTGCTCATGTCCTTCCACGGCGTGCCGAAACGCTATCTGCTCGCGGGTGATCCTTACCACTGCCAGTGTCAGGCCACGGGGCGGCTGCTCGCGGAACGCCTCGGGCTGGCCGACGGGGAATGGATGGTCACTTTCCAGTCGCGATTCGGCAAGGCGGAGTGGCTCAAGCCCTACACGGATGAAACCGTATCGACACTGGCCAGGGACGGTCTCAAGCGCCTGGATGTGGTCTGCCCCGGTTTTTCCGCGGACTGTCTCGAGACGCTGGAGGAGATCGCCGGCGAGAATCGCGAGATCTTCGAGGAGGCGGGCGGCCAGGAGTTTCACTACATTCCGGCGCTCAACGACAATCCGGATCACCTGGACGCGCTGGCCGACCTCGCCATGCGCCACCTCCAGGGATGGCCCGAGGCGCAGCCGGACTACGACGCCGGCGCCCGCGAGGCCGAGGCGCAGGCAAGCCGCAACCGGGCGCTGGCGATGGGGGCCAGGGACTGATTCAGCCACAGAGGTCACAGAGGTAAAAAAGATCGTCAAGAGCGAGGGCCAAGGGGCTCCGGATCTGGCGCACCCCAGTGGATGAAGCTGCTTTCAGGGACGAAGTTTATTGCTCTGTGACCTCTGTGGCTCAAGAACATCGGTACCGACACATTTCGACATGCACATCGGCGCACTGATCATCGGGGACGAGATTCTTTCCGGAAAGCGTCTGGACAGGCACCAGACGTTCCTGATGGGGACCCTTGCGCGCCGGGGGCTGCAGCTGGACTGGGTGCGCCTGGTGGGCGATGACGAGGACCTGCTGGTGCGCAGTTTTCGCGAGACGCTGTCGGGCGGTGACCTGGTGTTCTGTTTCGGCGGCATCGGCGCCACGCCGGATGACCTGACCCGGCCCTGCTTCGCCAGGGCAGCGGGCGTGGAGCTGGCACACCATCCGGAGGCGGTGGCCTTGATCGAGAAGCGCTTCGGCGAATCCGCCTACCCCAATCGCATCCGCATGGCGGAACTGCCGTTGGGATGCGCGCTGATTCCGAATCCGGTGAACCAGGTGCCCGGCTTCAGTCTCAGGGATCACCACTGCGTGCCGGGTTTTCCGAACATGGCCTGGCCCATGGTGGAATGGGTGCTGGATACGCACTACGCGCATCTGGCGTCTTACGTGGTGCGGGTGGAGCATCTGCTGGTGTTGCACGATGCCGCGGAGAGCGAACTCGTTCCGCTGATGGAAGTCATGGTGGAACGTTTCCCGGATGTGCGCCTGTCCAGCCTGCCCAGTTCCCGCATTCCGCGCCAGATCGAGCTGGGCATTCGTGGCGTGGAAGCCCGGGTCGCCGCGGCCACGCAATGGCTGGAGCGGGAACTGTCCATGCGCCACGTGCGCTGGGAACATCGCGAGGTATCCGGCGACGACGTTCCGGGCTCGGCATAGCCCGGACATCGTGCCCTGAAAGCAACGGAGGTTCTGCACAGCCATGTCCGAAGAAAACGGCCGCCACTCACGCACTGCCGAACGCCTGGTATGGGCCGGTTTCATGGTGTTTCTCGTGGTGGTGATGTTCATCTACATGCTGCGCGGCGCGGGACTCGAGCAGGATCTGGCCGCGGCCAACGAGGAGAACCTGCGCCTGCAGATGCATCTGGCCCGCTATACCGACCGCGAGGTCCAGGTGCCGGCGCAGGTGGGCCTGACCAATGCCGATGTGCGTCGTCTGCACCGGCTCGGCCTGAGCAACCCGGCGCAACGCCTGGCGGAGGACCTGGCCGGCCAGCCGGAACTCATTCCCCATGAGCCCGTGCTGGGCGGGCAGATGTAC
Source organism: Thioalkalivibrio denitrificans (assembly GCF_002000365.1). Taxonomy (GTDB): domain Bacteria; phylum Pseudomonadota; class Gammaproteobacteria; order Ectothiorhodospirales; family Ectothiorhodospiraceae; genus Thioalkalivibrio_A; species Thioalkalivibrio_A denitrificans. The sequence goes on along the minus strand of NZ_MVBK01000051.1, from coordinate 39,163 downwards.
TTCGTCCCCGAGGCCATTCACGTACTCAACGACCGCTGGGTGCTCGCCGTGTTCGAGGATGGCCACATCCGCGGCCAGGCCCTGTTCGAATACGAGGTCGCCTACGGCAACATCACCTGGCAGCTTGTCGATTCGTATCTGGATTGAGGGGCAAGACATGTTTAACCACGAAGCACACGAAGGGCACGAAGAAAAGATCTTGGGCTGTGGAGATTCGGGTTCCGGTTGATGTTGCCGATCCGCCTTTCCGATTGGTGGCCTTGTTGACAATAAATGCAGGGACTCTCGCGAAGCCGCGAAGCCCGCCAAGAAAACACAAGAATTTTGAACTTGTCTTTTCTTAGCGGGCTTCGCGGCTTTGCGAGAGACATATCTCTTGCGCCAACGAAGGCACCGAACGGCGGTGCGGGCCCGCGATGTCAGATAAGTCCCGTATCCCGACAGCCCATCATCTTTTCTTCGTGCCCTTCGTGTGCTTCGTGGTTAAACAGGTCCTTGAACTTCGAAGGCACCGGAGTGCAAGGCCGCAGGCAAACGTGAACCGATTCGGGTGATTTTTGCCTAAACTGAAAGGATGCGACGACATACCGTCATAGTGATCGTGGCCGTCCTGGTGGCCCTTGTGCTTCTGCTGTGGCCCTGGATGACCGAACACGAGGACCCGCCCGAGCCGGCGCCGGATGTCGACGAGGTGCCCCTGGATGACTACCCGCGGGGGTCGGCCATCGACTGGCAGGAATGGGGTGCCGAGGCGCGTGAGGCGGCGGCGCGCGACGGAAAGGGCCTGTTTGTCTACTTTCACGGACAGTGGTGCACCTGGTGTCGCGAGTACCAGGACGAGACGCTGGAGCACCCGGACACCGTGGTCGCCATCGAACGGGATTTCGTTCCCGTGCTCATCAACCTGGACAAGCGCCGCGACCTGTTCACGCGCCTCGGTGGGCGGGGTCTGCCCTTTACCGTTCTGATGGATTCCGAGGCTGAGCCCCTCGGGCGCTTCACGGGGCATGTCGGTCCGGGCGATCTGCAGGGGCTCCTGCGGCAGGTGGCCACCCTGACCACCGCGGGCGCCGTTCCGGAAGGGCTCGAGAGTCTGCTCGATTCCGATCCGGACTCGTTTCTCGCATTTCTCGATGAGACCTACGAGGCGCACACCGGGCGCCTGAGCGGCGCCTCGGTGGTCGGCACGCTGAGCAAGCGGCCCCAGCCCATGACGTACCGGATGCTGCTCCATGAGCCCGAGTGGGCGGAGCGCATTCCCGGAATGGTCGATGTGCTGCGCGAGGATCTATACGATCCGGTCGACGGCGGATTCTTCTTCTTCTACGACCCCGACAACCCCAATCCGGTCACGGCCGTGGAGACCTCGAAGGTGCTGGGGCTCAACGCCATGCTGGTGTGGCTGCTGTCCGATGCCCATGAGGTGCTCGGGCGCGACGTGGATGCCGCTGCCGTACGCAGTGCGTTGTCCTATCTTCGCGATCGATTGTGGGATTCCGAGCTCAATGCGTTCTGGAACAGCCAGTACTCGGATCCGGATTACTACGCCCTGCCACCCGAAGAGCGCGAAGGACTGAGCCCGCCCGCCGTGGAGCGGGTGCAGTACGCGGACGTGAGCGGCCAGGCCATCGTGGCGCTGGTGCGTGCGGCCCGTGCTCTGGACGAGCCGGAGTACCTGGCGTGGGCGGCCGAGGCGCTGGAAGGTCTCGATGAACGCCTGGCACGTGCCGACGGCGGCTATTATCACTTCCGTCCGCACGATGGCGAACCCCAACTGGCGGGGTATCTCCCTGCGCAGGTGTGGCCGGCCGCAGCCTGGTGGAGTTTCTACGAGGCCACGGGCGACGAGCAGGCGCGAGCGCGTGGGCTCGAACTGCTCGAGCGCATCGCCGAGCATCATGTGGAGGAAGTGAACGGCTTTGCCGAGCGGCTCGATCCCGAACTGGAGCCCTGGACCGAATCCCGCACCCACGCCGCCCTCGCCTGGATGCTCACCGGTCCTGCGCGGGTCGGGCAGGTTCCGCAGGAGGCCCTGTCGGACGAGCGCCGCGCACGCTGGATGGATATGGCCCTGGACCAGCTTGAGCTGGTCAGCGGCGGCGATCCCGACGACATGGCGCTTGGGGTACTGGCCCATCGCAGATGGGCCGGCAACTAACCTCAAGTGGCAAGTGGCAAGGAAAATCGTGTAGCAACCTACCAGCTACTGATCGTGGTGGATGAGGCCCTGCGGCTTCGGGTGGGGCGGCTCGGGACTTTCGAGCTTTCCGCCGGTTACTACACGTACACGGGCAGCGCGCGCCGGGGGATGGCGGCGCGTCTGAAGCGGCACCTGTCGCGGGACAAGCGCCTGCGCTGGCACATCGACTATCTGCTCGCGCATCCCCGGGTGACGGTCGTTGATGTCGCGCTGTTCGACGAGGCCGAGTGTGTCGTGAACCGGCGCGTGCCGGGCGAAGTGATCGTTCCCGGCTTCGGCGCAAGCGACTGTAGGGCAGGGTGCGGGGCACACCTTCTTAAAGTGGGAAGTGTGAATTGGGAAGGGGGGTATGAAGTGAGAAGTGGGAATTGGGAAGGGGGAAGTGAAGTGAGAAGTGGGAATTGGGAAGGGGGAAGGCCCCCTCCCCAACCCTCCCCCGCGATGCGGGGGAGGGAGCACAAAAGGCGGTTACGCCGTTCTCCCTCTCCCTCAGGGAGAGGGCCGGGGTGAGGGTGGTGTTATTCTCACTTCCCAATTCACACTTCTAACTTCAAAGGAGTGTCCCATGCGCAAACCCGAACCCGGCACTTTCGAGCTCGGCCTCGTCATGGCGGGCGCCGTTTCCGCAGGTGCGTATACCGCTGGTGTCCTGGATTTTCTGTTCGAGGCCCTGCAGGACTGGGAGGACGCGAAGGCAAAGACGCCCGGGGAGGTGCCCGACCATCGCATACAGATTCGTGCGGTGGCGGGGGCGTCGGCGGGCGGCATCGCCTCGGCGCTGACGGCCATGGTGCCGTTCACTCGCCATCATCCGGTGCGCGATCTGCACAAGGCCACCACGGCCGCGAAACCGGCCAACGCATCACGCAATCTCTTCTACCGGTGTTGGGTGCGCGACGTGGATCTCACGACGATGCTGGACACTGGGGATATCAGGGAGCGCCATGTGCCCTCGCTGCTTAACGGCGACCCGGTTGCGCGCATCGCCGACGAGGCCATCGCCACGGTGCGCCACAGCCCGCCGCTTGGCGGCATGCCCTGGTTCGCCAATCCGCTGCAGCTCTTTCTCAAGGTTACCAACCTGCGCGGCGTGCCTTACCTGATCAACATGGTCACCGACGACGGCATTCGCGGCCACCGCGTCATCAGTCACGCGGATCATGCGCACTTCGCGGTGTTCGGCACCACGGGCGGAGAGGGCGAGGGGCTGCCGCCGGGCGCCACGGCGGTGAATTTCGAAGGCACCCTGGGCACGCCCGACGACGGCTGGGAGGGCGTGCGCGACGCCGCGCTGGCCACCTCGGCGTTTCCGGTGGGTCTGCCGGCGCGGGCCCTGAAGAACGACCTGCGCTGTTACGAGGCCCGGCCGTGGGCACGACCGGCGGGCGTGTCGCTGGATGAGGAGCCGCCGAGCATCCGCCCGGACTGCCCGCCGCACCTGATGCGACCCTACGAGTTCTGGAGTGTGGACGGCGGGCTGATCAACAACGAGCCTCTGGAGGCCGCACGGGTGGCCCTGTCGGGTGCGCCGGATGTGCACAACGAGCGCCACCCGGAGAAAGCCGATCGGGCCGTACTCATGATCGATCCCTTCCCGGACGACATCGGTCCCAGTGTGCCGGAGCACGGTGAAATGCCCGACATCCTGGGCTCTGCCTTCGCGTTGCTGCCGACGCTCAAGAATCAGGCCCGGTTCAAGCCCGAGGAAGTGATGCTGGCCATGCACGAGGACATCTACAGCCGGTTTCTCATCGCGCCGCGCCGGGGCGACCGCAAGGGAATGGAGACCCATATCGCCTCGGGTGGACTGGGCGGGTTTGCCGGCTTCGTGGATGCGCAACTGCGCATGCATGACTTCCAGCTGGGCCGGCGCAACGCCCAGAAGTTCCTGCGCGACCACCTGGTCATCCACCGCAACAATCCCATCGTGCGGGACTGGGTGGTGCGCATGGAGGCCGACGGTCGGCTGGAGGACTACCAGCCGCGACGGCGCGGACCGGGCGGCACGGAGAAGGTGGACCGGGACTTCGTGCAACTCGTTCCGCTGGTGGGCAATGCCCGCCGGGCGGTGCCCGAACGCCCCTGGCCGCAACTCAAGTGGAATGACGTGAAAGCGCGCCTTCAGGACGGCATGGACGCGCGCGCCGAGGTCCTGGCGAGGGCGATGGTGCATCGGGGTCTGGACTTCCTCGGGCTCAAGGACAGACGCCTGCTCAGCCGCCTCATCGACGCCATCGTCACCCGGCAGATCCGCAATGCGAGCCGCAACAAGGCTCTGAGCGCCATCCAGGAGGACCTGCGCACACGGGGCCTGTTGCGCTGACGATCCGGGGAATCGTGTTCAACCACGAAGCAGACGTAAGGCTTCTTTGACAAGACACGACATTCTTCTCTCGCAAAGCCGCGAAGCACGCAGAGAAAGACGAAGTTATTCTCGATCTTTTGAGTTCTTGGCGGGCTTCGCGTCTTCGCGAGAGAACATTGATCAGCTCCGGTGGTAGGCCGTAACCAGGTCCACCTCGTTCTTCGACCCGAGCACCACCGGGACGCGCTGGTGGATGTGCTCGGGCTTCATGTCCATGATGCGCTCGCGCCCGGTGGTGCTGGCACCGCCGGCCTGCTCGATGATGAAACTCATGGGGTTGGCCTCGTACATGAGGCGCAGCTTGCCGCCCTGGCCCTTGGCCTTGATCTTCTCGTCCATGGGATACATGAAGATGCCGCCGCGGGTCAGGATGCGATGCACCTCGGCCACCATGGAGGCCACCCAGCGCATGTTGAAGTCCTTGCCTCGCGGGCCCTCCTTGCCCTGCAGGCACTCGTCGATGTAGCGCTTCACCGGGGCCTCCCAGAAACGCATGTTGGAGGCGTTGATGGCGAACTCCTTCGTGTCTTCCGGGATGGTGATGTTCTCGTGGGTGAGCAGGAACTCGCCGAAGTGGCGGTCCAGAGTGAACATGTTCACGCCCTGCCCGGTGGTCAGCACCATCATGGTGGAAGGGCCGTACAGGCAGTAGCCCGCCGCCACCTGCTCGGTGCCGGGGCGCAGGAAGTCCTCGGTGGTCGGGTCGCCGGGGTGCGGCGAGGCCTTGAGGATGGAGAAGATGGTGCCGACGGAGACGTTCACGTCGATGTTGGATGATCCGTCCAGCGGGTCGAACAGCACCAGGTAGTGGCCCCGGGGTGCGTCCTTGGGCATCCGGCAGATGTCGTCCACCTCTTCGGAGGCCAGTCCGGCCACGTGACCGTTGTGCTGCAGGGCCTCCATGAAGATCTCGTTGGAGATCACGTCCATCTTCTTCTGGGTCTCGCCCTGTACGTTCTCCGAGTCGGCGCTGCCCAGGATGTCCACCAGATCGCCCTTGTTGACCAGGTCGGAGATCTTCTTGCAGGCCACGGCGATGTCGTTGAGCAGGCCGGTGAACTCACCCGTGGCGCCCTTGAAGTTGCGCTGGGTCTCGATGATGTAGTTGGTTAACGTGGTGCCGATATGCATGGTTGCAGACTTCCTAATGTTTAAGGGTAATCCGGGCCTCGCCTGATCGATGGCGGTGCACGTAGCACCTTAGCGGGGCAGGACGGGTGGCGCGATGCCCCGGCTTGCCCGGGACCCGCAAGCTGTTAACCTGAGGGGGCAAGCACTGACATTGCGCCAAGGCGGCCGTCAAATCAGGGCGCGTATCATAGCAAAACGCCCTGACCGGCGCGCATCCCCCTACCGCGGCCCGGATTTTGCCTCGGGAAGCATTGCCGGCGGCGTTCTCCCGCATCACCAACATGGAACCGGATACCGATGCCCAACAACGTGTTGTATGCCCAGTCCGGCGGGGTCACCGCCGTCATCAACGCCAGCGCCTGTGGTGTAATCCAGACCGTACGCCGCTACCCGGAGACCTTCGGCCGCATCTTCGCCGCCCGGGACGGCATCCTGGGCGTGCTCAAGGAGGAACTGATCGATCTTGAACGGGAGAGCGACGCGACCATCGCCGGCCTGCGCCATACGCCCGGCGGCGCGTTCGGCTCATGCCGCTTTGACCTGGGCAATCCCGACACCCACCCCGAACAGTACCGGCGTCTGGTGGAGGTGTTCCGGGCCCATGACGTCGGCTACTTCTTCTACAACGGCGGCGGAGGGTCCATGGACACCGCGCTCAAGGTGGCGCGTATCGCCGACGAGATGGACTACCCCATTCGCAGCATCGGCGTGCCCAAGACCATCGACAACGATCTGGCCTGCACCGACACCAGCCCCGGGTTCGGCTCCGCCGCCAAGTTCATCGCCACCGTGGTGCGCGAGGCCAGCATGGATGTGGAATCCATGGCCAGTTCCGGCACCAAGGTGTTCATCATGGAGGTGATGGGGCGCCATGCCGGGTGGCTGGCCGCGGCCGCGGCGCTTGCCCAGCAGGCGGAGAACACGCCGCCCATGCTGATCCTGTTCGCCGAGATCCCGTTCAATCAGGAGGATTTCCTGAAGCGCCTGAACACGATCATCAAGGCCCACGGCTATTGCGTGGTGGTGGCCTCCGAGGGCCTCAAGGGCCCCGACGGCAAGCTGCTCACCGTGGCCCAGGAACACGAGGTGTTCGCCTACACGCAGCTCGGTGGCGTGGCGCCCATCCTGGCGCGCATGGTCAAGGAAGAGACCGGCCACAAGGTCCACTGGGCGGTGGCCGATTACATCCAGCGCGCCGCACGCCACATCGCCTCGCGCCTGGACGTGGAGCAGGCCTACGCCGCCGGTGCCATGGCGGTTCGTTTCGCGGTGGAAGGGCACACGGGCTTCATGCCCGTGATCAAACGCCTGTGCGATGAGCCCTATCTCTGGACCGTGGACCGGGTGCCGCTGGAGCAGGTGGCCGACATCGAGCAGGGCCTGCCCCGCGAGTACATCACCGAGGACGGTTACGGCATCTCTGCCGCCTGCCGCCGGCACCTCGCCCCGCTCATCGACGGTGAGGACTACCCCCCCTACGAGAACGGCCTGCCCAGTTACGTGCGCATTCGGGGCGAACTGCTGGAGAAGAAGCTGCCTGCGTTTGAAAGCGAGTCGTCGTGAGCTCGCTGTCAACGCAGAGGACGCGGAGACGCGGAGTTCGCAGAGGTTTTCTGGTTCTGGATCTTGCGGCCTCTGCGTCTCCGCGTCCTCTGCGTTGAATGCCTGTAGCCCAATGGGAAGAGGAAGGCGACGGAATGACGACGATCCGAGGTGTCCTGCTGGATCTGAGTGGTGTGCTGTACGTGGGCGATCAGGCCCTGCCTGGGGCGCTGGATGCGGTGGTGCGGTTGCAGGGGTCGGGGATGCCGGTGCGCTACATTACCAACACCACGCGCAGCCCGCGCCGCGCGATTCACGAGAAGCTTGTGCGCATGGGATTCTCCATCCCGGAGGCGGAGATCTTCACTGCTCCCGGTGCCGTGCGGGCCGTGCTGGAGCGCGAGAAGCTCACACCCTTGCTGATCATCCATCCGGGCCTCGAGCCTGAGTTCGCGGACCTTCCCGCGGGCGAACCCGATGCAGTCGTGCTCGGGGACGCGGGAGACAGCTTTACCTACGAGCGGCTGAACCGCGCGTTCCGTCTGCTCATGGAGGGCGCGCCGCTGCTCGCCATGGGCAACAACCGCTACTTCAGGGAGGCCGATGGCCTGAGCCTGGACATCGGGCCGTTCCTCAGGGCCCTGGAATATGCCGCCGGCATGCAGGGCACGGTGCTTGGAAAGCCGTCCGCGGACTTCTTCCAAGCTGCGGTGTCGGACATGGGTCTTGAGCCTGCCGAGGTACTCATGGTGGGCGACGACGTGGAGGCCGACGTGGAGGGTGCCCTCGACGCCGGCCTTCAGGCCTGCCTGGTCAGGACCGGCAAATACCGCCCCAGCGACGAGGGGCGTATCGAAGCCGGTCGTTCCCGAGTGGTGGATGATCTGTCGGCTGTGGTTGATGGTCTGGCTATCTGAACCGGTTAGCCACAGAGGTCACAGAGGTCACAGAGAAGGATCGAAACCAACCTTACTCGACTTCTGGCTCGCCTTGGCGAGCGAGCTCGGATTTTGAAATTCTCTGTGACCTCTGTGCTCTCTGTGGCAAAACGATCTTCAGAGAAGCAGTTGGTAACCGGCCCCCACGGTCGCGCAGGTGATGAGAAGGGGGATGATGCCGACCTTGTACCGGAACAGCGCAATGAAGGCGGCAATGCCGAGCAGCGCCGAGAACCACTCGAAGTCACCTTCGAAGCCCTCCGGCCAGAGCACGTGGTACGCGAAAAACACGGCGAGGTTCAGGATCACCCCCACGACCGCGGCGGTGATGCCGGTCAGCGGCGCGGTGAAGTGAAGTTCATGGCGCGTCGCCTCCACGGCCGGGGCGCCTACCAGGATGAACAGGAAGGAGGGCAGGAAGGTGAAGAAGGTGGCCACCACCGCCCCCAGGACGCCGGCCATCACCAGGGATTCCGTGCCCAGGAATGCGTGCGTCCAGCCGCCCACGAAGCCCACGAAGGTGACGATCATGATCAGCGGCCCGGGCGTGGATTCGCCCAGCGCGAGGCCGTCGATCATCTGGTGCGCCGTGAGCCACTGATAGGTCTCCACACCGCCCTGATAGACATAGGGCAGCACGGCGTAGGCGCCGCCAAAGGTGACCAGCGCGGCCTGGGTGAAAAACACGCCCATGCGCGTGAGGGTGCCGTCCCAGCCGTACAGGGCCAGGAGCATCCCCAGCACGCCCACCCAGAGCAGCAGGCCGATCACCGCGAAAAGTATCACCCGCGGCCAGCGGAACCGCATCCAGGGCTGCACAGGCGTGTCGTCGTCAATGAGCGCGGGGCCGTACCCTGCCTTTCCGGCCGATCCGTGCCCGCCGCCCAGCTTGAAACGATGCGGTGACAGGCGCCCGCCGATCCAGCCTATGATGCCTGCGCCGATGACGATGTAGGGAAAGGGGATGTTCAGGGCGAAGATGGCCACGAACGCCGCCGCCGCCATGGCCCATAGCGCTCCGTTCTTCAGGGCCCGGCTGCCGATGCGCCAGGCGGCGTGCACGACGATGGCGGTCACCGCCGGCTTGATGCCGTAGAGAATCGCCTGAATGACGGGCACGTCACCGAAGGCCAGATAGATCCAGGTCAGCCCGATCAGGATGAAGAGCGACGGCAACACGAACAGCGTACCGGCGATGACGCCGCCCAGGGTGCCGTGCATGAGCCAGCCGATGTAGGTGGCCAGCTGCTGCGCCTCGGGTCCCGGCAGCACCATGGTGTAGTTGAGGGCGTGCAGGAAGCGGTGCTCGGAGATCCAGCGCCGCCGCTCCACCAGCTCCTGGTGCATGATGCTGATCTGTCCGGCGGGTCCACCGAAGCTGATGAATCCCAGTTTCAGCCACCAGCGGAAGGCCTCCAGCAGGCCGACAGGTGCCGGTTTTTCGGCGGGTGATGGTCGCGTGCCGGTGTCGTTGCTCATGGGTTCCGTTCCTGTGTGGGAGAGAAGCTGCGGTGCATGTCGTCCAGCACCGGTGATGCAGCGTCCAGCAGGGCATCATCGTCGGGGCAGCGTTGCTTGGCGCCCGTGAGAACGGCCTCGAAACCGGCAGCTTCGGCGATCGGTGCGCCGCCGATATCGAGAAAGCGCACCAGTTCGCCCAGGCGCACCAGGCCGGGGTCGTCCTCCAGGGAAAATGCCGCTGTCAGGACCTGAAACGTGACGCGGTCGCCCACGTGCGTGAAGGCGGCCCCGTCGAAGTCGAAACCCAGCGCGTCAGCAGGGCAGTCCGCCGGACGGGCCAGCCACAGGAACCGGGCCTCGGGATCGATGAATCTCCTGATCAGCCAGGCACTGGCCACCCGGTCCACCCACAGGGAGGCGCGCGTGGCCCAGGTCCGGTTCCGATACTCACGCACGTTGAGACGAGCGATGGCTTGTTCCGGCGCCTGAGACGGTTCATCAGGAGACAGCCGTCCCTGGACTGCGCCTTCCAGAGCCGCAAGCTGTTCGCTCATGGCGTCACGTTCCGGCCCAGGAAAATAGTCGATTCGGTGCAGGTGATCGGCATCCCGCCGAATCTGTCGCAGTTGCTTGAGCAGCTCCGGCTCGGGCAGGTCATCGATCCGGCCGCACAGCGCCGTTGCGGCTTCCGTGACGGCGCGGTATTCCTCCGTGCGGTCGAACAGTTTTTTGTAGCGGTCGTCTTCGTCGGAGGGCACCGCAAACACCAGGTGGTGGGCCTGCCCGCCCGCGGCACGGATATCCTCCGCAAGGCCCCCCAAGGCCTCGTGCAGATCGGCCCGTTCCGGCAGGACATACACCCCGTCGCGCAGGGTCCCTGCGCCCAGCGCTTTGAGGGCACGCCAAAGCCGCACCCGACTGGTATTCCGGCCTCCGGGGAAGGACAGGATCAGCATTTGCCAGCGGGGCGGCACAGAAGTCATGTAACGAACATTACATTACAGGTAATACCTGTGACAATATGCTGTGTGGCGGGTCAGATCGGCGAAGCGCGATCCGGGGTCACAGAAAATGCTGTTTGAACCACGAAGCACACGAAGGGCACGAAGAAAAAGGGACTTGTGCTGTGGGGGTCAAGGGCTTACCCGGCTCTGCTGACAGACCGCCTGTCCGGTTGCTTCGATGACAAGATGCAGGGACTCTCGCAAAGCCGCGAAGCCCGCAAAGAGGAAATCAGTTCATTGCTCTTAGGCCTTCTTTGCGGGCTTTGCGGCTTCGCGAGAGATATTTCCTTTCCGGCCGACGAAGCAACCGGACCATGGGTCGGAGGCAAGCTCGGATATACCCCGATCCGAACAGCAACAATCTGTTCTTCGTGCCCTTCGTGCGCTTCGTGGTTCAAACAGCCCGGCTATCGCTCCGGCAGGGGAATGAACTCCACTTCGTCCCCCGGCACCTTGGGGAAGGCGCCGTTCTTCCAGTCCGCCTTGGCCTGTTCAATGCGCTCCCTGCGGCTGGAGACGAAGTTCCACCAGATGTAGCGCTCGCCCAGCGCCTCGCCCCCGATAAGCGCCAGTTGGGTGTCCTCCTCGGCCTGGACCGTCACGGTGTGGCCCTTGTGCAGAACGGCCATGCTGTATTGATCGATCAGGCTGCCCAGGGCCCTGAGCTTTCCCTTGACCACGTAGAGCGCCCGTTCATCGACACCGTCGGGCAGTGTCAGGCTCTGACCGGCCTTGAGGGCGGCTTCCACATAGAGCGTTTGGGCGAAGGTCCTGACGGGCGACTGTACGCCATACGCAGCACCGATGAGCACGCGCACCGCAACCCCGTCCACCGTCACCGAGGGGATATGCGCGCGGTCGTAGTGATGGAACGCCGGATCGATCTCTTCATCGGCCTCCGGCAGGGCCAGCCAGAGCTGCAGCCCGTCCAGCATATTGTTGGCGGCCTTCACCTCCTCGCGCTGGCGCTCGGAATGGACGATGCCCTTGCCGGCCACCATGAGGTTGATTGCGCCCGGCGTGATGGTCAGCTCATTGCCCAGGGAATCCCGGTGCAGCATCTCGCCTTTGAACAGGTAGGTCACCGTGGCCAGGTTGATGTGGGGGTGGGGTCTCACATCAATGCCCTTACCCGGTTCGAACATGGCCGGCCCCATGTGATCGAAGAATATCCAGGGCCCGACCATGCGCCGCCTGCCGGACGGCAGCGCGCGGCGCACGGAGAAGCCGCCCAGATCATGTTCTTTGGGGTAAATCATCAGATCAATGGCGGTACATGGGCCCGGCTGCTCGATCTGTTCTTCGTCGACGGTGGTTTCTATGCTCATGGCGGACCCTGCATCACAGTTGACGGCGTTTCTCATCATACACCCGCGCCATCCCTGCGGCCGGATGCCTGATCATGACATGATGTCGGTTCACCCGTACGAGGCCTGATCCATGCGACAGACAACATTTTCCAGACTCGATACGCGCTTTATCGAACGGTGGTCTCCGAGGGCCTTTCTGCCGGACAAGCTCAGCCACGAGGAGCTGATGACCTTGTTCGAGGCGGCCCGGTGGAGCCCATCCTGCTTCAACGAACAACCCTGGCATTTCGTTTATGCGGTGTCGGAGGAAGATCTTAAGCGTTTCCAATCCGTACTCACCGACAAGAACAGGTCATGGGCCAGCCGGGCGCCGGTACTGATCATCGCGTTCAGTCGCAGGCAGTTCAGGAAGAACGGCAAGCCCAACCGCTGGGCGGATTTCGATACCGGGTCTGCGTGGATGGCGCTGGCACTGCAAGCCAACCGGCTGGGCCTGCATTGTCATGCCATGGGCGGCTTTGATCAGGACAAGGCCTACGAAGTCACCGGCGTCGATCCGGATGAGTACAACGCCATCTGCGTGATCGCGCTGGGCCGACGGGCCGATGCCGATGTGCTGCCCGAGGACCTGCGCGAGCGCGAAACCCCCTCGGATCGCAATCCCCTCGATGACATGATCACCGAAGGAAGCATGTCCCGTTGACCAGATGCGGGGCTCGACTGAAAAAAGCCTCGACGCAAAGACGCGAAGACGCAAAGGAACGCAAAGAGTCTGTTGGTCTTTAACCCGAAAAGCTTTGCGCCCCTTTGCGTCTTTGCGCCTTTGCGTCGAAGGCTTTTGACGTTCGAAGCCTACCGATCCGCCCCCACCTCGCGCCATTTGAGGAACGCTTTCTCCAGTTCCACCAGCACGAACAGGGCCACGCCGAAGGCGAGGATGCGGCCCCACTCCTCGAGCCCGAGGGCGGCGGTGCCGAACAGGAACTGCACGGGCGGTGCATAGGTGAACAGGCCCTGCAGTACGATGAGCACGCCGATGGCGATCAGCACAGCGCGGCTGCCGAACAGGCCCGCCCGGTTGAACACGGGCTCCAGGATGTAGCGGCTGTTGAACAGGTAGAAGAGCTGCCCCATGACCAGGGTGTTGATGGCTGCAGTGCGGGCTATCTCCACGGCCACGCCCTGCTGCTCCATCCACAGGAAGTGGCCGAAGGTGCCCGCCACCAGCAGGGCCGAGACGAACGCCACCCGCCAGATGAGAAAACCCGAAAGGATGGGCGTCTCGGGTGGGCGAGGCGGGCGTTCCATTACGCCGGGCTCGGTGGGCTCGAAGGCCAGTGCCAGCGCCAGCGTGACCGCGGTCACCATGTTCACCCACAGCACCTGCACGGGGGTCAGCGGCAGGGTCAGACCCAGCAGGATGGCGGCCACGATGGTGAAGGCCTGGCCGCCGTTGGTGGGCAGCAGGAAGAGGATCGCCTTGCGCAGGTTGTCGTAGACCGTGCGCCCTTCCTCCACGGCGTGGGCGATGGAGGCGAAATTGTCATCGGCCAGCACCATCTCCGCGGCCTCCTTGGAAGCCTCGGTGCCCTTGATGCCCATGGCCACGCCCACGTCGGCGCGCTTCAGCGCCGGTGCGTCGTTGACGCCGTCGCCTGTCATGGCCACCACGTGGCCGTTGGCCTGGATGGCCTTCACCAGCCGCAGCTTGTGTTCCGGTGTGGCGCGGGCAAACACGTCCACCTCGCGCACCGTCTGCTTCATCTCCTCGTCGGAGATCTTCTCCAGTTCGTGGCCGGTGAGCACGCCGCCCGCCGTGTCGATGCCGAGATTGTCGGCAATGGCCCGGGCGGTGACGCCGTGATCGCCGGTGATCATCTTGACCACGATGCCCGCCGACTGGCATTCCGCCACCGACTCGATGGCCTCGTCCCTGGGCGGATCGATGATGCCGCACAAGGCCACCATCGTGAGTCCGCCGTCCTCGATGTCGGGAAACTCCAGCGTGCGCTTGTCCGCTTCCACGTCGTTGACGGCCAGCGCCAGCAGGCGCTGCCCCTTCGCGGCGATCTCGTCCATCTGCTGTTGCCAGCGATCGTTGTCGATCTCCCGGTCGCCGTCCACGGTGCGTTCGCGATCGCACACGGCCAGCACCCGTTCCGGCGCACCCTTGAGATACACGAAGCTGTGGTTCCCCTCGTGGTGATGGTGCAGGGTGGCCATGAACTTGTAGGAGGACTCGAAGGGGATCACGTCGTCCCGGGGATAGAGTTCGTTGGTCTCCTTGTGATCCAGCCCGCCCTTGAGGGCCGCAGTGACCAGGGCACCTTCCGTCGGGTCCCCCTCCAGACGCCATTCGCCGTCGCGCTGGCGCACCTCCGCATCGTTGCAAAGCAGGATTCCGCGCAGCGCCTCGGAGAGCACCGGGTGCTCGTCCGGTTCCAGGTCCTGACCGTCGCGCGAGAACCCGCCGTGGGGCTCGTAACCCACGCCGCCCACTTCGAAGACGTCCTCTGCGGTGACGATGGATTTCACCGTCATCTCGTTGCGTGTGAGCGTGCCGGTCTTGTCGGAACAGATGGTGGTGACGGAACCCAGGGTCTCGACGGCCGGGAGCCGCCGGATGATGGCGTTGCGTGCCGCCATGCGCTGCACGCCGATGGCCAGCGTGATGGTCATGATGGCGGGCAGACCCTCGGGGATGGCCGCCACGGCCAGGCTGACGGCCGCCAGGAAGGTCTCCAGGATGTCGTAATCCCGGAACCAGTAGCCGAAGACGAAGGTGAAGCCGGCAAGCAGCACGATGGCCACGGACAGCCAGCGTCCGAACACGGCAATGTCCCGAAGCAACGGTGTGGTGAGCTGCTCCACCTCGCCCAGCATGGTGGAGATCCGGCCGATCTGGGTCTCGGCGCCGGTGCCCACTACCACCCCGCGTGCCTGGCCGTAGGCGACCAGCGTTCCGGAGAAGGCCATGCTGGCGCGATCGCCCAGGTCCGCGTCCTCGTCCACGGGGTCGGCCTGCTTGTCCACGGCCACTGATTCCCCGGTCAGCACCGCCTCGTCGATGCGCATGTTGTGGACACGCAGCAGTCTGAGGTCCGCGGGCACCTTGTCGCCGGCCTGCAGGAACACGATGTCGCCGGGCACCAGGTCCTCGGCGGGCACGGTATGACGCTCGCCGTCGCGCAGCACCAGCGCCTTGGGCGAGAGCATGCTGCGGATGGCGTCCAGGGCCTGTTCCGCCTTGCCCTCCTGGATGAAGCCGATGACGGCGTTGATCAGCACCACGCCGAGGATCACGCCGGTGTCCACCCAGTGCTGAAGGAAGGCGGTGCCCACCGCGGCCGCGATCAGGATGTAGATCAGCACGTTGTGGAACTGGAGCAGGAAACGCTTCAGCGGTCCGGCCCGTTCCGGCGGCGGCAGTCGGTTGGGGCCGTAACGCTCCAGGCGCGCCTTCACGTCCTCCGTGCCCAGCCCCTTGTCGGAGACCTCCAGCGCCTCCAGTACGTCCTCCACCCCCCGGCTGTGCCAGGCGGTGTCCTGCTTAGCCCGCATATCTCACCGGGATCGCGGGAGCAGGCGAAGGATTCGCGTTCGTAGGCGCCGCTCTGGAGCGAAACCCATAGCCGTAGCTATGGGTTGAGTGAAGAGCAAGCATACGGGCGCGAAGACGAGCCTGAACCGCGATAGGACACCGGCGGGAACAGTCTGTCATGCTGAGGTTGGCGACCATTTCAACGTATTCCACTTATGTTTCCGCCTCTTGTGCGCCAGCCGGTGTCCGACCGGTGAGATATGCGGGCTAGTTTCGTTCATGGAAAGAACTTCCGGATGACGACCTTCTCGGTCTCCACGATGATGAACACCAACAGCCCGAACAGAAGGATACGCCACCAGTGTTCCAGTGGCACCGGGGTGGTGCCGAACAGGGTGTTCATGACCGGTGCGAAGGTGAACGTAAACTGCAGGACGATAAGCACCCCGATGGCGATCCACATGGCCCGGGAGCGGAACACCTCCCAGCCGATGAGCACCGGCTGGTGGATGAGCCGCAGGTTCAGGAGGTAGAAGGCCTGGCCGGCGACCAGCGTGTTGATGGCCACGGTACGTGCGAGTTCGTCGGAGACACCCAGGACCTCTTCCATGTACACGAAGTGTCCGAAGGTGCCGGCCCACAGCAGGATGGCCACGAACGGGATGCGCCAGAGCAGGAAGCCCGAGAGCAGCGGCGCGTCGGGGCGCCGGGGGGGACGCTTCATCACTCCCGGCTCCGCCGGCTCGAAGGCCAGCGCCATGGCCAGCGTCACCGAGGTCACCATGTTTACCCACAGCACCTGCACCGGCGTGAGCGGCAGGGCCAGCCCCATGAGGATGGCCATCATGATGGTGAGCGACTGGCCCGCGTTGGTGGGCAGGGTGTGCAGGATGGCCTTGCGGATGTTGTCGTAGACGGTGCGCCCTTCCTCCACGGCGTGGGCGATGGAGGCGAAGTTGTCGTCGGCCAGCACCATCTCGGCCGCCTCCTTGGCGGCCTCGGTGCCCTTCATTCCCATGGCCACGCCCACGTCGGCGCGTTTCAGCGCCGGGGCATCGTTCACGCCGTCGCCGGTCATGGCCACGATCCGCCCGTCCGCCTGGAGGGCCTGCACCAGGCGCAGCTTGTGCTCCGGCGTGGTGCGGGCGAACACGTCGGCCTCCTGCACCGCCCGGCGCAGGGCCTCCTCGTCCATGTCTTCCAGCTCATGGCCCGAGAGCGCGGCGATGCCGTTGCCCATACCCAGCTGTTCGCCGATGGCCCGGGCGGTGACCAGGTGATCGCCGGTGATCATCTTCACGCCGATGCCCGCTTCCCGGCATTCCTTCACGGCCGCGATGGCCTCGTCCCGGGGCGGATCAATGATGCCCAGCAGCGCCAGCAGAGTGAAGTCGCCTTCCTCGATGTGCGCGTAGGTGAGGTCGCGTTGCTTCGGCGCGGCGTCGCGCACCGCCACCGCCAGAAGCCGCTGGCCCCTTGCCGCGATCTCCTCCATGTGCCGGTGCCAGGCCTCCCGGTCGACGGGCGCGTTCCTGCCTCCTTCCCGCTGGCTTTCGCACAGGGACAGCACCCGCTCCGGCGCCCCCTTCAGGAACACTCGCCCGTGACCTTCGTGGTCGTGGTGCAGGGTGGCCATGTACTTGTGGTCCGACTCGAAGGGGATCACGTCGGTGCGCAGCAGCCGCTCGTGCTGCTGGTGCGGATCGAGCCCCGCCTTGCAGGCGGCGGTGATCAGGGCGCCCTCGGTGGGGTCGCCTTCCATCACCCACTGGCCCGCACGTTCGTAGAGCACCGCGTCGTTGCACAGCAGTCCCGCGAGCAGGGTCTCGTTGAGCGCCGGATGGTCGTCGGGATCCACGTCGTCATCGTCCAGCAGGAATCCCCCGCGGGGTTCGTAGCCCACCCCGGTGACATCGAATCGCTGTTTCGCCGTGACAACCGTCTGCACGGTCATCTCGTTGCGGGTAAGCGTCCCGGTCTTGTCCGAACAGATGGCGGAGACCGATCCCAGGGTCTCCACTGCCGGCAGACGGCGGATGATGGCGTTACGCCTGGCCATCTTCTGCACGCCGATGGCCAGCGCGATGGTCATGATGGCCGGGAGGCCTTCCGGTATGGTGGACACCGCGAGGCTGACCGCCGCCAGGAACATCTCGTCCAGGGGATAGGTGCGCACCCAGTAGCCGAAGGCGAAGGTGGCAGCGGAGATGAAGATGATCACCACGGCCAGCCAGCGGCCGAACTGCTCCATCTGGCGCACCAGGGGCGTCTGCAGGCTCTGCACCTCGCCCAGCATCTCGGAGATGCGCCCGATCTCCGTGTGGGCGCCGGTCCCCACCACCACACCCGCACCCCGCCCGAACGCCACCAGGGTGCCGGAGAATGCCATGCAGGTGCGATCGCCCAGCGGGGCGTCCGCGGCCACGGGATCAACGGCCTTCTCCACCGGCACCGACTCACCGGTGAGCACCGCCTCCTCCACGCGCAGGTTCTTCACCTCCAGCAGACGCAGGTCGGCGGGTACCCGGTCCCCCGCCTGCAGGTACACGATGTCACCGGGCACCAGTTCGTTGGCGGGCACCTCGCGACGCTTGGCGTCGCGCATCACTGCCGCCTTGGGGGAGAGCATCTCACGGATGGCATCCAGGGCCTTTTCCGCCTTGCCCTCCTGGATGAACCCGATCATGGTGTTGATCAGCACCACGGCGAGGATCACGCCCGTGTCCACCCAATGGCCCAGCAACGCCGTGCCCAGCGCCGCCACCAGCAGGATGTAGATCAGGACGTTGTGGAAGTGACGCAGAAAGCGCAGCAGCGGCCCCGCCTTTTCGGGGGCGGGCAGGCTGTTCGGTCCGTAGCGGGAAAGGCGTTCCTTCGCCGCCTCCGCGCTCAGCCCCTGGCGGTCGCTCTGCCAGTGTGACAGCGCGTCCTCGGCGGAGAGGGTGTGCCAGTCCCGGGAGGAGGGTGTCTCACCGTTTGCAGTGTCCATGAATCCCGATTGTTCTGGTTTGCCTTCCGGGGTGATGGTCGGGAATCCGGTGCCTCGGTGCAAGCTGCGGACTTACGCGAGACCCGTAGTTCGACCACGAAGCACACGAAGGATCGTAATGAGAAAAGACATTTCTCTCGCAAAGAGCGCCAAGGACGCCAAGAAGACACAAGTTCTTGATATTGGACCTGTGCGTTCAGGGGCCACAGGGCGGCCCTGGCTGCCGCCGCAGGTGACGCCGTGCGGCAAGGCGGGCGCAGCCCGCCCCACCCATTCATTCACGCCTTCCTTTGCGTGCTTCGCGCCTTTGCGAGAGACATACTTCTTTGGAAGTTCTTCGTGCCCTTCGTGTGCTTCGTGGTGAATGGGGCCTGAAAGTTCCCCGGCGCGGGCTCAGAAATGGATGCCGATCTTGCCGAGGATGCGCAGGTTGTCCGCGTCCTGGTTGCGTCCCTCGAAGCGGGCGCTCTCGGTGAACTGGTAGCGGGCCTCGCCGCCCAGGAACAGGTTGTTGGGGAGGCGCAGGTGCATGTGGGCGCCCAACTGGAACGACCACAGGCCGTGGTCATCGTCGCCGATGTCGGTGCGCGCGTAGCCGATGCCGGGGCCGAAACCGAGGGCCAGGTCGGGCGTGAGGTCCATGGTGTAATGGGAATTGAGTTCCGCGCTGGTCATCCTGAGCGGGCTGTCATCGTAGCGGGTGACGCTTACGAAATGACGCACGCGGCCCTGTGCCGGCCGGAGGATGTGGCAATTCCAGGACAGTTCGAGGCCGTAGATGAAGTCGTCGTCGGCCCCGCGGACGTCCGGGAACATCATGCCGCCGAGCACGGCCACGGCGGGATCCACGGTGGTCTGTTGCGCGAGGGCGGGGCCGCTGGCCAGCAGGGCGGCAGCGAGTGGGATGAAGGTGCGACGCAGTTTCATGGGACGCCTCCTGTGCGTGGCATGGGGATTACCCTCCAAGTCTGGTCAACGCCTGGCCAGGTTTCCGTGAACGGTTCTCGGAAATCGGGAGGGCTGCAGGAAAAATCAAAAGAAGGGTTCTCTCGCAAAGGCGCGAAGCACGCCAGGAAAACATAAGTTCCTGCTGTTGGCCCCGCGTGTTCCGGGGCTACCGGATCCATGGGTGCCGCTGCCGGTAGCGTGGCGTCTGCACGGCGGGCGCAGCCCGCCCCATCATATTTCACGCTTCTCTTTGCGAGCTTCGCGCCTTTGCGAGAGACATGTCCGCATCAAGTGGACGAAGCCACCGGACGAGGAATCGACCGGCATCGGCCAGGCGAGACCCCAATCCCGACAGCAATCATTTTCCTTCGTGCCCTTCGTGTGCTTCGTGGTTAACAAACGCCCATGTATCCCCAGGCACCGTCAGGACGTGCAGCAGGGTGCGCCGGGGCCGGCCTGTTGGACCGGTGGGCAAGGGACGTCGCCGTAAGAGCAGAACACGCAGCAGTCGCCCGGTTTGGGGCGCAGGAGGGTGTGGCATTCCATACACTCGTAGTACCACTGGCAGGCATCCACGGGCATGCGTTCCGTCTTGCGGTGGCCGCATTGCGGGCAGGTGAGGGTGGAGTCGAGGATGGTGTCTGCCATGGCCGCAGTCACTCCACGGGGCAGGTCACCGGTGCGCAGGCGTGCTCCGAGGGTGCGTCGCTCATTGTGTCGCCGGTCTGCCGGTAACGGGCGTTGTCCGGGTCCAGGGCGATGGCGCATCGGGCGGCGGCACGGGCCTCGTCGCCGCAACCCCGGGCCTTCAACACGTGCGCGAGGTTGTTCCATCCGGCGTGTGCATCGGGTTGATGCTCCAGGAGGCCGCGAAAGGCCTCTTCCGAGCCTTCCAGGTCCCGGGCTGCGTAGCGTGTGTTGCCGAGGCCGATCCAGCCCACGGGGTGCTCGGGCCACTCGCGCGTGGCGGTTTCGTAGGCAGTGGCGGCGGGATTGATCAGTCCCGTTGTCTCAAGCGCGTTGGCGGAGCGCAGCCAGGGCAGGGCGCTGGCGGTGGCCGGAGGGGTGTCCGGCGGCACCGTCACGAACGCCCAGCGGTTTCCGCGCAGCCAGGTGCGCTCGAAGCGGCTGAAGCTGTTCACATGCCGTTCGATGGTTCCCGAGCGAAGGTAGATCTCGCGGTCCGCGAGGTCATATCCGATCACCACGGCGTAGTGCCAGCGAGGGATGATGTTGATGCCCAGGTTCTGGAACACCAGCACCGGGTTGCCCGCGGCGACCTCGGCCAGCACATCCTCCAGCTCGGGTTCGAGCACATAGGCCACCAGGCCCCGCGCCCGGGCCGCCGCCAGCATCTCCGTCTGCAGGCTGCCGCGCCGCTCGGGTATGTACACCTCGCCCACCAGCGCGTCCGGGCCGATGTCGATACCCCGATCCGTAAGCAGGGTGGCCAGCGCCGCAGGCCCGCACTGGTAGTCCTCCTGCGGGAAGAAGTCCACGTGGGAAAGCTCGACGCGCTCGGGCAGCCCGGCGGGCGCGCTGCGGGCGATCTCGCGGGTCTGGGTGGGTGTGGCGCAGCCGGCGATGGCCAGCAGTGACACCAGCAGAATGGTCCAGGTGAAAAAAAAAGGGACGCCCGCCGACCGGCGGGCGTCCGGGCTGGCACTCATCATCGAACCGGACGGACGAAGGCGAAGATGTCGGTCACGCCCAGGGCGTCCAGCAGCACGAGCACCAGGAAGATGATGGCCACCACTTCCAGTGTGCCCGCACCGGCCGGCAGTTCGCCGAGGCGCTCGTTGATGGCGGCGACTTCCTCGTCGGTCATGCGTGCCACGCGTTCCTCGGCCAGTTCAGGCGTCACGCCCATACGTTCCATCTGTCGACGCATGTCTTCCCGTGACAGAGTCTTGAGCAGCTGGGCACGATCCGCGTGCGCCTGCTCGGCGGCAAGTATCTCGCCCGTGCCCACCATCGAGGCATGAAGCGGGGACGTCACCAACGCGAACAGGAGCAGGGTGGCGGCCATCACGGTCAGTCGACGCACTGAAATCATCGGTCTGTCTCCTTATGAGTTGTTGTGTCGCGGGACGACCAGGGTCAGGCTCAGTTGACCGGCCGGATGAACGGGAAGATGTCCGTGGCGCCGATCGCGTCGGTAATGACGAACACGATGAAGATGATCAGCAGCGCGCCAAGCAGGGCATTGCCGCCGGCCGGCAGTTCATCCAGGCGTTCGTTGAGCGCGGCCACTTCCGCATCGGTCATGCGCATCACGCGTGCTTCGGCCTGAGCGGGATCGACACCCATGGCAGTGAGCTGATTGCGCACGTCGTCACGGGAGAGGGTCTCCAGCAGGCGTTCACGATCCACCTGTGCCTGTTCCGCGGCGATCATCTGGTCAGTGCCCACCATGCTCGCGATGGCGGGGCTCAGGCTCGCGCCCACGAGGGCAAAGACACACAGCAGGGCGATGAAACGCTTGGTGATTTCTCTTGTTCTCATGTTCTTGCTCCGGGCCGTATGGATGGATAGTCACTCAATTGTCAGCACCCCCGGTGCGGGCGTCAATGATCGGTTTCGCGTTTTCGTGCGCGGGTTCCGGTGTCTAGCAGCCTGTCGGACTT
>NZ_MVBK01000051.1:0-17069 GCF_002000365.1 Thioalkalivibrio denitrificans | reverse complement strand
AAGTCCGACAGGCTGCTAGCGTCGGGTGCTGGCCGGCGTGCTACGCTTGCCCTGCCATTTTCCGGGGAGCCGGCATGCAGCGCGCTTCAAAGAGGGAAATCTTCGGCTGGGCAATGTTCGACTTTGCCAATCAGGCCTATACCCTGCTCATTATTACGGTCGTTTTCGGTGATCTCTTCACGCGGGTGATCGTGGGTGACGCCCACCAGGACTACAGGCTGGGCAACCTGTTGTGGAGCGTGGCGCTGGCGGTGAGTTACCTGGCGGTGGTGATCGCCGGGCCGGTGTGCGGCGCCATCATGGACTTCTCCGCGGCCCGCAAGCGGTTCCTGTTCGCCAGCTACGTCCTGACCATCGTCACCACGTCCATGCTCTACTTCGTGGCGCCCGGCTACATCTGGCTCGGCATGTGGCTGATCATCTTGTCCAACTTCGGCTACGCCATCGGTGAATCATTCATCGCCAGCTTCCTTCCGGATCTCGGCCCGCCGGAGGCGCTCGGCTGGATCTCGGGGTTCGGCTGGGCGCTTGGCTACATCGGCGGGCTGGTGTCCACCGCCTTCGCGCTCCTGTTTCTGGGCGAGGTGAGCCTGGAGAACTTCGACAACGTGCGCTGGGTGGGGCCGTTCGCGGCGGGCTTCTTCATGGTGGCCGCCATCCCCACCTTTCTCTGGCTCAGGGAACGGGGCCGGCCGCGCCGCCTGGCTCGCGGCTCCGGCTACGTGGTCCTGGGGATGCGCCGGGTGGCGGCCACCGTGAGGGCGGTGAGGGCCTACCGCGACCTGGCCTGGCTCCTGGTTTCCGTGTTCTTCGCCATGGCGGGGATCTACATCATCATCGCATTCACGTTCATTTACGGTTCCCAGGTGGTGCGTTGGGACGAGGGGACCCGTGTGACCATGTTTGTGGTGGTGCAGCTCACGGCGGCCGCCGGCGCCCTGGGTTTCGGCTTTCTGCAGGACCGCATCGGCGCCAAGTTCACCTACGCCATGAGCCTGAGTCTGTGGCTGCTGGCGGTCCTGCTCATCTACGCCACACCCGCCATGGCCGGCTGGTTCGGCGTGGAGCCCCAGCAGGTGTTCCTGGTGGTGGGGTCCGTGGCCGGGGTCTGTCTCGGTTCGGTGCAATCGGCGGGCCGCGCCCTGGTGGGGCAGTTCGCACCCCACCTCAAGGCCGCCGAGTTCTTCGGCTTCTGGGGCCTGTCCAGCAAACTGGCGGCCATTGTGGGACTGCTGGGCATCGGGCTGCTGCAGGCGTGGGTGGGTCTGCATACGGCGATCCTGTTCTGTCTGCTACTCTTTGCACTGGCGCTGGCCGCCACCGGACCCATCAACGAGGCGCGGGGCCGGAATGCGGCCCACGCCCGTCGCAATCGTTCGCCATCCACGGGAACCGCCGTATGAAAACCACGGTCGTCTATCCAGGTACCTTTGACCCGATCACCAACGGTCATGCGGATATCGTGCGCAGAGCCGTGCGTCTGTTCGACCGGGTTGTTCTGGCGGTGGCGGCGAACCCGAACAAGGCGCCCTTCTTCAGCCTGGACGAGCGCATCGGATTGGCCCGCGAGACCCTCAAGGGGGTGGAGCGCGTGGAGGTGCTCGGCTTTGACGGGCTGCTCGCCAAGTTTGTGGCGGAGCAGGGCGGGCGGGTGATCCTGCGCGGCTTGCGGGCCGTGTCGGATTTCGAACACGAGTTTCAGCTGGCCGGCATGAACCGTTGGCTGGCGCCGGAACTGGAGACGCTGTTCCTCACGCCGGCCGAGGAGTACGCCTACGTCTCCTCAAGTCTGGTACGGGAAATTGCATCCCTGGGCGGAGACATCTCACACTTCGTCTCACCCCCGGTCAAGGCTGCGCTGGATGCGCGCGTGGGATAAACTGGAACCCCTGCAAGGCCCGCCGCCCTAGCAGCCTAAGTCCGACAGGCTCCTGGGCAGGCAACAGATTGAATTTTTAGAGGAAACGCCGTCATGGCCCTGATGATCACCGACGAATGCATCAATTGCGATGTGTGCGAGCCCGAGTGCCCGAACGAAGCCATCTCGCAGGGTGACGAGATCTACGAGATCAACCCGGATCTGTGCACCGAGTGTGTGGGTCATTACGACGAGCCCCAGTGCCGCAACGTGTGCCCCGTGGACTGCATCCCCAACGACCCGGACCGTGTGGAGAGCCAGGAGGCGCTCATGGCCAAGTACGAACACCTGATGGCAGCCAAGGCCTGATGGCGGCGTACACGCACGCCTTCTTCGACCCCCGAAAAGAAATATCTCTCGCAAAGCCGCGAAGCACGCAAAGATAAAATCGTTTAATGGTTCTTGTGCCTTCTTGGCGCGCTTCGCGTCTTTGCGAGAGACCATTCATTATCATCAACGAACCAACCGAGCTCACGGGTCAATCGGAATGGCCGGATAAACCCGGATCCACACAGCCCATGTCCTTTTTTCGTGCCCTTCGTGTGCTTCGTGGTTCAAAACGCCCAACTGCCCGGGATCACCAACCCCCCGGATTGCGCTTCGCTGCATCCGGGCTACTGGTGCTGTTGCTCGCCGGCGTCGCGGTGGCCCAGGAGCGGCCCGGCGCGGCCGCCATCGCCTCGGCGCATCCGCTGGCCACGGAGGCGGGTCACGAGATCCTGTCGCGGGGCGGCAATGCCTTCGATGCCGCGGTGGCCGTCACCGCGGCGCTGGGCGTGGTGGAGCCATACGGCTCCGGCATCGGCGGGGGCGGGTTCTTCCTCCTGCACCGCGCCTCGGACGGATTCGAGACCATGCTCGACGCCCGGGAGACCGCGCCCGGTGCGGCGCACCGGGACATGTACCTGGATGACGACGGTGAAGTGATTCCCGGGCTGTCCGTGGACGGGCCCCTGTCCGCCGGTATCCCCGGCATGCCCGCGGCCCTGGTGCATCTGGCGGAGCAATACGGTGAACTCCCGCTCGCCGACACCCTCGCGCCGGCCGCTCGCCTGGCCCGGGAGGGCTTCCCCGTCGATGCGGTCTACCGGCGCATGGCCACCTTCCGGCTGGAGGCGCTCAGCGCCTATCCCGAGGCCACGCGTGTGCTGCTTCACGATGGTGGTGTGCCGCCCGAGGGCACGCTCCTGCGCCAACCCGACCTCGCCGACACCCTGGAGCGCCTCGGTCGGGAGGGGTTCGACGGCTTCTATCGTGGCGAGTTGGCCGAACTGCTGGTGGAAGGGGTGCGCGATGCCGGCGGCATCTGGACGCTGGAGGATCTGGAGAACTACAGCGTGGTGGAGCGGGAACCGGTACGGGGCGAATACCGGGGCTTCCGGATCACCGCCGCTTCCCCGCCATCATCGGGCGGAGTGGCGCTGATCAGCATCCTCAACCAGCTCGCCCATTACGACCTGGAGGCGATGGATGAAGCCACGCGCACCCACCTGATGGTGGAAGCCATGCGCCGCGCCTACCGGGACCGGGCCGAGTACCTGGGCGATCCGGATTTCGTGGACATGCCCCTGGCGCGGCTCATGAGCCTCGACTACGCTGCGGGGCTTCGCGCCACCATCCACCCCGAGCGTGCCACGCCCAGCGAACTCCTTCCGGTCACCTTGGAACCTCTGCCCGAGAGCGAACAGACCAGCCACTTCTCGGTGCTGGATGCCAACGGCAACCGTGTCGCCGCGACCATCACCATCAACTACCCCTTCGGCTCGGGCTTCATGCCGCCCGGAACCGGCGTGCTGCTCAACGACGAGATGGACGACTTCTCCGCCAAGCCCGGCGCACCCAACGTGTATGGCCTCGTCGGTGCAGAGGCCAACGCCATCGAGCCCGGCAAGCGCATGCTCTCCAGCATGACGCCGGCATTCATTGAAAACGACGAACGCGTCGTCATCCTCGGCACCCCCGGTGGCAGCCGCATCATCACCATGGTGCTGCTGGGCGCCAAGTCGTTCATGAACGGCGGCGACGCCCAGGCGATCGTGTCGCGGCCGCGTTTTCACCATCAGTACCTGCCCGACGAGATCCAGTTCGAGGTGGACGCCTTCGACGCGCCGACACTGGAGGGCCTGCAGGCCCGCGGCCACACCCTCGCACCCCAGACGCGGCGCTTCGGCAACATGCAGGCGATCATCTGGGATCGGGTTGCCGGCGAGGTGAGCGCCGCCTCGGACCCGCGCGGCATCGGCGAGGCGCGGTAGCGGGAAGGGAATGGACAGGATTAACAGGATAAGAGTGGATTTACAGGATTGAATGATCAGAAGGGTGCCGTGACAGGCATTCATAACATCCTGTCAATCCTGAGAAATCCTGTTAATCCTGTCCATTTCTTTCAGGGGTTGGGGTTGCGGGGTCGGACCACGGCAATCTTCTGATTCGCCTCACAAAGAGCCCCGAAACCGCGTGTGGTCAGGCCTTAAACCCGCAGTTCTTGCTCCCAAACAGGCGCTTCAAGAAAGAAAGCCGGGTCAGAGAGCGACTCTCGCACTAGTATTGGTAGCAATTTCTCTGCCCCGATTTTTTCAAACTTCGCGTCTTTGCGTCGAAGCTCTCTTTCGCACAGGCCCCGACGGGACGCATGTGATTCCGGATACCGGGTGATCTGTCCTCGCTGAACCGGCGCAATGAGGAGAGGGGTCGCCTTGGATTTCCTTCATTATGAGTTTGCCCACTCCGGCGTCGTGACCAGCCTGTGGTTGCCGCCCCTGATGGCGTTTCTCATATCGCTGGTCACCTCGATGGTGGGTGTCTCCGGTGCATTCCTGCTGCTGCCGTTTCAGATGAGCGTGCTGAACTACACGGCACCATCGGTGAGCGGGACCAACCTGGTCTTCAACCTCATTGCGATACCGTCGGGCGTCTACCGCTACTTCCGCGAAGGGCGAATGCTGTGGTCGCTCAACGGGGTGATTGTGGCGGGTACCTTGCCCGGTGTGGGCGTCGGCTATTACGTGCGTGCCTACCACCTGCACGACCCGGGTCTGTTCAAGGTTTTCGTCGGCATGGTGCTCCTGTATCTGTCGCTGCACCTGCTGACAGACATCGCGCCTTGGCGGCGCAGACGCCGCCAGGGCGGGTCGGGAATGGAACCGGAATCGGTCGCACGCACCGAGACCATCGCGCCCTCGAGGATCACCTTCACCTTCGGCGCAGACACGTACTCGTTCAGCCTTCCGGGGATGGCGCTGCTCGCGTTCTCCGTCGGCATCATCGGGGGCATCTACGGCATCGGTGGCGGCGCGATCATCGCGCCGTTCTGCGTCGCAATCTTCGGACTGCCGGTCTACACGGTGGCGGGCGCGGCGCTGGCGGCCACCTTCATCACATCGATTGCCGGGGTCCTGCTCTACAGCCTGTTGCCCGCGCCCCCCGGTGTCGTCACCCGGCCGGACTGGCTGCTGGGCGTGCTGTTTGGTATCGGCGGCGCACTTGGCATGTACGTCGGCGCGCGGTTGCAACGCCACGTGCCTCACGGTGCACTGACGCTGTTGCTCGCGGTCGTGATTCTCCTGCTCGCGATGTACTACCTCACGGAACTGCTGACCTTGCTGTAGTTGGGCAGTCGCGGCTCACCCGGCCCGGGGATCAAGAGACTAATGGACAGGATTAACATGATTTCTAAGGATTAACAGGATGTTATGAATGCTTCTCACGGCACCCCTCCCGATTATTCAATCCTGTAAATCCGCTCTTATCCTGTTAATCCTGTCCATTTCCTTTTTCCGCCGGCGAGGCCTCGTAAAGAGGATGTGTCAGGACCGTAGGTTGGGGTTCGCTCCGCTCACCCCAACCTACGGATTCTGCTGACCTTGATGTAGTCAGGTAATGGCGGCTACGAAGGCTCCGATGCCGAGCGGTTTCCCGGCGCGGAGATCAAGAGACTAATGGACAGGATTAACAGGATTTCTAAGGATTAACAGGATGTTATGAATGCCTGTGACGGCACCCCCCTATCATTCAATCCTGTGAATCCGCTCTTAATCCTGTTAATCCTGTCCATTCTTCTTTCCCACCGACGAGGCCTTGTAAAGAGTAAACGTCAGCCATATGATGCAAGCAAGTACTCACTTACATCCATGAAAGCCCATGCGCAAATCAGGCGAGGAACGACGGGAAGAGATCATCCAGGCGGTGCTGGATCTGGCGGCAGAGCGGGGCGTGGGGCAGGTGACCGCCCAGGCCATCGCGGACCGGGTGGGCATCGCCCAGCCCACGGTC
Source organism: Thioalkalivibrio denitrificans (assembly GCF_002000365.1). GTDB lineage: Bacteria > Pseudomonadota > Gammaproteobacteria > Ectothiorhodospirales > Ectothiorhodospiraceae > Thioalkalivibrio_A > Thioalkalivibrio_A denitrificans. The sequence continues at coordinate 10,879 of NZ_MVBK01000051.1, read as the reverse complement.
TTCCGCCACTTCAAGACCCGCGACGCCATCCTGCGGGCGTCGCTGGAGTGGATCGGCCGGAGCGTGCTCACGGTGCTCACGCCGATCTTCGCCGGGTCCGGTCCGGCCGACCAGCGCCTCAAGCAGCTCCTGTCCCGCCAGCTGCAGTTCATCAGCCAGCGCAAGGGGCTGCCGCGCCTGCTTTTCTCCGAGCGCCTGCACCTGGAAGACCCCGAACTCAAGGCCGTCGTGCGGCGGATCATGGACACCTACACGGGGCGCGTCCGGTCGCTGCTGGACGAGGGCGTGGACGAAGGCCGGTTCCGCCCCGACCTGGACACCGAAGAGACGGCACGCTTCATCGTCGCCCTCGTCCAGGGGCTGGTGATGCGCTGGTCCATCAGCGACTTTGAGTTTCCGCTAGAGGCCCAGGGCGACGCCCTGTGGCGCCTGCTGGAGCCGGCTCTGGCCGCGCGCTGGACACCCTGAGGGCCTGACCGGCAATGCATCCGACCGGCCGAATCGCGCCCCAAAACATGTATCAATTCTATATCTATCGAGGAGACAGGCATATGACGTTCTCGAATAGCGTACGCCGCACCGCTCTCGCCCTTGTCGCCGCCTCGTGGCTCGCCGGCGCTGCGGCCCAGGAGGGGCCGACCTTCAAGGAGATCATGGTGGGACTCGGCGAGGACATGAACCACCTGAACGCCGCGATCTTCGCCGAGGACTTCGAGGCCATCGAACGCTATGCGGCCGCCATCGCCCATCATCCCCGGCCGTCGCCCGCGGAGCGCCAGCGGCTCATGGATGCCGTGGGTCCCCGTATCGAGCTGTTCCAGTCCATCGACCGCTCCGTGCACGGCGGTGCCGCAGAGATGGCCGACGCGGCCCGGGTGGGGGACATGGATGGCGTGCTGCGCTACCACGCCCGGGTGATGCAGGGCTGCGTGGCCTGCCACTCGGCCTTCCGGGATCAGCTGACCCAACCCGGCACACCGCAACCCTGAGGCTTCCGGCCATGTCCGCCCCCGAGATCCCCCGCCTGTCCTGGCCCCAGCGCCTGACCGTCACCCTCGTCCTCGTACTGCTGGCCGGGTGGATCGGGTTGGCCGGCGCCGAACGCCTCTCGGCCCGCTTCGACCCGGAACCCGCGCGTGCCGTGCCGCCGCCGGCCGTGGAAACGCTGGCCGTCTCCGCCGAGACGGCGGTGGTGGAGCGGACCTATCGCGGCACCGTGGAGGCCGAGGGGCGGGCGCGCATCTCGGCCCGGCTCACGGCCCAGATCCTCGCGATCCCCCATCGTGAAGGCGCCCTCGTGCGCCAGGGGGATGTGCTCGCCCGTCTGGATGACGAGGAACTGAGGCGCGACGCGGCGCGCCTGGAGGCGGTGGGCGAGCGCCTGACGGGGGAACTGGCCACCGCCCGCCGCGAAGCCGCCCGCCAGGAGGATCTCTTTCGACGCAACCTGACGCCCGAGCGAAACCTCGACGACGCCCGCCAGCGGGTCCACACCCTGGAGGCCCAGATCCGCGAGAACGCGGCGGCGCTCGGCGTGGTGCAACGGCGCCTGAGCTACGCCGAGGAACGCGCCCCCTTCGATGCGCTGGTACAGCGGGTCCACGCCAGCGAGGGCGAGCTGGCCGCCACGGGCCAGCCCCTGGTGGAAGTGGTGGCACTCAACGGGCTCAAGGCGGTGGTGCAGGTCCCGCAGATGGATGTCCCCCGTCTGCGCCCGGGCATGACCGTGCGCCTGGAGGTCCCGGCCCTGGACCGGACGTGGTCCGCCCAGGTGGACCGCTTCTACCCGGCACTCGATGCAAGCAGCCGCAACGCGACACTGGCCGCGTTCTTCCCCGATGATGCAGTGGGGGTGCGCCCCGGCATGGCCGTGCAGGCGCACGTGGAGCTTGAGCAGATCGAGGGGGCCGTCCGCCTCCCGGCCCAGGCGGTGCACGGTGAGGGGCCCGAGCGCCGGGTCTTCGTGCTGGAGGACGGACGTGCGCGGGAGCGCCCGGTCCAGGTGGCCGTGGCCCGGGCGGGTGAATACCTGATCACCGCCGGGATCGAACCCGGCGAGCGGGTCATCGTCACCGCCGACCCGCGCCTCGGCGACGGCCTGCGCGTGCAGGCCGGGGAGGACCCCGGTTCATGAACTGGCCCGAGTGGGTCCTGCGCCACCGCCACACGGTGATCGCCCTGCTGGTGGGCGTCCTCGTGCTGGGCGTGCAGGCCCGATTCCAGTTGCCCGTGCAGCTCTTCCCCGACACGGACCCGCCCACGGTCACCGTGATCACCGAGTATCCGGGCATGGCGGCGGCGGACGTGGATGCGGATCTCACCCGCCTGCTGGAAGAGGAGTTCGCGAGCCTCGACGGTGTCACGCGTATCTCCGGCACCAGCCAGGCGGGGCTTTCCGTGGTGCGGGTCGAGTTCGACTACGGCATCCTCGCCACACTCGCCGCCGTGGACGTGCAGAACGCCGTGAGTCGGGTGCGCCGGGACCTGCCCGACGCCATCGGCGAGCCGCGGGTGCTGGAATTCTCCACCGCCGACAAGCCCATCATCACCGTCGCCCTGCGAAGCGACAGGCTCGATCTCGCGGAGGTGCGCGAACTGGCGGACAACGCCGTGCGTGAGCGCCTGGAACGGGTGCCCGGTGTGGCGGCGGTGGACATCATCGGTGCCCACAGGCGCGAACTGCACGTGGCCCTGGACCCGGACCGCGCCGAGGCTTTGGGCGTGGACCTGGAGCAGGTGGTCGCGGCGCTGGATGCCTGGAACCTGGTCGCCCCCGGCGGGCGCGTGCGTCACGGGGCGCTGGAGAGCGTGATCCGATTCGACGCCCCCATCGATTCGGCCCGGGTCGCCGGGCGCATCGTGCTGCGCTCCGATGCCGCCGGGCAGGTGCGCCTGAATGATGTGGCCACGGTCAGCCTCGCGCCGGGCGAGATCCGCAACGCGTACCGCTTCGACGGCCTTCCCGCCATCGCCGTGCAGGTGCTGCGCCGGGACGACGCCAACACCGTGGAGGTGGCCACGCGGGTGCGTGACGTGCTGGAGACGCTGCGGGCCGAACATCCGGCGCTGGAGATCATCGTCGCGGACGACGACTCCGTGTTCACCGAGCGGGTCATCACCGACATGACCCAAACCGTGCTCGTGGCCGTCGTGCTCACCATGGCCGTGGTGCTGCTCTTTCTCGCCAATCTTCGCCAGGCGGCGATCATTGCGCTCTCCATCCCCGCCGCCTTTCTCGCCACCTTCGCCCTCATGCAGGCGGCGGGGCTCGATCTCAACATGGTCACCATGTCGGCGCTGATCCTGGCCATCGGCCTGCTGGTGGACGACGGCATCGTGGTGCTGGAGAACATCCATCGCCACCTTGAAATGCCCGACGCCAGCGCGCGCAGCGCCGTGGTCAACGGCGTGGGCGAGATCCTCGCCGCCAAGCTCGGCGGTTCGCTCACCACCCTGGGCGTGCTGGTGCCGTTGATGTTCATGGGCAGCTTCATCGGCGAACTGTTCGGCCCGCTTACCCTGACGCTCGCCTTCGCGCTCGCCGCGTCCTTTGTCATGGCCGTGACGCTGGTGCCGCTGCTCGGCGTGTGGTGGCTCAGGCCCGGACGCCCGCAGGCGCCGAACCGGCTCGTGGCAGGGCTGGGCCGGGCGGGCGGCGCGGTGCGCGTCTACTACCTGGCGGGTCTCGGGCTCGCCCTGCGCCGCCCGGTCACCATCCTGGTCACCGCAGTGCTGCTGCTCGCGGCGAGCCTCGGCATGCTGCGCATGGTGGGCAGCGAGATGTTGCCGCGCTTCGACTCGGGCAGCTTCCGGGTGGTGGTGGATCTGGTGCCGGGTACCACGCTCGAGGACACCGTGCGGGCCGTCGCCCGCGCCGAGGACGTGCTGGTGGGCCGCGAGCACACGCTCACGGTCAGCACCCGCGCGGGCCACGAGGCGGGCGCGCGCGCCATGGGGGATCGCGGCGCCATGGCGGTCAACCAGGCCGAGATCACCGTCAACCTGGTCCCGCGCACCGAGCGCGAGGCCGACCAGTGGCAGATCATGGATGAGGTGCGCCAGGTCCTGGAGCGCACCCCCGGCGTCATGCTGGGCGTGCCGCGCGAGATGGGCGGCACGGCGCGCGCGAGCACCGCGGCTCCCGTCATCGTGCGCGTCGCCGGCGAATCCCCGGCCGAGCTCGACCGCACCGCCCGGGCCCTGCTGGAACACCTGCGCGGCATCCCCGGCGTGACCGACCTCTACAAGGACTGGGCCCTGGACACCCCGGAACTACGCGTGCGCCTGGATCACGAGCGTGTCGCGGAACTGGGCCTGACCGGTGCCCAGGCGGCCCGTGCCGTGCACCGGGCCATGGACGGCGCGGTGGCCACCCGCTTCCGCCAGCCGCCGCTCAGGGACCTGGACGTGGTGGTGCGTTACGCCGAGGCCCACCGCCTGCACCTGGAGGACCTGGAGAACGTCACCCTCGCCACGCCCGCGGGCCCGGTCCCACTTCGCGAGGTGGCCACGCTCGAACACGACCTTGGCCCGCGCGTGCTCACCCGCGAGGACGGACAGCGCACGCTCGACGTGCTCGGCTATCACTTGGGCCGGCCGCTCTCCGAAGTGGTCGCCGACGTGGAGGCGCGGCTCGCCACCTTCGAGGCCCCCGACGGCTACCGTGTCTTCCTGGTGGGCGAGCAAGCCGACTTCGACGAGGCCCGCGCCCACATGCTCCGCGCCCTGATGCTCGCGGCGCTCGCGGTCTACCTCCTGCTGGTGGTGCAGTTCGGCAGCTTCGCGCATCCGCTCACGGTGATGAGCGCCATCCCGCTGCAGTTCATCGGCGTCACCGCCGCGCTGCTCGTGGCCGGCAAGTACATCTCCATGCCCGCGCTGCTCGGCATCATCCTGCTCATCGGCATCGTGGTGAACAACAGCATCATCCTGCTGGACCTCACCCGCCGCCGCATGGCCGAGGGCCTCGATCTCCACGCCGCCGTCACCGAGGCCGTCGACACCCGCATGCGCCCCATCATGATGACCGCGCTCTCCACCGTCGCCGGCATGTTCCCGCTCGCACTGGAGATGGCCGTGGGCGCCGAGCGCTTCTCGCCCATCGCCACGGTGATCATCGGCGGAATCATCGCCGCGACGGTGCTGACGCTGGTGGTGATTCCGGCGCTGTTTGTGGTGATGGAGCGTATGCGTGTGAAACCGGGGCCCGCACTTCAGGCCAACGAAGCCCCTCATGCCCCCCTGTAGGTCGGCCTTCAGGCCGACAAGCCAGCAGAATCACAGCCCAGACGGCAACGGGTATCCGCCGGCGCATCCGCGCTACCCCAACTTGGCCCAATCCCCACCGTTATGTAGGATTACCCCAGCATCCAGGGAGACGAGCCGCGAACATAATGCGGTATCCAGGGGAACAGCCTCAACGCCGGTACGCCGGCCATCGAGCAATCCTTGCTCGGCGACGGCCGGGTCGGGCCGCTTTGCTCCCTAGCACCCAAGGGTGTTAGCCCGACCAAGGGGACCGAGTACGCATGACTGAACAGGGGGGGAATCTCGAGCGTGGGCTCCACCATTAGGCCAATGATCATTGACCGCGACTCCGCTCCGGAGGGCGCTGTCTTCCGTCGCACGGTGCGGGGTCCGGAGCAGAAACTCGTGGACGGCTTCATCTCGGCAATGCCACTTGTGCATGCCCCGGACAGCCGCGTGACGATTCTCCGTGAGCTTGGCCTTGAGTCCGGGTTCCCCGATCTGGTCATCGTGGTGTGGCGCGACGCTCGCACGGTCAACTGGGGTGAATCGCGCCTCTCACTCGTACCGAGCGATCTGCGGCTCATGCACTACGTCTTCCAGCGTCGTAGAGCCGCCCACTCAGAACTTGAGGGCTGCTTTGGGTCCCGTTTCGCCCGCCGATCGATTGAACGGCTGCATGGGGCCGGGCTCGTTCGACCCGCCGGACGGGCATGGTTCCCGTGCGCCTTGGAGCGCACCTTCGCGGCGACCAAGATTATCGCTGTCGAGGCGAAGATCGGGAAGTGGGCAAGCGCGCTCAACCAAGCACGACTAAATACTTGGTTCGCATCGAAATCCTATGTCCTTGTGCCCCGGGTCTCTGAGGAGCAGGTGCGAGAGGCGCAACAGTTCGGCATCGGAGTGCTTTCCCCTGAACACGATCGGATTAGAGAATGGGGTGCTTCCACCGCACCGCTACCACGCTCATACGCCTCGTGGGTCGTGAATGACCTTGCATGGCGCGCTTCTATGGTGCGCAGCAACCGGTGATCATGCCCATCCACTCCCAAGTAGATCCGGATTGGCTCGGACGCCAATTCCCTCATCTAACCAATCTCCAGCCACTTGCGGCGGGCGGTCAGAAACAGGTGTTCACCGCGATGCACGCGGATGACGGCGAGGTGGTGATCAAGCTCATGCACCCTGGGGCGGATCCAGCCCGAACGGAGAGGGAGCTCGAGGCAGCCACCAAGATTCAGGCTCGTCGGATGCCGCGCATCTTCGAACATGGGCAATTAACCGGGAACACCGGAACGATTGTCTGGTTCCGCGAAGAATGCATTCCGGGCCAAACCCTCAGCGCACGAATCCGAGTTGGCACCCTCTCGTACCACGAACTCCTGCGACTTGCGCTGCACGTCTCCGAGACCTTGGTCGCTGCGGAAGCCGTCGGCATCGTCCACCGCGATGTGAAGCCCGCGAACATCATCATAGACCAGCGAGGTGAGTTCTGGCTCATCGACTTCGGCGTTGCCAGGCATCTAGACCTTGAATCCCTGACCGCCACCGCTGCGCCTGGGGGATGCGGCACCATCGGCTACGCTCCCGCCGAGCAGTGCCGGAACGACAAGCCCGACATCGACGCTCGCGCAGACCTCTTCGCGCTGGGTGTCACCCTCTACGAAGCCGCTACTGGCCGGAATCCTCACGTCGAAGGAGCGCGAGACCGTTTCGAGGTTATTGCGAGATCGTCGACGCAACAGCTTCCGCGCCTCGGAAGGTTCTTGCCGGACGGCTTCGCTGATCTAGTGGCCACGCTGTCGCAGCCGAATCTCGTCCATCGGTGTCAGACTGCACATGAGGCGAACGAGTGGATCAAGGACCTCTGTGACCGGGAGGGAGTTCGATGACATGGAACTATACGTCCACGCCGGCATGTTCATCCGGCGCTGGCCGATAACGGGACGCCTTCGTGGAAGGAGGATGCTAATGGAGCTTCACCTCCAGTTCGGCTTCGGGATGATGGAACACTGTCGCAACCTACTCACCGAGTGGGGTGGTGGCACCGTCGTGCTGAGCCCCCGCGACTTAAACGATCGGCAACTGCGTAGCTTGGCGGCCGACGTGACTGGAATCGAAGGCGGGAGGACCCTGCTCGACCCTCAGTTCTACGTCCCGCATGCCGACCACGATCGGCTCTGCTCTCACGAGTTCTGGCCGAATGATTTTGCCTCGGGTTCGTTCTTTCAAGGTTCAGAGATGGAGTTCCTTGTTAGTAGGCTCGTCGAGTTAAACAAGGACCTAGGCACTGCCGCCATCATCCTTCCCGGCATGCTCGCTAACCCCGTTGATGACCCTTGGCTTGCCCACCATGAGTCGTTTCTGATGACCGCGCGCAAGTTAGCTGGCGATTCCAAACCGCTGTACTCGACACTAGCTCTGGGGGCGGACTCTGTCCGAAATCGTGAGCAGGTCACTGCGCTTCTGGAAGCAGTGACCCGCTGGAAGGCAGACGGGTATTACATCGTTTGCGAACACCCGAACGGCGACTACCTCGTTCAGGACGCCATCTGGCTCGCGCACGTCCTCGACTTGACGGCCGGATTGCGCCTTTCGGGTGGCCGCGTGATCCTCGGCTACTGTAGTCATCAGATGCTGCTCTCGCACGTGGCAGGAGCGAATGCCATCTGTTCGGGAACATGGATGAACGTGCGATCATTCCCGCCAGAGAAGTTCAGCAAGAGCTACGAAGAGGAAATCCGGCGCCGAGCGACGTGGTACTACTGTCCGCAGGCTCTCTCGGAATACAAGATCCCGTTCCTCGACGTGGCCTACGAGCAGGGGGTGCTTGATCTCATGAAGCCACTGCCCGAGTTCGACGGCGGCTATGTTGACCCGTTGTTCAGCGGAGTGCAGCCGTCCTCCGTAGGCTTCTCTGAACAGGCGGCCTTCCGCCACTACTTGCACGCTCTTCGCGGCCAGGCGCAAGTACTGAATGCGGCAGGGTACGACGAGGCGCGACAGGCCCAAGAGCAGTCGATCAACGATGCCGAGGACCTGCTCCAGACTCTTGGCGCGAACGGCGTACTTGGCGCCAACCGAGACTTCACCGACTCGCTCGACGTGAATCGCGCAGCGCTCGCCATGCTGGACAAGCAGCGAGGACCGGTGCTACGGCGGCGTTGGACCAGTATGCAGAAGTAAAAGGGGACGAAGGGATTAAAAGCGTCCGTTTAACTGGGGGAGGTTCACTCCGTCCCCTTTTCCCCGGGGAGGTTCACTCCGTCCCCTTTTCCCTCCAATTACGTATTCTGGCCGCTGTTGGCTTTGTCTGGTCAGCCGGGTTTCTCATTCTGTTTGTAGCACCAACCCATTCCACAGTGCCCCCGAGGTTGACGAAGACCAAGAGGCAGCTATACGCAATCATCCTATTTTCAACGCTAGTCAGTGGAGTATGGTTCTATGGCACTTAACACATCGCTCAACCTGCCTCGCTACGTCGGCGCTTCGCGCCTCGCAGCGCTCCGGTTCGCTAGGCGCTCCCCCTCAATGGAAACCGAGCATCGACAATGAAACTCCGCTTCCCGATCGAGGAGGTACCGTATTGGGCAGGGCGTTATAGCTACCCGAGAACGCTCAATGGTGCGCTGAGCAGCGCTGTCCAAACGCAACGGTATTTCACTAAGGCGCAACTTGTTGAGATATGCCAATGGAAGAGTCCGCGATCTGCACCAAAAGCAGAAAGAAACGATGCGGTCTTTGTCGAAGAGGTAACTCGGGCGGCAATAGCAACGACTAACGAACAATTTAGAGTAGAAGGAATGACCCTGCTACACGGTGTAGGCTGGCCCGTTGCATCATGCCTTCTGCATTTCGGAATTAGCGGAAGCTATCCTATTCTGGATTTCCGAGCACTATGGTCGCTCAACGTCGATGTTCAGCCCCGTGAGTACTGTTTTAATCTTTGGCAGGCGTATGTTGCCCATTGCCAAGTCTTGGCCGAGCAAGCGGACGTTTCTGTTCGCGAACTGGATAAGGCATTGTGGCAATATTCAAAAGAGAAAAGCTAGATGAGGGCTAAGGACGCCATAGCGCGGGAAAGGTGACATAGTATATTTGCGCGCCTCAGAAACTGATCCGTGATCTTTTCCGAAGAGAATGGCAGAAGACGACGACATGGGTACTAGCCAATAGGTGACTTCATGCTGGACATTTCCCGGATTCTTCGAGAAAGGAAGAATAGATCAAACCGGCTGGATTTGCCGTTTCAGAACTTCTTTCCTGCTGCGGAACAATGCGCCGATGCGGCAAGAGCGGTGCTTGACAAGAAGGTTACAGAGAACCTTGTTCCATTAATCGAGCGCGCCGCGATCATAGGAATGGTGACGGCGGTAGAGGTGTACTATAAAGACGTGCTTAACTTGGTATTTAAACTTTATCCAATAGAAAACTACGAATCACAGATCAGGCGATTACACGCTAGAAAGTACGATATACTGGATCTTGTCCGTATTCACCAAAACAAGATCGATCCCATAGAAGTTATTCTATCTTCTTTTTCGTTCCAAAGCGTCGATGCCATTGATAATGTGTTTTCAATATTTACAGAGGGTGGGTTTATTTCCGGGATTGTCGGCATGCGAATCCGAGACAAAAGAGAACCAGAAAAAGAAGTGGAGTGGACTCCTGATATGTTGGAGGGAATGAGAAGAATCTTCAACCTTCGTCACGAATTAGTGCATGATCAGAGTCGGCATGACATTATCACGGAGGAGATAGTGGAGGACCTGTGGAACACTATCGCCATGGTTATAGCGTCCGACTTTGTACTTCCTGGAATTATCGGAGAGAAGATTGAAGCCAATCGGGACTCATGATCTCGCGGTGGAAAAGGTGACAGATCCGGAGGTCTCCGATCGGAAGAAAGGGGACGGAGGGATTAATGTTTGAAAAAGGTGACAGGGTTATTTCTGCACCGCAAAACCCTGTGGCGCCACGTTGTTCAATGACGCAGACTGATGGAGTTGAGCAGGACGCCCATGGGGGGACAAGCCGAAGAGCCGGGTCAGTGCACAAAAAAAGGTGACAGATCTATTTTTGCACCGCACAAGCCGTGAGGATCGGTCATCTTTTCCAACCCCCTTTTCCGCCTTCAATGGACAATGCGATTTAGGAGGGAGTGATGTGGTGGCCATTTAGCCGGCGCGGTGCCAGGAAGACCATTCATGCGGCTATCAGCAAGAACGACGACGGCAGTGTTTCCATAGATGTTCGGGGACAGACCTGCCCGGGATACCTGCTGTCGATCAATCAAGCCATGGACACGCTAGATACGGGCACCGATGCAGTGCTTATCACCACCTATGCTCCCTGCGGTGATGACGTGAAGGCCTGGTGCAAGGAGAAGGGCTATACGTATGGCGGCATGTCAGAGGAAAAGGACATTTGGAGGATATCGGTCACGAAGGGGAGAAGCTGACACCCATTAGCCGCCTCCCAAAAAGGTGACAGATCTCTTTCTGCACCGCACAAGCCTGTGGCACGACGTTGTTCGATGACTCAGACTGATGGAGTGGAGCAAAACGCCCATGGAGGGAAAAGGGATGCCACGGACGGGTCGAGTCTTGTTACCCAACTATCCGCATCATGT
>NZ_MVBK01000050.1 GCF_002000365.1 Thioalkalivibrio denitrificans | reverse complement strand
GTGGTTTCATTCAACCTTCAGCCTTCATCCTTCCACCTTCCAGAGGGGGTGGTTTCATTCAACCTTCAACCTTCATCCTTTCTTCCCCCCAGCCAGCTCACCCGGTACAGGTCCAGCCGCCGGTCGTGCAGGTTGCGCACGCTGCCGTGTTCGCGCAGATCCTTCAGGTTGTCCAGATCCAGGTCGACGATGAGCGTCATTTCCGTATTGGGCGTGGCCTCGGCGGCGATGGAGTCGTGGGGGAACGCGAAGTCGGAGGGCGTGAACACCGCCGCCTGGGCGTACTGCATGTCCATGTTCTCCACACGCGGCAGGTTGCCCACCGAGCCGGAGATCACCACATAGCATTCGTTCTCGATGGCGCGTGCCTGCGCGCAGCGGCGCACGCGCAGATAGGCGTTCTTGGTGTCGGTCCAGAAGGGCACGAAGAGGATCTGCAGGCCCTGGTCCGCCATCAGCCTGGGCAGCTCCGGGAACTCCACGTCGTAACAGATGAGGATGCCGATCTTGCCGAAATCGGTGTCGAACACCCGCACCTGCTCGCCGCCCTGCAGCCCCCAGTAGGACTGTTCGTCCGGCGTGGTGTGCACCTTGTACTGCTTGTCCCAGGTGCCGTCCCGTCGGCACAGATAGGACACGTTGCGCAGGAACTTTCCGTCATACTCCGGCATGCTGCCGGCAATGATGTTGACGTTGTAGGCCAGCGCCAGGCGCACCATCTCCTGGCGCACGGGCTCTGTGAATTCGGCCAGGTGGCGGATGGCCTCCGCGGGATTGTCCTGGTTGAACTGCACCATGAGCGGACCGTTGAAGAACTCCGGGAACAGGATCACGTCGGCCTGGTAGCCGGACACCGCGTCGACGAAATATTCCAGCTGCTGGAACAGGTCATCGATGCTTGGCATCGGACGCATCTGCCATTGCACGGCGCCCACGCGAACTGTCTGCTTGGCCCCGCCGATCAGCTTCTCCTTTTCCTCGTAGTAGATGTTGATCCACTCGATCAGGGCCGCATAGGCCTTGGATTCCACATCGTCCGGCAGATAACCCGTGATCAGGCGCCGGACGTGGAAATCGTTGGAGAGCTGGAAGGTCAGGATGGGATCGTAGAGTTCCTTGCGCTTGACCAGTTCCACATACTGCTGCGGTGACATCCGGTCCTGATAGTCCACGTAGCCGGGAATGCGTCCTCCGGCCACGATGCGGCGCAGATTGAGCTTCTCGCACAACTCCTTGCGTGCATCGTACAGACGCCGCCCCAGGCGCAGACCCTGGTAGTCCGGATGCACGAACACGTCCACGCCGTACAGGGTATCGCCGTTGGGATCATGCGTGGTGAGGTAGCCGTTGCCGGTGATGGCCTTGTAGGTGTGGCGATCGCCCCAGCGGTCGTAGTCCACGATCATGCTGATGGCCGCGGCCACGAGCCTGCCGTGATCCTCGATGCAGATCTGGCCTTCCGGGAAGCGGGATATCTGGGACTCGAACTGTTCCCGGCTCCAGGATCCGTCCAGGACCCGGTAGACCTTCTCCATGATCTCGTGCACGGCCTCGTAGTCCTCGGGCCGGGTGTTGCGAAGCTTCAGGCGGTGTTCGTCCGCCTGGACAATGTCCTCGGGCCGATTGGCCATGGATACTCTCCGGCAGGGGGTTGATCACCTGCGAGCATAACCGAAGCGCAAGTCGTTGTGATGCCCGTGCAGGGGCTGTCAGCCGGTCACCTGCTCCCGGTCCTGCAATCGGCTCAGGTTGCCCAACGAGAACAGGTGCGCGTAGATCCAGGGCCAGTATCCGGCCTTGTGAAACTCGAGGATCACCTCGTCATCCAGGGCGTTCAGCCGGGTGTCGTCCACCACGAAAAACCCCTTGAGGAGAAATGATTTTCCCCGTGCGTCGGTCAGCTGCATGTCACGCGCAACCAGCAGGTCCAGTTCGCGCAGGCGCTTCATGAACGCCTGGGTGCGCTCCATTTCGGTGAGAAAGCTCTGCAGAAAGGCAATGGTATCGCGCAGGAACGGCGTCTCCTTACCGTCGGCATCGAACAGGGGTTCGCCGGAGTCGCCCTGAAAGCCCTTGTACTGGTCGTCGATGCATACGGTGAAGTTGTCGTCCTTGCCCTTGGCCAGCACGAAGGGGTAGCGGCGCACGAAGGCAGGCACGTGGCAGCCGTAGCTCCATCTACCGGACGGGTCGACGAACAGGTTGCGGCCCTGGGACAGTCCCAGCAGGGCCACTGGGGCCAGGTCGTCGCCCTTGCCCGAGATCAGCACCGGGTAGTCCCGGGCCGCCTGAAAGAACTCCACACCGGCCACGGGCACGAAGCCGGTCCCGGCGGCGAAACTGCAGTCGCCCTCGGCACGCTCGAGACGCAGGTTCCTGTGCGTCTCGCGATTCAGCGGGACGACGTTTTCGTAGAACATCAGCTGCGGCATGGGAACTCCTGTGAGGACTGGGGTGAGCCGGAATCCTGCCTATAATCCCTGGAAGTCGTGCGACACGCGGAGGTACAGCATTCAGCATTCAGCATTCAGCATTCAGCATTCAGCATTCAGCACTCAGCACTCAGCACTCAGCACTCAGCACTCAGCACTCAGCATTCAGGCTTCAACCTTCATCCTTCCACCTTCATCCTTCCCGGAGCCGCAGGCTTCGGGCTCCGGCTTCGGGCTCAGTCTTCCGGCTCGTACCCCAGGTTCGGGGCGAGCCAGCGCTCGGCCTCGGCGGGCTTCATGCCCTTGCGCTTCGCGTAGGAGGCCACCTGGTCGCGGTTGATCTTGCCCACGTTGAAATACTTGGCTTCGGGATGGGCGAAATACCAGCCGGAGACGGCGGCGGTGGGCAGCATGGCGTAGCTCTCGGTAATGCTCATGCCGGCGTTTTCCACCGGGTCCAGCAGCTCCCAGAGCAGGCCCTTCTCGGTGTGTTCCGGACAGGCCGGATAGCCGGGCGCCGGGCGGATGCCCTGATACTGCTCGCGGATGAGTGCGTCGTTGTCCAGGTGCTCTTCCGGTGCATACGCCCAGAACTCCCGGCGCACGCGCTCGTGCATACGCTCGGCAAATGCCTCGGCCAGGCGGTCCGCCAGGGCCTTGAGCATGATGGCATGGTAATCGTCGTGGGCCGCCTCAAAGCGCTTCACGTGCTCGTCGATGCCGATGCCGGCGGTGACGGCGAACGCACCCAGGTAGTCCGGCAGTGCCGTGTCGCGGGGCGCGATGAAGTCGGCCAGACACTGGTTGGGGCCCTTGCCCCGGCGTTCGGTCTGCTGGCGCAGGTGGTGCAGGCGCATCAGCGGCTGCTTCCGATCCTCGTCCCTGTACAGCTCGATATCGTCGGCATCCACGCTGTTCGCGGGGAAGAACCCGATCACGCCGCGCGCCTTGAGCCAGCCCTCGCCGATGATCTTCTCCAGCATGTCCCGGGCGTCCTTGAAAAGCTTCTTCGCCTCCTCGCCCACCACCTCGTCCTCGAAGATGCGCGGATAGGCGGCGTGCAACTCCCAGGCGTGGAAGAACGGCGTCCAGTCGATGTAGTCCTTCAGTTCCTCCAGCGGATAATCGTCGAAGCGGATGACCACGCTGTCCGGCCCGCAGGGGTGGAGCACGGTGATCCCCTTCTCGGCGGGCGGAGCGTCCAACGCCTTCGGGCGCGGCGGCTGATAGCCCTGCCAGTCGATGGGCGCGCGATTCTCGCGGGCCTGTTCCAGGGTCAGCCATTTCTGGGTCTTCTGGCGCCCGGCATGGTTGACCCGTACCTCCTCGTAGTCTGCGCGGATCTTCGCCACGTAGTCATCGCGGGTGCTGTCGCTGATCAGGCTCTGCACCACGCCCACCGCGCGCGAGGCGTCCTTCACCCACACCGTGGGTCCCGAATAATGGGGCTCGATCTTGACCGCCGTGTGGGCACGCGAGGTGGTCGCCCCGCCGATCAACAGCGGGATGGAGAAGCCCAGGCGTTCCATCTCCTTGGCCATGTGGGCCATCTCCTCAAGCGAAGGCGTGATCAGGCCTGACAGGCCGATCACATCCACGTCCTGTTCCTTCGCGGTGTCGAGGATCTTCTGGGCGGGCACCATCACGCCCAGGTCGATGACCTCGAAGTTGTTGCACTGGAGCACCACGCCCACGATGTTCTTGCCGATGTCGTGCACGTCGCCCTTGACCGTGGCCATGAGCACCTTGCCGTTGGGCCGGTCGCCCTCTTTCTTGAGCGCCTCGATGAAGGGAATCAGGTGCGCAACGGCCTTCTTCATCACCCGGGCGGACTTCACCACCTGGGGCAGGAACATCTTGCCGTCGCCGAACAGGTCGCCCACCACGTTCATGCCGTCCATGAGCGGGCCCTCGATCACCTGGATCGGGTGATCCACCTGCTGCCTGACTTCCTCGGTGTCTTCCACAACGTGGGTGTCGATGCCCTTGACCAGCGCATGTTCAAGGCGTTTCTTCACCGGCAGCTTGCGCCACTCGAGATCCTCCTTCTTCGCCTCGCCGCCCTCGCCGCGATAGCGCTCGGCGACCTCCAGCAGGCGCTCCGTGGCGTCCTCGCGTCGGTTGAGCACCACGTCCTCCACCAGCTCGCGCAGCTCCTTGTCGACCTCGTCATAGACCGCCAGCTGACCGGCGTTGACGATGCCCATGTCCATGCCGGCATGGATGGCGTGATACAGGAACACCGCGTGGATGGCCTCGCGCACCGGCTCGTTGCCGCGAAAGGAGAACGAGACATTGGAGACGCCGCCGGAGACCAGCGCGTGGGGCAGGCGCTGCTTGATCTCCCGGGTAGCCTCGATGAAGTCCACGCCGTAGTTGTTGTGCTCCTCGATGCCGGTGGCGATGGCAAAGATGTTGGGGTCGAAGATGATGTCCTCGGCCGGGAAGCCCACCTTGTCCGTGAGAATGCGGTAGGCCCGCTCGCAGATCTCCACCTTGCGTTCCTTCGTGTCCGCCTGGCCCTGCTCGTCGAAGGCCATGACGATCACCGCGGCGCCGTACCGGCGCACCAGTTTCGCATGCTCGATGAAGGTCTCCTCGCCTTCCTTGAGCGAGATTGAGTTGACGATGCCCTTGCCCTGGATGCACTTGAGGCCAGCCTCGATCACCTCCCACTTGGAGGAGTCGATCATCACCGGTACCCGGGAGATGTCCGGTTCCGCGGCCACGAGGTTCAGGAACCGCACCATCGCGGCCTGGGAATCCAGCATGCCCTCGTCCATGTTCACGTCGATGATCTGCGCGCCGTTCTCCACCTGGCTGGCGGCCACTTCCAGCGCGATCTCGTAATCGCCGTCCTTGATCAGGCGCTTGAAGCGGGCGCTGCCGGTCACGTTGGTGCGCTCACCCACGTTGACGAACAGGGAGTCTTCCGTGATGTTGCAGGGTTCGAGACCGGACAGGCGGCAGGCGGCAGGCACTTCAGGCACCTTGCGCGGCGCGACATCCGCCACGGCCCCGGCGATGGCGCGGATGTGATCGGGCGTGGTGCCGCAACAGCCGCCCACGATGTTCAGAAAACCGGACTCCGCCCACTCGCGGATGTGCTCCGCCATCTGTTCCGGGATGAGATCGTACTCCCCGAACTCGTTCGGCAGACCGGCGTTGGGATGGGCGGAGACGTTCGTGTCCGCGATGTTGGACAACTCCTCCACGTAGGCGCGCAGCTCCTTCGGGCCCAGTGCGCAGTTCAGGCCGAAGGAGAACGGTTGCGCATGGCGCAGGCTGTTCCAGAAGGCCTCGGTCACCTGGCCGGAGAGCGTACGGCCCGAGGCATCCGTGATGGTGCCCGAGATCATCACCGGCAACCGTTTACCCGTGTCATCGAACAGCGTTTCCACGGCAAAGACGGCCGCCTTGGCGTTGAGCGTGTCGAACACGGTCTCGATGAGCAGGAGGTCCGCGCCGCCCTCGATGAGGGCCTCGGCCGCCTCACGGTAGGCCGCCACCAGGGTGTCGAAATCCACGTTGCGAAAGCCCGGGTCGTTTACGTCCGGGGAGATGCTGGCCGTGCGGTTGGTGGGGCCCAGCACGCCGGCCACGAACCGGGGCTTGTCGGGATTCTTCTCCGTCCAGGCGTCGGCCGCCTCGCGGGCGATGCGTGCCGCCTCACGGTTGATCTCCGGGACCATCTCTTCCATGGCATAGTCGGCCATGGCGATGCGCGTGGCGTTGAAGGTGTTGGTCTCGAGGATATCGGCGCCGGCCTCCAGGTACTGGCCGTGGATCTCCCCGATCACGTCCGGGCGGGTGAGCACCAGCAGGTCGTTGTTGCCCTTGAGGTCGCTTTTCCAGTCGGCGAAGCGCTCTCCGCGATAGTCGGATTCGTCCAGTCCGTAGCCCTGGATCATGGTGCCCATGGCGCCGTCCAGGACGAGAATCCGCTCCTTGATGTGGGTTTCCAGCAGTCGTGTGCGATCGTCGGTCATGAAACTCCGTACCGTGGGTTGCGTGCCTGGCAAGCCGCGCATTTTAACACGTGTCCGCAAACGGACCCCTGCGTCACCCTGCAAAGCCAATGGACACAAGGCCCCCGACGGCCTTGACAGGCATCATGTAGAAGCGATTCCAGATTCAAAATTCAAAATTCAATGGGGGATCTGTGGTGACTCGGATGGAGCCAGTGACTGACCGGCGCCGAGCACCCCTTGAATCTTGAATCTTGAATCTTGAATATGCCCTTACAATGCGCATCGAGACCGCCCCCCTCCACTTCTACATCACGCCCCCGGAGCCGTGCCCCTATCTTCCGGATCGGCAGATGATGAGCGTGTTCGCAGACCCGCGGGCGGAGATGGATACGGGCGTTTACGGGCAGCTGGCACAGGCCGGGTTCCGTCGCAGCGGCCGGCACGTCTACCGCCACCAGTGCCCCGGCTGCAATGCCTGCGTGGCAGTCCGCGTGCCCGTAGAACGCTTCCGCCCGAACCGTGCCCAGCGGCGGGTGTGGCGGCGCAACAAGGACCTCACCGTGCACTGCGCCCCGGCGGCGCCCCGGGAGGAGCACTTCGACCTGTACCGCCGCTACGTGGACACCCGCCATGCAGGCGGGGGCATGGACAACCCTTCGCCCCGCGAATACTGGCGGTTCATCAGTTCCGAGTGGTCGGATACCGACCTGGTGGAGTTCCGCGCCGGCGACCGGCTGGTGTGCGTGGCGGTGTGCGATCGCCTGCCGGACGGGCTTTCCGCCGTATACACGTACTTCGACCCCGAGGAATCCGGCCGCAGCCCGGGCACCCACGCCATCCTCTGGCAGATCGCCGAGGCCCGGCGCCTGGGCCTGCCCCATGTCTACCTGGGCTACTGGATCGCCGAAAGCCCGAAGATGGCCTACAAGGCCGACTTCCGCCCCGCCGAGGGGCTCCGGGACGGGATCTGGGACACCTTGTGAGTTCATCTTCGGCTATTGAACGGCAAGCAGGGCCATTCACCACGAAGCGCACGAAGGGCACGAAGGAACACCATGGGCTGTGTGGGTCGGGGGTGTCTGACTTTGCAGGTTGATCCGTTAGTTCGGTGGCTTCGTTGAGAAAAGGAACGCTCTCTCGCAAAGACGCGAAGCCCGCCAAGAAGACACAAGAATGATGAAATGATCTCTCCTTTGCGAGCTTCGCGTCTTTGCGAGAGACATTGCCTTTGGGCCTGACGAAGCAACCGGACGCCGATACAGGCAGCTGAAGTCCGGGACGAACCGGACCCCAACAGCCCATCATCCTTTCTTCGTGCCCTTCGTGTGCTTCGTGGTAAAACGCCTTGGACCTCGACCTTCAGACAACACCCTGCGCAAGCATGGCATCGGCCACCTTGACGAAGCCGGCCACGTTGGCGCCATCCACGTAGTTCACGCTGCCGTCGTCACGGGTGCCGTGTTCGATACAGGCGCCATGGATGCCGCGGATGATGTCCTGCAGGCGCCGGTCGAGTTCCTCGTGGGGCCAGGACAGGCGCATGGCGTTCTGGCTCATTTCGAGCCCCGAGGCGGTCACCCCGCCTGCGTTGCAGGCCTTGCTCGGCGCATATAGCACGTCGTTGTCGTCGAAGACCCGGATCGCATCGTTGGTGGCGGGCATGTTGGCGCCCTCGGCAACGCATATCACCCCGTTCTTCACCAGCGCGGCGGCATCGTCGCCGTCCAGTTCGTTCTGCGTCGCACACGGCAAAGCCACGTCCACAGGCACGGTCCATGGCCGCTTCCCGGCGTGGAACTGCGCGCCCACCCGCTCCGCGTAGTCGCTCACCCGACCATATTGGCGATTCTTGATGTCCATCAACACCCCGAGCTTCTCGGCGGTGAAACCGTCTTCGTCCACCACGGTGCCGTCCGAATCGGAGACCGTCACCACCGTCGCACCCAGGGACATGGCCTTCTCGACCGCGTACTGGGCCACGTTCCCCGAGCCGGACACGGCCACGCGCAACCCTTCCAGACTGCGCTTGACCCGGCGCAGCATCTCTTCGGCGAAGTACACCGTCCCGTAACCGGTCGCCTCGGGGCGGATCAGCGATCCCCCGTAGCTGAGCCCCTTGCCCGTGAACACGCAGTCGGTGCGATTGGTGAGTTTCTTCAGCATGCCGGTCATGTAGCCGATCTCGCGCGCGCCCACCCCGATGTCCCCGGCCGGCACGTCCGTATGGGCTCCCAGATGGCGGTACAGCTCCGTCATGTACGCCTGGCAGAAACGCATGATCTCGTTCGCACTCCTGCCCTTGGGGTCAAAATCCGAGCCACCCTTGCCGCCCCCCATGGGCAGGGTGGTCAACGCATTCTTCAGCGTCTGCTCGAAGGCCAGGAACTTGAGGATCGACAGGTTCACCGAGGGATGAAAACGCAGCCCGCCCTTGTACGGACCGATGGCAGAACTGTGCTGAACGCGATAACCGCGATTGACGTGGACCTCGCCCTTGTCATCCACCCAGGAGACACGGAAAACGATGCTGCGCTCCGGCTCCACCAGCCGGTCCAGCAGGCTGTGCTCGGCGTACCGGGGGTGGTTCCGGATAAATGGCCACAGGCTCTGCATGACCTTGGCCACGGCCTGATGGAACTCGTCCTCGCCCGGATTGCGCGCGACCACGTTCGCCATGAAGGCGTCGAGGGTTTCGTATCTCATGGAATTGCCCTGTTATATGTACAGATTTATGGATGACTCCGCCGGTGCGCCAGCTTCGCACACCGGATTCGTCGGTAACATGAGGGGGATCAATAGAGACAGGACAGCAGCAGAGCCGGTCAGATTCTGCCGTTGAGCACATCCAGTGCCTTGGCGTGCAGGGCGGGCGTGGCGGCCGCCAGCACACTCGTGGTCTCAAGCGTCAGGTCCCGGCCCTGCAGGTCGGTGAACACACCACCTGCCTCGCGCACGACCACCGCCAGGGCGGCGATATCCAGGATATTCACATCCGACTCGATCACCAGGTCGATGCGCCCGGACGCGAGCAAATGATAGTGATAGAAGTCCCCGTAACCCCGCGTCCGGTTTACCTGCTGCACGATGCGCCCGAGCCGATTCCAGCCCTCGCCGCCCGCGAGCGTCTGGATATTGCCAAGCGACAGCGTGGCATCCGGGAAGTCCTCCACCCCGCTGACCCGGACCGGCCTGTCGGCTAGATAGGCGCCCAATCCCTTTTCCGCGTACGCAATCTCCTGGAACTCGGGTGCGCTGGACACACCCAGCACCAGTTCATGGTCGTGCATCAGCCCGATCTGGGTCGAGAAAAAGGGGTACTGGCGCACGAAACTCTTGGTGCCGTCGATGGGGTCAATCAGCCACGTGTAAGGGGCGCTGCCCCGGGTGAGCCCCGTCTCCTCGCCATAGAACCCATGAGTCGGGAACACGTCAGTGATGACCGCCTTGATGGCCTTCTCGGCCTCCACGTCCGCAATCGTAACCGGGCTCCTGTCGGCCTTGAGCTCCACCGGTATGTCCTCCCGGTAGAATCGCTGAATGACCTTCTGGGCGGCCACGGCGGCCTCGATGGCGGTTTGCAGGAATGGACTCATGGGTCGGTACCGAATGCACAGAAACGGGTGATTGGAAAGCCGCAAAGGGTAACATGAGCGGGTCCGGCCTACATCTCAAGGTCCGCTCCCGGCGGTGTGAACAGGGGGGCCCGGGCAAGGTCAAAGGAATCATGTCATCCACTGGAACGAGGTTTGCAGCCATGGCAAGAATCGCGGGCGTCGCCCTGATCGTCCTGGCCCTAACGGCCTGCGCGCCGGTCACGGTCAAAGACGAGCAATCCCCCTATTCCCGGATCGCGACCGGCAGCACCATCACCCTGCAACAGCCGATTGACATCCCGCGTCACGCCGCCCGGGTGTTCATCCAGGACGGCCGCGTCGTCAGCAAGACACGCATGAACATCTATTACCCCCACTGCAACTTCGAGGTCCGCACACTGAGTGACGGCACAGCGCGCATCGAGCCGGACGCGTTCCTGGTGACCGGCTTTCGCCTGGGCTATGTCACCGTCGTGCGCAGGGCCGCCCCGCTCCAGGTGGCGTCCACGTTTCTGATGCTGGCCGACGAAGACGATGGCGGCCCGCCGCCCATCTCCCGCTTTGTTCACTATCAGCTGGGATCCGAACGACAGCCCGACGTGATGCGCCTGACCTGCCATGGCGGCTTTGCCGATGAATGGGAGGCGAGGTATCCGTCGGTGGCGGAGATCCGCCAAGTGCTCGATGGAATCGCCAGTTTTGATTGACCGGTCGGACCCCCATTCCGGAAGGATGAAGGCTGAAGGCTGAAGGCTGAAGGATGAAGGCTGAAGGCTGAAGGCTGAAGGCTGAAGGCTGAGTGTAACCCCTGATTCCCCTCCCCTCATGGGGAGGGCCAGGGTGGGGTGG
>NZ_MVBK01000049.1 GCF_002000365.1 Thioalkalivibrio denitrificans | reverse complement strand
CGCTTTGCGACGCCGACGAGCGTCATGAGGCGAGGGCAGCCGCTGCGCGCAGCCGTGCCAATGGCGAACGTACGGGCATTGCCCTGCTGATGACGCCGGTGATCGCTGCGCTCTTCGCGTTTTACGTGATCATTGCCATGGCCGGCAGCGGGATCAAGAGCTTCTCGGTGGTGGCCCTGGTGGATCTGCACGGCATCACCCTGGCCTCTGCCAACATGGCGCTCAGCGCGTACTTCGTCGCGGCAGCCGCTGGCACGCTGCTGGGCGGCTGGATGGCGGACCGTGTGCAACGCCGTGAGCTGGCCACGGCGGTGGCGTTCATTCTTTCGGCCGGTTTCGTCATGTTGCTCACCTTTGCCGGGTTGCCGTTGGCGGGCGTGTTCGGGCTGATGCTCGGCGCGGGGTTCTTCATTGCGGTGGTGGCGCCCATGCGCGATGTGATGGTGCGCCAAGCCGCGCCCCGCGGCACCGTCGGCACGGCCTTCGGCCTGGTCACCACGGGCTTCAGCGCCGGCGCGGCCGTGGCTCCGGTGCTGCTTGGCTGGGTGGTGGACCAGGGTGCTCCTGGCGGGGTGTTCTGGGCCATCGGGGCGTTTACGCTGGCCGGGGTGCTGACGCTGACGGGGGTCGGGGCTGCTCGTGCCGCCCACCGCGTTCGGGCCTGAGCCTCCGGCAGCACTGCGCCGGTTCACCTGCTCTGTGTTCTCTCCATTATCCTTTGCCTGTACGCGCCGGTGATGGCCGGCGACGAGAGACGGCGTCTGTACGTGCAGACCTCGGTGCCGGTGCATGTGGTCGAAGGGCTTGCGCATGAGGAGCCGTCGGCCCGTGCCGGCTTCGCGGCGCTTGTGCTTGAGGCACTGCTCAAGGCCTGTGATGAACTCTAGCAGTCGCGTGGGGCAACGGAACCTGATTCGAAGCGGGCGTAGCGGCTCAGACGATGGCGTCGCGCCATGGAACTGGAACTTGCTTGCCTGTCACGGTTTCGGTCCGCACTTGCGGAGGCGGACGAGGTCGTGGTCAGCATCGATCGTCAGGGGCAGGTCCTGCTCCTTGTGGGCGGTTCACTGCTCCTGGTGAGCTGGCCGTGGGTGGCTGGGCAGGCCGAACGGGGGGCAGCCGGTCGTGGAGCCCGAGCCTTCGGCGTAAATGACCCGCAAGTGGGTCACACTGGTGGACTGCAGTGAGGGGCGACGCACGGATGGCCTGACCACGGTCGAACGTCTGGAAAGATACGGTGAAATGGAGCGGGATGCCTAGGTCGGTGCCGAAGAGGCCGAGCAGATTCTCGATCACATCGAGCACGGAGTCTACGATTAAGTGCAGGTCTGGCGTCTGACTGCCCGATGTCGAGCGTCTGACACCATCACAGGAGAAGGTGCCCGAAAGCATCACAACCGGCGGGTGCCGAGGAGCTTGCTCACCGTTGACACTTCGGATTCAATCGGATTTGCCGAAATCGAGACTCTCGTGCATATGGATATCGCGCATAAAATGACGTCGGCCTGCACCCAGGAAGATCCAGATCCAGAATGCACTGCCAATCGAGTGGGTGCGCTTTAACGACATAACGATCCAGACCATCGGGCGTGAATGGTTTGCTGGAGAGGAGAGTGCCGTCCCGATCGTGGCTCTTGGCCGTTATCTCCAGCGACCAGTTTCATCCTGAACACAGAAGTTCCCGACATCGACAAGATTGTTGGCGACCAGCCGGTCGACTTCGGACTCAAATTGGGCCTCTGGAACCAACAAGGTGAGGTTGTTGGCCCTGCCGACTGAGCCCCCCAGGAAAGGGGGCCCACCAGAGCATTGTCGGGTGTGTGCCGCCCTCCCGGAAAGTGCCCGCATGTGACCTTCGTTCCCCTATACCACGGCGTGACGGTCCCGGATTCGCACCAGGTTCCCCATTGTCACAGTCACATAATGTTGTGGCAAAAACCGGGCTGTGCGCGTCAAGACTAATGGGGGCGCAAGCCCCGAGGAATCCCAGCACCGTGTCGCCCACATGAACCCTGCAGCTTGGTGCTGGGCCAGTGCTCATGGCGCGGTATGGCAGTGAGGCGATCAGGGCTCCGGTACTTCGTCACGATGCGCCCGTGCCAGATCGACGAAAGCATGCAGATACCCGATTCCGGCGTCTGCCTCGCGGAAACCTAGGAAGATCTGCTTGGTCACGCCCCGTCGCCCCAGTCTCACCGGCATAACGCTGAACTTGGCGGCGTTTTCCTCCACCAGCCAGCGCGGCAAGGCGGCCACGCCGCGCCCGCTCGCGACCATCTGCAGCATGATGTCGGTGGTCTCGATGTGCCTGTGGCGCTTCGGGGTGATGCCCGCCGGGGTGAGGAACCGGTTGTAGATGTCCAGTCGGTCCGCTTCCACGGGATACGTGATCAACGTTTCGTCGGAAAGCTGTTTGGGCTGTACAAAAGCCGCCTCGCGCAGAGGGTGTCCCGGACCGACCACCAGTACCAACTCGTAATCGAACACCGGCTCAAAGCAAAGCCCGGTTTTGTAGAGTGGGTCAGGTGTGACCAGCATGTCTATCTCAAACCCAAACAACGCGCCGATGCCGCCAAACTGGAACTTTTGAATCACGTCCACATCGACCGTCGGCCAGGCGGCGAGATAGGGCGCCACGATTTTCAGCAGCCACTGGTAGCAGGGGTGGCATTCCATGCCGATGCGAAGCGTGCCGCGCCCTCCCTCGGCAAACTGACGCAAATGCGCCTCGGCATGTGCGAGCTGTGGTAACAGGCGCCTGGCAACGCTCAGCAGATACTCACCGGCTTGGGTGGGCCGCAGGCTGCGCCCCTCGCGCCGCCAGATGGCCAACCCCAGGTGATCCTCCAGCTTGCGCACACTATGGCTGAGCGCGGACTGAGTGAGATGCAGTTTGTCCGCCGCGGCGGTCAAGGAGCCGTGTTGGTCGACCGCGCGGATGATTTCGAGATGGGTGCGTTCCAGTCGGGCCATGCCGGGCCCCCCTCATGTGAATATGCTTCATGTATTGATGAAATAATACCGTTTTTGTTCATAGTTGTGGCGACGTAGCATGGCACCCTCGTTCAACCGACGGAGGCTAACACCATGGCACGCACCCACAACCTCGGCTATCCGCGTATCGGCGTCCGGCGGGAACTGAAGTTCGCCCTCGAATCCTACTGGAAAGGACAGTCATCCCTCGATGCACTCAAGGAACTCGGTGCCGAGCTTCGTCAGCGCCACTGGCGCGACCAGGCGGGGCTGGATCTCCTGCCCGTGGGCGACTTCTCCTTCTACGACCAGGTGCTGGATATGAGTTTCACTCTGGGCAATCTGCCCGAGCGCGTGCGAGGCCTCCAGGGCGAAACACTGGACAACTATTTCCGCGTCGCCCGCGGGCGCTCGACGCAGGCGGCCGAAGCACACACGCGATGCGGTTGCGGGATCGCAGCTGGTGAAATGACCAAGTGGTTCGACACCAACTACCACTACATCGTCCCCGAATTCAGTTCCGACACCGCGTTCAAGCTGGATGCCTCACGCCTGCTGGACCAACTGGCCGAGGCGAAAACACAATCCGTCAAACTCAAGCCCGTCATCATCGGTCCGGTGACCTACCTCGCACTCGGCAAGGCCAAGGACGGTTCCAACAAGCTCGCACTGCTCGAGCGCCTGCTGCCGGTCTATGGCGAGCTGTTGGAGACGCTGGCCGGACAGGGTGTCGAATGGGTGCAGATCGACGAGCCCATCCTGGTCACCGAACTCGCTACCGACTGGCAGCATGCCTTCAACACCGCCTATCACGATCTCAAGGCGAGCCGGATCAAACTACTGCTGACTACCTATTTCGGCACGCTGCAGGACAACCTGCAACTGGCCTGCAATCTGCCGATAGCCGGTCTGCACGTGGACGCGGTGCGCGGCCGCGAGGAAATCATCAATGTCGTTGACTGGCTGCCGGCCCACAAAGTGCTGTCAATCGGTCTGATCGACGGCCGTAATGTCTGGAAAACCGACCTGAACGCGACATTGGACTGGCTGGAGCCGTTGGCCACGAAACTCGGTGAACGTCTGTGGATCGCGCCGTCATGCTCGTTGCTGCATGTGCCGATGGATCTGGACAGCGAAGCAAAACTAGACGCCGACATCCGCAGCTGGCTGGCGTTCGCCACACAGAAGTTGGCGGAACTGTCCGTACTGGGCAAAGCCATAAACGAAGGGCGCGATTCTGTGGCCGAAGAACTGGCTGCCAACAAAGCCGCCATGGAGAGCCGTCAGCGGTCCGGGCGCGTACATGATCCGATGGTGAAAGAGGCCGTAAAGAATATCACCTCCGAACTCGGCAACCGTCGTAGTTCCTACGCCGAGCGCGCCGCCAAACAACGCGCCCACCTGAATCTGCCACTGTACCCGACCACCACCATCGGCTCTTTCCCGCAGACGCACGATATCCGTAAGACCCGTCTTGCCTTCAAAAGGCAGGAAATTTCTGCCGATGAATACACCGCAAGAATGAAGGCCGAAATTGAACGCGCCGTGCGTGAACAGGAAAGACTCGGTCTGGACGTTCTGGTGCATGGAGAAGCCGAGCGCAACGACATGGTGGAGTACTTTGGTGAGCAACTGGAGGGGTATGTATTCAGCCGGTTCGGCTGGGTGCAGTCCTACGGTTCACGCTGTGTCAAACCACCCATCCTGTTCGGCGACATCAGGCGCCCACGGGCAATGACCGTGGAGTGGACCGGGTACGCGCAGTCTCTGACCGACAAGCCCATGAAAGGCATGCTCACGGGCCCGGTGACCATGCTCAACTGGTCGTTCGTGCGTGACGATCAGCCACGCCGAGAATCCTGTCTGCAACTGGCTCTGGCCATGCGCCAGGAAGTTCTGGATCTGGAAGCCGCCGGCGTGAACCTGGTTCAGATCGACGAAGCGGCGCTGCGCGAGGGCCTGCCGTTGCGTAAGGCGCAGTGGCGGGACTACCTGAACTGGGCCGTCGAATCCTTCCGCATCACCGCCAACGGCGTGGCGGATGAGACTCAGATCCACACTCACATGTGCTACTCGGAGTTCAACGACATCATCGAGGCCATTGCTGCCATGGACGCCGATGTCATCACCATCGAGACCTCGCGTTCCGACATGGAACTGCTCGACGCCTTCGACCACTTCAGGTACCCGAACGAAATCGGCCCCGGCGTCTATGACATCCACTCACCCAATATCCCTTCCGAGCAACACATGGTCGAGCTGATGCGCAAGGCAGCCGAGCGCATCCCGGCCGAACGCCTCTGGGTCAACCCCGATTGCGGACTGAAGACCCGCCAGTGGAACGAGGTCATCCCGGCTCTGACCAACATGGTCGTGGCGGCCAGACGCCTGCGCGCCATGCAGTGACCCGGACCGTGCCGGCAACGGCGGGCGGACCATCGCCCGCCGTCCGACCTTACTCTGTCAACACGGTCCACGACCTGATCGTGCCGAGAGAGTCTCTTGTCTTAGGCAATGCATCATCATCAGCCGTGGGAAGATGCACCATGCGAGATCTGAGACAGCCCCTGAGCCTGTTGCCTTCCATCTAGGAACCGAAGCCGCCTGATCAGGGGTGTGGGACCTACAATGTCGAGTTCGTCTAAAGCTGAGGGTGGCATTGGGGCGGCTAAGCGGAAGCAATAACTCGCAACCCAACCATTCGTGGAAATGCGGTAGAATCCTGGTGACGATACGACCGTTGCCGAGCTTCGTGGGCGCACCGGTGATGATGTCTCAGTTCACATCGACCTGTTGTCTTGTGCCGTAGAGCACCGCGTAGGGAATCAAGGGACTGACGCCAGCCGGCTCGGGCATTCGCTCGGCAGACAGGCCGAGTCATTATTGCAGTCGTCGGCCGTGGCACTGATCAATTCCACCTCTCGACCCTGAACGCACATTTACGGGGACGCCGGCTACGGCGAGGTGCTGTTTTGCAGCATCCCGGACTCCGTGATAATTCTGTCCATCGGGATATCGAGATCCTGTGGATAAATGGTTTTCAGCCGGGAATGGTCGTAACCGATTCCAAGCACTAACGGCCTGGGAATGAACCTCACTATGGTTCTGTCGTAATAACCGCCACCGTATCCCAATCGGTACAACGACTCGTCGAACCCCACTAGGGGAATCAACAGGAGGTCCGGCCGTATCGGCTGACGCGTCTTTGGTGCTGAACCGCCCCGGGCACCGCGGAGGCTCCAACTCTTGAGAGGATGGAGCCATGAACAAGTCAAACAAGTTTTCACCTGAGGTCCGGGAGCGGGCGGTGCGCATGGTCCAGGAGCACCGTGGGGAGTACCCGTCGCTGTGGGCGGTTGTGGAGTCGATTGCGCCGAAGATCGGCTGCGTGCCACAGACGCTGCTGGAGTGGGTCAAGCAAGCGGAGATCGATGCGGGTGCGCGACCGGGCATGACTGCGGCCGAGACGCAGCGCATCAAGGACCTGGAGCGCGAGAACAAGGAGTTGCGGCGCGCCAATGAGATCCTGCGTACCGCCAGCGCTTTTTTCGCGCAGGCGGAGCTCGACCGCAAACTGAAGTCGTAAACGCCTACATCGATCAGCACCGGGACACCCATGGGGTCGAGCCGATCTGCAAAGTGCTGCAGGTTGCCCCATCGGCCTACCGGCGCCATGCGGCCCGGCGGCGCAATCCGGAGATGCGCAGTGCCCAGGCCAAGCGCGATGAGCGGCTGGTTACACAGATTGAGGGTGTCTGGGAGGCCAACCTCGAGGTTTACGGCGCCGACAGGGTCTGGAAGCAACTCAAGCGCGAAGGTGTTCCCGTGGCGCGCTGTAGCGTGGAGCGGCTCATGCGCCGCCTGGGCTTGCAAGGTGCACGCCGTGGCAAGACGGTCTGCACCACCGTGCCCGAGCGTGACGATGCCCTGACCCATCACTCCGACCGCGGGTCGCAATACGTCAGCATTCGCTACACGGAGCGACTTGCCGAGGCCGGTATCGAGCCGTCGGTCGGAAGCCGTGGCGACAGCTACGACAACGCCCTGGCTGAGACCATCAACGGCCTGTACAAAGCGGAGCTGATCCATCGCCGCGGCCCCTGGAGGTCCAGGGAGTCGGTGGAGCTGGCGACGCTGGAATGGGTGTCCTGGTTCAATCATCAGAGGTTGATGGAGCCCTTGGGGTATATTCCGCCGGTGGAAGCTGAGGCAAACTACTATCGGCAACTCGCCAGTCAAGCCGCGATGGCGGCTTGACTTAAACCAACTAGCCTCCGCGATACCCGGGGCGGTTCAGTGGACGCTCATGAGGTCGCACAAGTGATGGCTAGAGTCGGGCCTCATTTGGTACTGTGTCGTAATCCAGCTAGCTAGCCGTGGATAGGTCGCGCAATGGAAGGTTCATTGAAGAGCGAGAACAGCGCAGCGCTGTATGCCGTGATGGCCGCCAATTTGATCGTCTTCTATGCGATCCTCAAGGGCCAGCTGCTCCTCGCCGGCGACTGGATTGCAGCTGCCTACGACCTAGGCCAAGCGCTACCCGCTGGCTTGGGGCTTATTCTGACAGGAGTCCTGAGCGCACAACTTTCTGCTGATGCCAAGTCCAGAATTGTGTTTTTGCGCTGGAGCAATCCGCTACCCGGATGCGAGGCCTTTTCCCGATATACCCGCTCAGACCCGCGCGTCGATCTGAGCGCTCTTGAGAAGTAGCACGGACCGCTGCCCACTGATCCTCGGGCACAGAATGCTCTTTGGTATAAGCTCTATAAGACCGTCGAATCAGAGCCTTCGGTGGTCCAAGCGCATCGGGCCTACTTGTTCACGCGGGATTACGCCGGTATCGCCTTGATGATGCTTGTGGCACTAGGGGCCGCAGCCATATTTCAGATGTCACCTATGAAGGTGGTGCTGCTCTATATCGGAGGACTGGCTTTGCAGTTCTTGCTTGCGGGACAGGCCGCGCGCAACCACGGACGGCGGTTTGTTTCGACGGTATTGGCAATAAAGGGTGCGGGGCGCTAGCGGCACGATGAGCGACTACTTTGAGATTGACTTCCTGGACGTAGAATCTTCCAAAAGTGGAGACGCAATCTCGCTCCGCTATCAGATTGACGATAGCGCGTACATCCACGTGGTAGATGGCGGATTCCAAGCTGCTGGGCAGAGCGTTGTGGAGCACATCAAGAAGTACTACGGAAACCCAGCGTACATTGGACATGTAATTGTGAGTCATCCGGATGGCGACCACGCGGGCGGCCTAAGAACCGTCTTGGAGACGTTTGAGGTTGGGCATCTCTGGATGCTAAGGCCGTGGGTCTACGCGGGCGAGATCATCGATCGATTCTCTCGCTTCTCATCAATAGAGAACCTCCAGAGGCGCCTACGGGAGATCTATCCGAATATCGCCGCCTTGGAGGAGATAGCAGAGGAAAGAGGTATCCCTATATACGAGCCGTTTCAAGGCGAAAGGATTGGAGCATTCTGCGTCCTGGCGCCTACGAAGCAGCGATATCTCGATCTTGTAGTCCAGTCAGAGCGGACGCCTGAGTCGACAGAGGAGGAAAGAAAGTTCTCTGGGGATGGAATTGCGGCATTCTTGGAGAGGGCGGCTGCAAGGACAATGTCGTTACTGAAGGCGGCGTGGGGCACGGAGGTGTTCTCGCCGGAGGAGACCAGCGCAGAGAATGAGATGAGCGTCATTCAGTACGCCAATCTTTGTGAGAAACGCATAGTTTTGACTGCTGATGCCGGCCGAGCGGGCCTTGCCGAGGCGGCAGACTATGCCCCACATGTCGGTCTCGCATTACCCGGAGTGGATCGGTTCCAGGTCCCTCATCACGGGTCGCGGCGCAATGTGTCGACAGAGCTTCTTGATCGGTGGCTTGGTCCTCGACTTTCTGCGAAACCGCAGAATGGCCAAGAGAGATTTACAGCCATCATCAGTTCTGCCAAGAAGGACGAGGACCATCCGCGCAAAGCCGTTGTACGAGCCTTCATCCATAGGGGTGCGAAGGTGATCACAACCGAGGGACGGAGTATCAGAACAGGCCATAATGCGCCCCATAGGGAAGGATGGACAGCTGTAACTCCAGTCGAATATCCAGAGGAACAGGAAGAGTAATAGATGGACGGGTGGCAGGGCGAATCAGACAAAGCCCAATAAGGTGTTCCATCCGACGCGTATCGTGCATGGACGACTGGCGGACGTTGGGCAGCGGGGATCTATGGAAATGGCATCCCCTTGTGCATGGGGGAGGAGACTAGATGCATGGCACGACCTCAATGAGGCGGCCGAATGAGTCGGACCAAGCTAAAAAGTAGGGGGGTATATGCAGCACATTCTTCGCCTTGCTTTGGGAGCATGTCTAGCGATCGCTACTTTCTCTTCGCAGGCATATGAGATTAGTAGGCATTCGGATGGTTCCTTCAATCTCACCATCAGCGGCATAGCCATCAACAGTGGGTCCTCACTAGAGCGGGAAAGCATCCTGTTCAACGATCCCAGTTCGCCGGTTCAGATCCGCTCACATGCCACGGCGATCGCATATCAAGATCGCGCCTTTCGGTTTGCCGCTGAAACGATCATAGTAGTGGACCATCCGATTCGCGGTCTTCAGCTACGTACGATCCAGTACGACGCCTTTGGGCAGCATATGAGTAACCTTGCAAACACGGAGATCAAGGATTTTGGTGCAGGTGAAGTGTCACTGTCTGCTCAGTGGCGTGCTCGAGAGACGGATATCACTCGATTGCTCACGTCAGTTACGTATATTGCCAGAGTTCGACTGGCGGACGGCTCGCAGTGGGTCTATGACCAAGATGAGCTAATAGTCGCGCTTCGCAGTCTTAATCTCGAGCAAAAGATAGGAGATGACGGAGACTCCGAGTAGCAGAAGCGATGGGCAACGTAGTGCGAGAACGGACAGACTTGATTGGTGGGGATTCTGCAAGGACCATGAGCAAAACGATCCGCAATGAGGGCTCCGGCTCAGCACTGCGTTGCCTCGCCTAGAGCGATTGTTTTGGGAGATCTCAAAGGAGTTTTCGCGCCAGCGGCTTGACAAGGCGGAAAGATGGAACCAGATAACTAATCGATTCAGACAACGACGTGTCTTTCCGAGAGAAATGACGGCATGTTCGCGGGGGGGTAGCCCGGTAGTGCCAACTGACCGAAGGAGTGGGAGATGTACGATTGCGAGTGTTTGTCGGCGATGCTGGACGAGGTGAACAGAGCGACCGAGCGGGCGGAGCGCGCGGTGGATGACGCAATCGAGCATTGTGCGAGATCGATGGAACGCATTGCGGAGATGGAAGCGACGGCCAAAGCGCGACGAAACGACCCGGGACTTGGGTCAAACGGTTGAAAGAACCAGATAGTCGGTTGCGATTTCGAAGCGTACGATGCTAATCTTAAATTACTGCGGGTGTTACTCCGTGGTGTTACGCGCAAAGAAAGTCGTTGTGAAAAGGCTCCCTAAATCAACGGCTTAAGGGCAGGGTGCTCGAATCCCTCCCTCTCCGCCATATCCAAACGCAGAGGGGCNNGCCCCTCTGCGTTTGGATATTTGATGGGAACGAGATTCGAACCCTCGATATAGAGACGTGGGTTCGATCAGATCGGCAGGAAGCCGATCTGACGTTGCGCGTAGCGCAACGCCCCGAAGGGGCGGGCGACATGGAGGTCGCCCGTCAATCCCTCCCTCTCCGCCATATTCAAAGCAAAGGGTCCCCGGTGTTATCGGGGCCCCTTCGCTTTCAATCTCTTGAAACAGCGCTTGAACACTTGGTAACAAATCTTCCTCAGGTGTCGCCCTCGGGAGACAGGCCTGACGCATCATTTTCTCTCTGGCATAGTGACCCGCAGGGATCCGCCTTGGTGCGTCCCTGACGATACGGGTTTGGGATGGATGATGTTTGAGCAAGCCGAAAGGACGGAATGGCGGCGACGGAACGCCATCCTGATTTTGGCAGGTTTGGTGATTGCGGCCCTGCTGGGATCCGCGGGCGCCGACGATGAACACCTTGGCCTGCCACGCTTCCCCTCGATCAGTCCGGATGGTTCGGAACTGATCTTCAGCTGGGGCGGGGACCTATGGCGTGTTCCCGGCGTTGGCGGGGATGCGATACGCCTGACGCGTCATCAGCTGGATGATCTGCACTCCAGCTGGAGCCCCGACGGGGAGTGGATCATCTTCACCTCCATGCGGGACGGGTACCTCAACCTCTGGCGGATTCACCGCGACGGCACCCGCCTGTCCCAGATCACGCACGGCGACCGCCACGTTCGCTTTCCGGCCTACAGCCTCGACGAGGACGGGCAGTCGGTGATCACGTTCTCCGGTCTTCTCGAGGCCGACGTCTATCGCGATCAGCGCCCCTATGTAGTTTCCCCGGAAGGCGGAGAGCCGAGGCGTCTGCATGAAGCGTTCGGATCGGCGCCCCGGCTCTCGCCCGATGGCCGCCGTGTGGCGTTCACCCGGGGCGGGTACTACCACGACTGGGGCCGCCGGCATTACCGGGGTCCGGATGCGATGAACATCTGGATACTGGACCGTCGGGAAGGCACTTTCGAGGCGCTGACGGATCGGGACGGAGACGACGGCAACGCCCAGTGGGTCGATGGTCGCACCCTGGTTTTCATGTCGGATCGTGAACTCGATACCGTCAATCTCTATCGTGTCGATCTGGACGACGAGGACCGACAGGTCCGGCGCCTGACCGGGTTCGAGGGGCGCGATATCCAGCATTTCGATGTGGCACGTCACGGCGACACGGCAGTGCTCCATGTCTGGGACACGATCTATACGCTGGATCTCACCGATCCTGAGGCCGAACCCCGGCCGGTCCGCATGCATGTGGGCGACGAGGGCCATGACGACCACGAACTGCGCCGCATCGACCGGGATGTGACCGAGGCGAGGCTGAGTCCCGACGGGAGGACCATGGCCTATATCGCGTATGGGCGTGTCTATGTGCGCCATACGGATCGGCACAGCGCCACCCGCGCCGTGACACCCGGCACCCATGCCCGTCACAGGGATCTGGCCTGGTCCCCCGACGGCGTCAGTCTGTACTTCACCAATGACTCCGATGGGACGGAGTCCATCTACGAAGCGCGCGTGGCACTGACGCGTGGCGAGATCCGTCGCACCTACGAACGCCACCCCGGCGGTGAGTCTGCCGCGACACCGGATCCCGCACCCCGGGCCGCCGCCGACGTCCCGGATGCAACGGGGGCGACGGCCGAGCCGGATCAGGCCGACGAACCGGAGCCGGAACCCGAACCACCCGCGCTGGATCCGGAAGACCCGTTCGCCCCGGTGGATCCCGCCATCCCCGATGATCCACTCGCGGAGCCGGATCCCGATACGCCCACCGACCCGGCAGCGCTGCCCGAGCCGATCCAGGAACTGCCCGAACTGCCGGAGAGCATTCCAGAGCGGGAACTGGAGCCGACCCCCGCGCGGGAGCCGCCCCTGGCGGACGATCCCGCACGCTGGCACGAGGCCGTGATGTTCACGGTGCTGCCGGTGGTGCAGACGGAACATAACGAACGGGATGCCGCGCCATCGCCCGACGGACAGTACATTGCGTTTCGGCGCGGACGGGGTGACCTGGTGGTCAGGCACCTGGAAAGCGGTGACGAGCACAGGCTGGTACGCGGGTGGGACAGCACCATTCGCTGGCGGTGGTCGCCTGACGGTCGGTATATCGTCTACGCCCAGAACGATCTCAACTTCAGTGCCAACATCTTCATCGTGGCTGCAGACGGATCGGGGGATCCGGTCAACATCACCCGACATCCGCGTGACGACATCAACCCCCGCTGGTCCGCGGATGGACGCAAACTGACGTTCATTTCCAACCGATCCGGTGGCAGCTACGACCTCTACCGGGTATACCTCGACCGGGATCTGGAGCGCTACACGGCAAGGGAGCTGACAAGGTACTACCGTGACGCGCGCACGGCAGCCGCCGCAGGACAGTCGGAGAGTGATCGGGACGGGAGCGCCCGGGCCGGCGAGGAACTCGACCTCGACCTGGAAGGGGCCTGGCGACGTGTGAAGCGCGTGACGGCGCAACCGACGCATCAGTTTTCCAACGAGATGAGCCCCGGGGGGGATCGTTACGTGTTCAATTCCGCGGGGGAGGGGCTGATCGTCATGAACTGGGACGGCAGTCTGAGGCAGCCGCTGGGGCCCGAGGTCAACGTGCAGCACCTGGACAACGCCGGAGACCGGCTGATCTACATCTCCCGGGGTCGCGTGGGCATGGTGAACCTGAGCGGGAATCCGGTGCACCGTCAACTCGACATATCGGATACCATCCGCGTCGATCTGCGGCGCCAGTCCCTGCAGAAGTTTCACGAGGCGGCACGCATGATCGAGGAGCACTTCTATCGCCCTGACATGAAGGGGCTCGACTGGGCCACCGTGGTGGAAGACTACGAGGCGCTGATCGCGCGCGCGCGCACGCCGAGCGAGTTCAGCGACGTGGCCAACCGCCTGATGGGTGAACTGGCGGCATCGCACACGGGCGTATCCAATCCCGGCCCGGGCTCGCCGTTGCGGCAACCGGTCGGGCGCCTCGGCATCGAGCACGAGACCGTGACCCTGGCGAACGGCTATGTCGGTTTTCGAATCACCGGCATCGTGCCAAACGGCCCTGCCGATAGCGGTTCGATGCAGCTCCGGGAGGGCGACATCGTCACTGAGGTCGACCTGCAGCCCTTCGAGCCGGATGAGTCGCTCACACGGCGACTGCGCGGACGTGTCGGGCAGGAGGTCATCGTGACCCTGGAACGTCCGGTCGGGACCCTGCGAAACGTCTATCGCACTCTGATCACACCGGTGGATTACGACGCGCTCGCCCGGCTTCGTTACGAGGCCTTTCTGGAGGAGAGCCGCCGCACCGTCAACACGCTCTCCGACGGGCGGATCGGGTATCTGCACATTCAGGCGATGAACCAGACCTCCCTCGAAGGGTTTCAGGCCGACCTGTACGCCGCCGCGGAGGGCAGGGAGGGTCTGATCATCGATGTACGCAACAACGGCGGAGGGAGCACGACGGATCGCATCCTCACGTCCATCATGGCGCCGGAGCATGCCTACACCGTCCCGGCCGGCGCCGACCCCGAACAGGCCGGCCATTACCCGCAGGGCAGGCTTGATGCGCCGCGCTACACCCTGCCCATCAATATGCTGGCCAACGAGAAGAGCTATTCCAATGCAGAGATTCTTGCGCACGCGTTCACAACGCTGGATCGCGGCACGCTCGTGGGCCGCCAGACCTACGGCGGTGTGATCTCCAGCGGCCGGTACAGCCTGATCGACGGCGCCACCGTACGGCGACCGTACCGCGGCTGGTATCTGCCGGACGGAACCGACATGGAGCATCACGGGGCCATGCCCGACCTGCCGGTGGACCAGACGCCCGAGGACGAGGTGGCCGGCCGGGATCCCCAGCTCGAACGGGCCGTGGAGGATCTGTTGCACCGGCTGGACGGGGAACGATAGCGCCAGCTGCGCCAGGGGACTCCCGAGACGCTTTTCTGTCCGGATCGAGGTATTTCGGGCGCCCATCGCTGGCCCGATGAACCGGCGGGTGCGACAGCCGGAGCATATTGACAGATGAACTGCGCAAAAAATGTGAAAAATATGAATAGTATTACAATTGTTAATTTGAGCCGGGTATCGCTGACATGATCCTGGCCCTGGGGGCAAGTACGCCGAATGTGCTGACCCACACGGGGCAGTGCAGGAGGCCATCGACGACATTTGTTGGGGGGCAGCATGCCGGAACGTGAACAATCGAGGGCTCAGGGGGACGCGACCTGCGTGTCTCTGCCCGAATCAATGGACATCACGAGTGTGCGGGCGGTACGCGAGCAACTTCTCGCGGCCCTGGGTGCGGGTGTCCCGGTGGAACTGCACGCGCACCCCGTATCCCGGACCGACACCGCGGGCCTTCAGTTACTGGTGGCGTTCCTGCGAGAGGCTCACGCACGCCAGGTACCGGTCAGCGTGCACGCCGCGGGAGATGTGTTGCCGGCCGCCGTTCGGCGGCTGGGTGTTGAGTCCCTGTTCGGGCCCGCCATTCGGGGCCGGGACGACTGAGTTGACAGGAAGCAACGGAGAGAAGCCAGTGGCAAAGATTCTTGCGGTAGATGATTCGACCTCGTTGCGCCAGATGGTTGTTTTCACCCTGAAGGAGGCCGGTCATGACGTGTTGGAGGCGACCGACGGGCGTGATGCCCTTACAAAGGCCAAGGGGGGAGGCGTGGACCTGGTGCTTTCGGACGTCAACATGCCGGGCATGGACGGGATCTCCCTTGTGCGCGAACTGCGATCCCTGCCCAGCTACAAGTTCACGCCCATCCTCATGCTGACCACCGAATCCAGCCCGGAGAAGAAGCAGGAGGGCAAGGCGGCCGGTGCCACCGGCTGGATCGTCAAGCCCTTCAGTCCGGATCAGCTGCTGTCCACCGTCAAGCGTGTCCTTGGCTGACCGGTCATCATGAGCATCGATGTCAGCCAGTTCGTGCAGACCTTCCTCGACGAGAGCTTCGAGGGTCTGGATGCCATGGA
Organism: Thioalkalivibrio denitrificans; assembly: GCF_002000365.1. GTDB lineage: Bacteria > Pseudomonadota > Gammaproteobacteria > Ectothiorhodospirales > Ectothiorhodospiraceae > Thioalkalivibrio_A > Thioalkalivibrio_A denitrificans. The sequence continues at coordinate 27,134 of NZ_MVBK01000049.1, read as the reverse complement.
GTCCCAGTTGCTGGAGCTTCAGGCGGACGACGTGGAGGCGATCAACACTATCTTTCGAGCGGCGCATTCCATCAAGGGCGGTGCGGGGACCTTTGGCTTTGGTCCCGTAGGCGAGTTTACCCACGGCGTCGAGACGTTGCTCGATGAGATGCGCGGGGGGCGCCGCGCGGTCAGCCCCGAACTGGTGAAGCTTCTGCTGGAGGCGGTGGACTGCATGCGCGAGATGCTGGTGGCCGCCCGTGACGGCGTGGAGGTGGACGCGCAGCGCATCGCCACGGTGCGAAGTGCCATCGACGCCTCGCTTAACGAGGAAAACACCGCCCCGATGCCTGAGCAGACTGCGGTAAGCACCGGAGGGAATGGCGCCGGATGGCACATACGATTTGCCCCGGAGCCCGATGTCATGCGTACCGGGAACGATCCGTTGCGCATTCTCGCAGCCCTGGAGGAGTTGGGCAGCGTGCAGGTGACGTGTGATCTGGCGCGGCTCCCCTCCCTTGAGGAGCTCGATCCGGAGGACTGTCTGCTGTCCTGGGATATCCGCCTCGAAGGTCCCGTGGGTCGGGAGGCGGTCAACGAGGTGTTCGAGTGGGTGGAGGATCAGTGCGAGTTGCGCATAGAGCCGCTCTCGGGCGGCGAGGTGGCGGCACCCGTTCAATCATCGACGGCCGTCGCGCAGCATGCGTCCGCCGGCTCCGGGGTGAATCCGCCTGCGCAGACCCGTTCCGGGTTTGATCGGCGTTCCGGTGGTGACCGCCGTGGGGCGGGCGACCGGCGTGCCGACACCGGCTCCATTCGTGTCAACACCGACAAGATAGATGCCCTCATCAACATGGTGGGTGAGCTGGTGATCACCCAGTCCATGCTGGGCCAGATCGGCAACGAACTGGTGCAGGGCGGCTCGCAGGTGCAGCTGGAGAAGCTGCGCGACGGTCTGACGTCACTGGAACGCAACACCCGGGAACTCCAGGAATCGGTGATGCGCATCCGCATGCTGCCCATCAGCTTCGCCTTCAACCGCTTTCCGCGCCTGGTGCACGATCTGAGCGCGCAGCTGGGCAAGCAGGTGGAACTGAGCATGTCGGGCGAGAACACGGAACTGGACAAGACGGTCATGGAGAAGATCGGCGATCCACTGGTGCACCTGGTGCGCAACGCGCTGGATCACGGTCTGGAGGTCCCGGAGGTGCGGTTGGCCGCCGGCAAGCCCGCTACCGGTCATCTTCTGCTCAACGCGTACCACCAGGGGGGCAACATCGTTATCGAGATCATCGACGATGGCGCCGGCATCAACCGGGAGAAGGTGCTGAAAAAAGCCATCGAGCGGGGCCTGATCAGCGAGGCGGATGCGGCCGCGATGCCCGATGAGCGGGTGTGCGACCTCATCTTCCAGCCCGGCTTCTCCACGGCCGAGACGGTGAGCGATGTATCCGGGCGCGGTGTCGGCATGGACGTGGTTCGGCGCAACATCCAGGACCTGGGTGGAAGCGTCGAGATCACCTCGCGCCAGGGACAGGGTTCGCGCATCACCATCCGCCTGCCGCTGACGCTCGCCATTCTGGACGGCCAGCTGGTACGCGTGGGCGAGCAGATCTACATCATCCCGCTGGTCTCTATCATCGAATCGCTGCAGGCCATGCCTGAGTCGCTCAACGTGGTGGCGGGTATGGCCGAGGTCTACCGGCTGCGCGACGAGTATCTCTCGGTGATCCGCCTGCACCGGGTGTTCGGCGTTCGGGGCGATACCGAGGACCTCACCAAGGGCCTGCTGGTGGTCGTGGAGGGCGACGGCCAGCGGGCCGCCGTGTTCGTGGACGAACTGCTCGGTCAGCAGCAGGTGGTGATCAAGAGTCTCGAAACCAATTTCCGGCGCGTGGAGGGCACCTCGGGGGCGACGATCCTCGGTGACGGCTCCGTCGCGCTGATCATGGACATCCCCGGACTGATCCGCATGACCAATCCGCCGGCGCAGGACGCCGTACGAAAACGGGCCCAGATTGAGGAGGCTGTATGACCCAGGTGATCAAGCAAGAGCAGAGTCTTCGGGAGACCGCCGGGAAGGCCGGCGATTCACAGGTCAACCAGTACCTGACCTTCTCCCTGGCCGACGAGTACTACGGGGTGGACATCCTGCGCGTTCAGGAGATCAAGGGCTGGACCCCGGTGACCCAGATCCCCAACGCGCCGGCCTATCTCAAGGGTGTGTTGAACCTGCGCGGCGTTATCGTGCCCATCGTGGACCTGCGCATGCGCTTCAACCTGGAATCGGTGGAATACACCCCCACCACGGTGGTGATCGTGCTGTCGCTCATGCACGAAGACCGCGAGCGCACATTCGGCATCGTCGTCGATGCGGTCTCGGACGTGCTGAACTTCGCGCCCGAGGACATCCGCCCGAAGCCGGATTTCGGCACGGTGGTGGACGCCGACTTCATCAGCGGTCTGGCCACCCTGGACAAGAGCATGGTGATGCTTCTGGACATCGACCGCCTGTTGAGGCCGGAAGAGCTGAGCGCTATCTCCCGCGCAACCGAATGACCTTTTCGAGGTAATCAAACGATGAAGTCTCTTACGGTCAAGCTGCGATTGAATGTCACCCTGGCGGTGGCGATCGTGCTGTTGCTGATGGTGGGCGCCATGGGCATTACCGGCCTTGGCATGGTTCGCGACGGTCTGCAGACGGTCTACGAGGACCGCACCGTTCCCCTGGATCAGCTGCGCAACATCGGACGATTGCTGCAGGAAAACATCAACCTGGCCACCCGTTCCACCATGAATGCCGACGCACAGGCTGCCCGCCGGGACATGGAACGCATGGACGCCAATATCGCCACCATCACCCGCATCTGGGACGAGTACATGGCGACTTACCTGACCCCGGAGGAGGCGCGCCTGGCGGAGGACTTCGCCCGGAACCGCGGGCGGTTCGTGCAGGAGGGGCTGCGTCCGGCGCAGTCGCTGTTGCGCGCCGGCGAGTTCGAGCAGAGCCGTGCCCACATCAACGCCAACATGATGCGGCTGTTTGAACCGGTGGGGGAGAACATCGAGGCGCTGCTGCGTCTTCAGATCGACGTGGCCGGCGAGGAATACGCCAACGCCGTGACGCTCTACGAGAACCTGCGGCTGTATACGGTGCTCGCCATGGGCTTCGGCCTCGTGTTCCTGGTCGCCATGGGGTGGCTGCTGGTGCGCGCCATCATGGGCCCGCTCAACCAGGCGGTGACGGTGGCCAACCGCATTGCGCAGGGAGAACTGGACAATGACATCCAGGTGCAGCGAAACGACGAGCTGGGCCGGTTGCTCACCGCCCTGCGGGAGATGTCCGGCAAACTCTCGGAGATCGTCGGCGAGGTGCGCACGGCGTCTGATTCCGTGGGCTCGTCTGCCCGTGAGATCGCCTCAGGCAACGACGATCTGAGTCAGCGCACGCAGGAGCAGGCGTCTGCGCTGGAGGAGACGGCGTCGAGCATGGAGGAGATGACCTCCACGGTGAAGCAGAACGCCGACAACGCGAGCCAGGCCAATCAGCTGGCGATCGGCGCGCGCGGCCAGGCAGAGTCGGGCGGCAAGGTGGTCTCCCAGGCGGTTTCGGCCATGAACGAGATCAGCGCCTCGAGCCGCAAGATTGCCGACATCATCAGCGTAATCGACGAGATCGCCTTTCAGACGAACCTGCTGGCGCTCAACGCGGCGGTGGAGGCGGCGCGAGCCGGCGAGCAGGGCCGGGGCTTTGCGGTGGTGGCCACGGAGGTGCGCAATCTGGCGCAGCGTTCCGCGGGTGCGGCCAAGGAGATCAAGGACCTGATCGAGGATTCGGTGGAGAAGGTGAAGAACGGATCGGAGCTGGTGGACAACTCCGGCAAGACGCTCACGGAGATTGTGGAGAGCGTGAAGAAGGTGACGGACATTGTGGCGGAGATTGCCGCGGCGAGCCAGGAGCAGTCGGCGGGCATTGAGCAGGTGAACAAGGCGATCACGCAGATGGACGAAGTGACGCAGCAGAACGCCTCGCTGGTGGAGGAGGCGGCCGCGGCCTCGCGTTCCATGGAGGAGCAGGCCCAGCGCATGGTGCAGATCATGAGCTTCTTCCGCACCGGCGCGGCCGCGGCCCGTGCCGTGACGGCTTCCGTGCCGATGCGTCAGGAGAAGGCGGCTCCGGCCGCCGCGAAGACCAACGGGCAGGACAAGCCTAAACCCGAAAAACCCAAGTCCAAGCCAGTACAGGCCGCAAAGCCACGCCCGGAGCCGCCACCCCCGCCGCGCAAGCCGCTGCGCCCGGTCGCCGAGCCCGACGAATGGCAAGAGTTCTGAGGGGCCGTTTCGGTCCGAGGAAACGATCCCGAACATCAGGAGGGAGTTGACATGATTTCATTCAATAACATGACCGTACGCGCCAGGCTGCTTCTGGTTCTGGCCTTCCCCGTGATCGGGCTGCTGTTCTTCTCCGTGAACAGCGTGCTGGACCGGTCGCGCACGGCCAACGCCATGCAGGACCTTGAGGCCCTGGCGGAACTGTCGGTGCGTTTCTCCGCAGTGGCGCACGAGTTGCAGATCGAGCGCGGCATGACCGGGGGCTTCCTGGCCAGCCGCGGCGAGCGCTTTGCCTCGGAACTGCCGGCCCAGCGCACGCAGTCCGATCGCATGCTGGGTGAACTCAACACCACCCTGCAGGCCTTTGACCGTTCCGGACAGTCCGCTGACCTGATCCAGGCACTCAACGCGGCCGAGCGGGACCTGCGCGAACTGGATTCCACGCGCGGCGCCATCAGCAACCATTCCATCGCCGGCGCGGATGCCCTGGGCTACTACACCCGCACCATCGCCTCGCTGCTGTCCGTGGGCCGTCAGGCGATGCTGCTCAGCGACGACCGCGAGGTGACGCGGCTCGCCACGGCCTATTCGAACTTGTCCCATGCCAAGGAGCGGGCCGGCATCGAGCGCGCCGTGCTCAACGTCGTGTTTGGCGCGGGCAGCTTCACGCCCGAGATGGTGGAGCGTTTCCTGAGCAACGCCGCCGCCCAGGCTACCTATTTTCACGAGTTCGAGGTGGCCGCCGGCGAGCAGCAGATGCAGTTCTTCCGCCAGACCGTAAGCGGACGCGAAGTGGAGGCGTCGGAGCGCATGGTGCGTACGGCCGTGGAGGGCATCGACGGGCGCCCCCTGAACGTGGACGCCGATCACTGGTTCGAGATGGTCACGGGCAGGATCGACCGGCTCAAGGACGTGGAGGACCGCCTGGCGGTGGATCTCATGGACGCGGCTGCGGCCTTGCGTGCCGGCGCGCAGAATACCCTCTACCTGTTCCTGTTGCTCACGGCCATGGCGCTGGCGGCCACGGCCCTGCTGGCCTTTTCAACCATTCGCAGCATCCTGCGGCAGCTGGGCGGCGAGCCCGCCCTGGCCGCGTCCATCGCGGGCCGCATCGCCGCGGGTGAACTGGATGTGCAGGTGCCCGTGCGCAGCGGTGACAGCACCAGCCTGATGGCCGCCATGAGGACCATGGTGGAGAAGCTGGCCGGGATCGTCACTGAGGTCCGTCAGGCCTCCGATGCCGTGGGCACCTCCGCCCAGGAGATCGCCACGGGCAATGACGATCTGAGTCAGCGCACGCAGGAGCAGGCATCCGCGCTGGAGGAGACGGCGTCGAGCATGGAGGAGATGACCTCCACGGTGAAGCAGAACGCCGACAGCGCGAGCCAGGCCAATCAGCTGGCGATCGGCGCGCGCGGCCAGGCAGAGACGGGCGGCAAGGTGGTCTCCCAGGCGGTTTCGGCCATGAACGAGATCAGCGCCTCGAGCCGCAAGATTGCCGACATCATCAGCGTAATCGACGAGATCGCCTTCCAGACGAACCTGCTGGCGCTCAACGCGGCGGTGGAGGCGGCGCGTGCCGGGGAGCAGGGCCGGGGCTTTGCGGTGGTGGCCACGGAGGTGCGCAATCTGGCGCAGCGTTCCGCGGGTGCGGCCAAGGAGATCAAGGACCTGATCAAGGATTCGGTGGAGAAGGTGAAGAACGGATCGGAGCTGGTGGACAACTCCGGCAAGACGCTCACGGAGATTGTGGAGAGTGTGAAGAAGGTGACCGACATCGTGGCGGAGATTGCCGCGGCGAGCCAGGAGCAGTCGGCGGGGATCGAGCAGGTGAACAAGGCGATCACGCAGATGGACGAGGTGACGCAGCAGAACGCCTCGCTGGTGGAGGAGGCGGCCGCGGCCTCGCGTTCCATGGAGGAGCAGGCTCAGCGCATGGTGGAGATCATGAGCTTCTTTCGGACCGCCGGCGCGGGCGCTCAGGCGCACACCGTCCAAGGCGGGAAGCGCGAGAATCCGGTGTCCGAGGATTCGATGGTGGCCGCCCACGCGGGTGCCTCCTGAGTGATCGGTGCGAGTTGTCCGGCACCGGCGAACGGGGGGGGTACCTGAGTGAACCCGGCGGCATCCTGTGTGGCGTACCAAGGACCGCCCGGGCGGGCGGCCATGGCGGCCAAGAGGGGAGTTCGTCCCGTGGATACAGAGATCCGGGAGTTCCAGTTCACCGACCGTCACTTCGACAAACTGCGCCGTCTGGCCTCGGAGCACACCGGTATCGTACTGGGGGAGAACAAACGCCAGATGATGTACGGGCGTCTGGCGCGGCGTATCCGGCAGCTGGGTCTGCGCAGCTTCGACGAATACTGCGCGCGCCTGGAGGAGGACCCGGAAAGCGAGCTGGGTGAGCTGGTCAACGCCATCACCACCAACCTGACCGCCTTCTTTCGTGAGAATCATCACTTCGAGCATCTGGCGCGTACGGCCGTGCCCGAAGTCCTGGAGCGCAACGCCGCCACGCGGCGTCTGCGCATCTGGTCCGCGGGCTGCTCCACGGGGGAGGAGCCCTACTCCATCGCCATGGTGCTCGGGGAGAGTGCCGCGCTCTCCGGCTGGGACACCCGTATCCTGGCTACCGACATCGACACCAACGTGGTGGCCAGGGCCGATACGGGTGTCTACCCCATCGAGCGCGTCAGGGACATGGACTCCAAGCGCCGGCGCCAGTGGTTCCAGAAGGGCACGGGGGCGAACGCCGGCAAGTGCCGGGTGCACCCTTCACTGCGCGAGATGATCGCTTTTCGTCCCCTGAACCTCCTCGGCCCGTGGCCGATGCGCGGCCCGTTCGACATCATCTTTTGCCGCAACGTGGTGATCTATTTTGACAAGAAGACCCAGCGCAACCTGTTCGACCGCTACGCGGACATTCTGGCACCGGGCGGCTACCTGTATATCGGTCACTCGGAGAGTCTGTTCCGGATCAACGATCGCTTCGACTCCGTGGGCGGCACAATCTACCGGAAGCGCTGAGATGGACACCCCCGTGCGCCATAACCAGGTCCGTGCGCCCATGCCCAGGGCGCTGCCCGGTTTCGCTGCCATCAACCGTTACTGGGACGATGCCCACGGCATGTACGCCGCCAAGCTCCTGCCAGGCGAGTTCTACGTGACCGCGGAGAACGAGACCATCGTCACCGTGCTGGGGTCCTGCGTCTCGGCCTGCATCCGGGATCCGGAGACCGGCGTGGGCGGCATGAATCACTTCATGCTGCCGGTGAGTCTGGGTGCGGGGAGCTGGGAGGCCAGGGGGGTCGACGCCTCCACCCGTTACGGCAGCCATGCCATGGAGCGGCTGATCAACGAGATCCTCAAGCACGGCGGCCGGCGGGAGGCGCTGGAGGTCAAGCTCACCGGCGGCGGGCGTGTCCTTGCGCAGATGACGGACGTCGGCGACCAGAACATCCGTTTTGTGCAGGAGTATGTGCGCGCCGAGCGTCTGCGGGTGCTCTCCCAGGACCTGGGGGACATCCATCCGCGCAAGGTCTATTACACCCCCGCCACCGGCAGGATGCTGGTCAAGAAGCTGCGCTCCCTGCACAACAACACCGTCCTCGAGCGCGAGACGCGCTATCTGCATGAGATCGAGTCGAAGCCGGTGCAGGGCGAGGTGGAGCTTTTCTGATGCGAACGACGGACGGCCATGGAGCCGGCGATGCCGGTCGACGGCACGGCGGCCACGGGCCGCCCTATGGGTATCGAGGCAGACAATGAACAGGGTGAAGGTGTTGGTCATCGACGATTCTGCGCTGATTCGCAAGCTGCTGACCGAGATCCTGGGGGGCGACCCGCAGATCGAGGTGGTGGGCACGGCGCCGGATCCCTATGCGGCCCGGGAGCGGATCAAGGCGCTGCATCCGGATGTGTTGACGCTCGATGTGGAGATGCCGCGCATGGACGGCATCACCTTTCTGGGCAACCTGATGCGGCTTCATCCCCTGCCGGTGGTGATGATCTCCTCCCTGACGGAAAGAGGCGCGGAGATCACCCTCCAGGCCCTGGAGCTGGGCGCGGTGGATTTCGTTTCCAAGCCCAGGATCGATGTGCAGCAGGGAATGCAGGAGTACGCCGAGGAGATCCGTGCCAAGGTGAAGACCGCCGCCCGGGTGCCGCGCTCGCGCCTGACACGGGAGCGCGTGTCGGCGGTGACGGGCAGCGCGCCCCCCAGGCTCGGTGCCGACGCGGTGCTCAATGCGCGTCCCGGGGGCCGCCCTTTCAGGACCACGGATGCGATCATCGCCATCGGGGCCTCCACGGGCGGCACCGAGGCGATCCGCGAGGTGCTGCAGCGACTGCCCGCCGATGCCCCCGGCGTCGTGATCACCCAGCATATCCCCGCCGAGTTCAGCGGCCCGTTCGCCCGGCGCATGGACGGGGTGAGCGCCCTGTCCGTGTGCGAGGCGCGCGACGGCCAGCAGCTCCTGCCGGGTCACGCCTACATCGCCCCGGGGGGGCGCCACCTGCTGGTGCGGCGCGACGGCGCCCGTTACGTGTGCGACCTGAGCGACGGTCCCCCGGTGAACCGGCATCGTCCGAGCGTGGACGTGCTGTTTCGCTCGGTGGCCCAGAGCGCGGGCATCAACGCGGTGGGGGCACTGCTGACGGGCATGGGCGACGACGGTGCCCGGGGGCTCAGGGAGATGCGCGACGCCGGGGGCCGGACCCTGGCCCAGGACGAAGCGAGCAGCGTCGTCTGGGGCATGCCCGGGGCGGCGGTGAAACGGGGGGCGGCGGAGGAGGTGTTGCCGCTGGAGGCCATCGCGGGTGCCCTGTTGCGCGCCGCCTTCCGCCAGCCTGCGGCCCATGCGGGATGAAGGAGCGATGATGTTGAAACAGGCAAGATCCGTGATGGAACACATGAGCGATGCGCAATGGCCGAGGTGGACGGGCATTGCGTTGGCTGTCGTGCTGGTGCTTATGGGTCTTGTCAGCGGTGCCTGGCTGCAGGCGCTGCTGGCGCTCGTTCTGGGCGCGGTGATCATGGGCGGATGGCCGACTGGCGCGCGGCCGGATGATGCCCCCGATCCCGCGCAGGCGCTTGAGAGCCACAGGCGGCATCATGAACGCGTCCTGGACGAGGTGCGTGAGACCGTGGGAGGAGAGGTGCGTGAAGTGGAGCAGGAGGTGAACCGGGTCACCTCCATGATCGGCCATGCGGTTACTGAACTCTCCGATACGTTTACCCGGTTGCACCAGTTGTCCCGCCAGCAGGGAGATCTGGTGCGCGACGGCATCGAGTTGAAGGACGAGCAGGGCGACGCCATGACTCTGAGCGGATTCATGAGCGGTTTCGCCGCGAAGTCGGAGGATGCCCTGCAACTCTTCGTTGACACCCTGGTTCAGGTGAGCAGGCTCAGTGTGCAGACGGCCCACCACATGGACGACATGCTGGGACATCTGGACGGCATCTTCCGTCTGCTGGAGGAGTCCCGCGCCCTGGCGGACCAGACCAACCTGCTGGCACTCAATGCCAGCATCGAGGCGGCACGGGCGGGGGAGGCCGGGCGCGGCTTTGCGGTGGTGGCCACGGAGGTGCGCGGCCTGTCCCAGCGCTCGGCCCAGTTCAACGAGCAGATACGCACCCAGGTGGGTGAGACGCGCCAGGCGGTGGCGCGGGTGCAGGAAACGGTCAACCGGATGGCCTCTCGGGACATGAACGAGACCCTTCGGGAGAAGGAGCGCATTCAGGACATGTTCGGCCGCGCCGAGGCCCTCAGCAGCCGCATGCAGTCTTCCCTGGATACCCTTGCAATGCTGGGTCCGGAGCTGGACGAGGCGGTGGCCACCGCGGTGCGCGCCCTGCAGTTTGAGGACATGTCCTCACAGGCCCTGGCCTCGGCATCGCGCAGTCTCGGCCAGTTGATGCAATTGTGTCAGGAGCTGGACGGCGCAGGGGATGGCGGCGAGCTCGCCGAACGCGTCCGTGAGCGGCGCGAGACATGGCAGCGCGAGCGCCATTGCCCCGTGTCGCAGACGTCCGTTGAAGAGGGTTCGGTGGAGTTGTTCTGAATGGATATCAGGGAAGGGCGGTTCGCGGCGAGGGCGCCGCTCCTACGTGGTGACGAGGATGGGCTGTAGGAGGCTCGTGCTCGGGCCGAAGGGACGTTTGAGGATGATCAGCAACCAACTCAGGAGCAGGTATGGGTATCAGATACACCTTGGGCGATAACGGAAAACGGGCCGTGATATCCGTCAGCGGCCGGTTCGATTTCGCCCAGCAGCGCGCGTTCCGGGACGCGTATCGCGATCTGCCGTCCGGACACATGAACTACGTGGTGGACCTCAAGGGTGTTACCTACGTGGACAGCGCGGCGCTCGGCATGCTTCTGCTCCTGCGTGAGCATGCGGGCGGCGACGACGCCCGCGTGCGCATCACGGGGTGCACGCCGGAGGTGCGGCGTGTACTGGACATCGCCAACTTTCCGAGGTTGTTCGACATTGACTGACTCGGTATCCCATTCGATGTCTCCGCCACCGGGGAACCCGCCCTTGCCCGCGAGCTCCCGGGGCACGGCGCTCGTGGTGGACGATTCGCCGGCCAACCGCGGACTGCTCGAGGCGCTGCTCCAGCGTGAGGGCTTCGCCACCGTCTGCGCCGAGAACGGGCTGGAGGCGGTGGAGCGCTTCTCGGCGGACAACGTGGACATGGTGTTCATGGACGTCATGATGCCGGTGATGGATGGCATCGAGGCCTGTCGGCGCATCAAGGCCCTGGCGGGAGAGCGTTTCGTGCCGGTGATCTTTCTCACCGCCCTGAAAGACGACGACTCCATGTGGCGATGCACCGAAGCGGGCGGGGACGACTTCCTCGGCAAGCCGTTCAGTTTTGCGGCCTTGAATTCCCGGGTACGGGCCATGGAGCGCATCCGGGATCTGAACCGCCGCCTGGTGGAACAACATCGGATGCTGACCTGCGCTCATGAGCGTGACCTGCTGGAGCAGCAGCTGGCGGAACGCATCTTCAACCGGGTCGTGGCCGCGCGCAACGTGGCAACCGATCGGATCGGGGTGCTGCAGCGGCCCGCGACGCTTTTCTGCGGTGACCTGGTGCTCACCGCCCACCTGCCGGACGGCGGACTGCGTGTGCTGGTGGGGGATTTCACGGGCCACGGCCTGGGAGCGGCCATCGGCGCCTTGCCGGTGACGGAGATTTTCCACTCCATGAGCTGGGACGGTGCGCGTGACACGGACCTGCTCGCGGAGATCAACCGCAGGCTGTTCGAGCTGTTGCCGGCAGACCGATTCATGGCCGCGTGCATGGCCACCCTCCCGGCCCGGGACGGGGAGCTGCGCTTCTGGAACGGGGGCATGCCCTGCGCGCTGTTGTCCGGGCCCCGGGGCCGACGTGTGTTGTCTTCCCGTTCCCTGCCGCTGGGCATCCTGCCGGAGCTGCCCGGCGACGGCGCACTCGAGCGCGTCCCCGTGCAGGGCGACGAGCGGCTCCTGATGGTCTCCGACGGTCTGTTGGAAGCGGAAGGGCTTGACGGGACCATGTTCGGGGAGGCCGCCTTGTACTCCCTGATGGAGACGGCTGTCGGCGGCCCGTTGCTGCCCGAGCTGGTGAGGACGCTGGATGCCCACTGCGCAGGTGTTGAGCAGCGCGACGACATCACGGTGGTGGAGATCCCCATGGACGGCGTGTCGGGGCCGCGAGCGCACGGCAAGGGCGCGGGCATGACGGACGGCTGGCGCTGGTCCATGGAATGGGCAGACCGGCGTCTGGTCGGCGCGCCCGCAGTACTTGAGGCCCTGCGTCCGCTGGGGCTCCTGGATGGCCTTGAGGCGCATGCGGGGGCATTGGAGGTCATTGTCAGCGAGCTCTACGCCAATGCCCTGGAGCACGGCCTCATGAGACTGCCGTCCACCATGAAGGTGGATTCCGACGGTTTCGATGCCTATTACACGGAGCGTGCCCGGCGTCTGGCCGAGGGTGTGCGCGGGTCCATTGCCCTTGAGCTCTCTTACGAGCCTCTGGATGACGGCGGCCAGCTCGTCGTGCGCATATCGGACAGTGGGCGGGGATTCGACCCCGGGACGCTGGTCCCCGTCGAGGAGGCGCTGCTTCGTCCGTGGGGACGCGGCATTGCGCTGGTACGGGAGTTGTGTGAATCCCTGGAGTTCTTCGCCGGCGGCAGTCTCGCGGAGGCGGTCTACCGCTGGCAGGGGTCCCGGGCGGTCTGACGGTTTGCGCCGTACAGGCATCCCGGCATTGAAAAAATGTGAAATCTGTTAACACTCCTGGATATGGCGAAGCAGAAGCAGTCAAGGAAACAACGGGATTTCTACACCACCCGCGAGGCGGCACGTGTGCTCGACGTGTCGCTGACTACGGTGCAGTTGTGGGTGGAGGCCGGGGTGCTGCCCGCCTGGAAAACCCCGGGCGGGCACCGGCGGGTATCACGTGCAGCAGTGGACGCGCTGTACTCGGAGCAGCGCAGCGCAGCCAAGGCACGCGCCGGGCACCTGCGGGTGTTGGTGGTGGAGGACGAGCCGGTGCAGCGGGAACTCTACCGGCTGCAGTTCGCCCGCTGGGGGCTGAACCTGGACGTACGCCTCGCGGAGAACGGCTTTGACGGTCTCGTTCAGGTGGGCCGTCAGGTCCCGGATCTGGTGATCAGCGATCTGGACATGCCCGGCATGGACGGGTTCCGGATGATCCGTCACCTGCTGGAGCACGTGCCGGGCATCAGCGAGGTCGTGGTGGTCACGGCCCTCACCCCGGAGCAGATCGCCTCCCGGGGCGGGTTGCCGCCCGAGATCCCCGTCTACGCAAAGCCCATACCCTTTGCGGCCTTGCGCAGTCATATCGAGGGGATGCTCAGCCGTGACCGGAGGGCATCGTGAAATGGGCCTGTGATTCCCGGGCGCTGCTCGTGGAGGACCATCCGGTCAACCGGAAACTCCTGAAGCGGCAACTGGGAATGCTCGGGGTCAAGGTGGATGCCGTCCCCGATGCCGAATCGGCGCTGCAACGAATGGAGCGGGTCAGCTATCGGCTGGTCCTGACCGATCTTGGGCTGCCCGGCATGGGCGGCGAGGAACTCTTGCGCCGGCTGCATGAGCGATTCCGCGGGCAGGTTTCCGCCCCGGCGCTGATCGCGGTCACCGGAGAGAGCGATCCCGAGACGCTGGCGAGTCTGCGGGCCGCGGGTGTGGACGACGTGCTGGTCAAGCCGGTGAGTGTGGAGCGCCTGAAGGCCCTGCTCGAAGACTGGATCGACGGCTCCAATCCCGAACCTGCGTCGCCAGCCTCGTGCCCCGATCCCGATGACGGCTCCCCCGACCTGGACCCCGCTGTACTGCGGGGATTGCTGGGTGAGGACGGTGCCGAGGACGCGCGTCGACTGATCCACCTGTTCGTCGAGTCGGCGCGCGCGGGAATGGCGGAGGCGGCCCGGGCCATCGAGGCGCGGGATGCCCGGCCCTTGAAGCGTTACCTGCATCGGCAGTGGTCCGCCGCCGGGGCTGTCGGCGCGGCGCGATTCGCCACGCTGGCGGGCCGCATGGAGTCGGCCGTGGCCGCGGAGGACTGGGAGACGGTAGGCGAGTGCTGGCCGCAACTGGAGGCCACCGTGTCAGGGATCGAGACGTATCTGGCTGCCGACCTCGAGAGCTTCAGGCAGCAGGCGGATGGCAGGAGCCACAAACCGACCCGTCGGTCCGGCGGCCGTCACCGCAGACAAGTTGAACAAAGCAGATGAACGAGAATCGTCTTTCCATGTTTTCCAACGCCTACGACGTTGTTCCCCGGCAACTGAAGTTCCTGGACCACCTCTTCGCGCGGGCGCACGCTGTCATTGGGGATCTCCGGGCTTTGGACGCAGCGTCGGTCGATGCCGCGCGGCTGGAGGCCCTGCGCGGCCGCGTCGGAGACCTGGCCGGCCTGGCGGACCGGTTGCACCTGAATGCCCTCGCAGGTGCCGTCCGGGCCCTGGAGGCGGAACTGGAGCACCCCCCGGGGGAGGGCAGCGGATCGGCCGGGATGACGCCCGCTGAATTCCAGGCCACCGTGCAGCGTTTGACCGGGGTCCTTGAAACCCATTTGCATGCGGTGGGGCCGCGGCGCGGGCATTGGTTCAGGGAGCGGGAGGAAGGGGCGCAGGAGGAGCAGGCGAGCGCCGCCCGAGTCCACGTGGTGGAGCCGGATTTCGCCCGGCGTGAGCATCTGCGGGCGCTGCTGACCCGTGCCGACTACCGTGTCGAGGCCCATGGTGACCTGGATGCCCTGCGCCGGGTCTGCCGGTGCGGTTCGCCACCTGACGCGGTGATCCTCGACGTGGCCTGTCTCGGGGAAGATGCCCGTGAGCAACGGGAAGGGGCCTGGGCCGAACTGCGTCCGGGTTGCTTTTGTTCGGCGCCGGTGATCGTGATCACGGATGACGATGATCTGGATTCACGCCTGGCCGCCTACCGGGCCGGCGCCACCCGCCGCCTCTCCCGGCCGTACCACGACCGGTGTCTGCTGGAGATGGTCGGACAGCTCGTGCGCCAGGTACCCGCCGTGCCCTATCGGGTGATGGTGGTGGACGCAGACCTCACTGCCCTGGAGCAGCAGGTGGCCGCCCTGCGCGAGGCGGGCATGGAGGTGCTGGCCGAATCGGATCCCCTGAAGGCCCTGGAGGCGGTGGGGCGCTTCAATCCGGACGTGCTGGTGGCCGGGGTGCGCATGCCCGCCTGCAGCGGGCCGGAGCTGGCCGCCCTGCTGCGTGAGGACGAGGCCCATACCGGCCTGCCCATCGTGTTTCTGTCCGGGGAGACCGATCCCTCGCGCCATGCCCTGGCCCTTGCCATGGGTGCCGATGATTTTCTGGTCAAGCCTGTGGCGCCCGCCTATCTGGTCAACGTGGTCATCGCCCGGGCACGCCGTGCCCGGGAAGTGGGTGACATGGTGAACACCCTGCGCCAGACACTCTACGAGCGTGAATGCGAGCGCATGGCGCTCAACGAGCACGCCATCGTGAGTATCGCCGACGCGGCCGGCGACATCATCGCCGTGAATGACAAGTTCTGCCAGGTGAGCGGTTACACCCGCGCGGAACTGCTGGGGCATAGCCATCGCATCGTCAAGTCCGGCGCCCATCCGCCGGAGTTCTACGACGAGATGTGGTGCGCTATCAGTTCCGGCCGCATCTGGCAGGGTGAGATCTGCAACCGGACCCGCGACGGTTCCACCTACTGGGTGGAGACCACCATCATGCCCCTGCTGGACGACGCGGGGCTGCCTTACCAATACATCTCCATCCGTACCGACATCACCCACGTGAAGGCCGCCGAGGAGGAACTGCGCCGCCGCCACAACATGCAGCAGATGATCACCCGGGTGGCCGCAGGCTTTCTGGGCGTCGGCGCGGCGGACATGGACGCGGCGCTGGAGGGCGCACTCGAGGCCAGCGGCGAGTTCATCGGTGCGGACCGGGCCTACCTGTTCCTCCATTCCGAGAACGGGACCACCATCACGAACACTCACGAATGGTGTGCGCCGGGGATCGCGTCGCAGGTGGACAAGATCCAGGCCATGGCCGTGGGCGAGAATCCCTGGGTGGCGAGCGCCGTCGGCGGGCGCGGCATGCTGTACATCCCCGACGTGGAGGCCCTGTCGGCGTCGGCCGCCGGCGACAAGGCGGTGCTGGGGGATCAGGGTATACGCACCGTGCTGCTGATGGCGCTCGAACACGCCGGCCGCACCATCGGGTTTCTGGGCTACGACGCGGTGACCGGGTGCCGGCACTGGCGCGAGGATGAGATTGCGGGCCTGGGCGTGCTGGCGCAGATGTTCGCCAACGCCCTGGCCCGTCACCGCAGCGAGGTGGAACTGCGCCGCAGGGAGGCCGACTTGCGGCTGATGGCACGGCGCAACGAACTGGTTCTCGCCACCACCACCGACGGATTCTTCGCCGCCGATCTCAAGGGCGACGTCCTGCACGCCAACCGGTCGTTCTGCGAGATGCTGGGCTACGACGAATCGGAACTGAGGGTCATGAACATCGCCGATATCGAGGCCAGCGAGTCCCCGCAGGAGGTGCGGGCCCACATGGAGAGAATCATCGAGGGCGGCGGTTCCGATCGCTTCGACAGCCGTCACCGGCGCAAGGACGGGGCCGTGCTGGAGGTGGAAGTCAGCACGAGCCTCGTGGACGCGGGCGACGGTCCCCTGTTCTATGCCTTCGTGCGGGACATCAGCGCCCGGGAGGAGAACCGGCGGGCACTGATCGAGGCCCGCGAGGAGGCGGAACGGGCCAGCAGGGCCAAGTCCGATTTCCTTTCCAGCATGAGCCACGAGCTGCGCACCCCCATGAACGCCATTCTCGGTTTTGCTCAGCTGCTGGAATACGACGGACGGCTGGACCGGGACCAGCTCGATAGCGTGCAAGAGATCCTGCGCTCCGGGCGCCACCTGCTGGATCTGATCAACGAGGTGCTGGATCTGGCCAAGGTGGAGTCGGGGCGCATCGACCTGTCCCTGGAGCCGCTGGATCTGTGCGACCTGGTGGAGGAGTGCTTCGGGCTGGTGGAGCCGCTGGCGGCGGAACGCGGCCTGTCGATGCAACGGCGCTGCAGCACCGGGGCGGCGCTGGTGCGGGCGGACCGGGTGCGTCTCAAGCAGGTGCTGCTCAACCTGCTCTCCAATGGCATCAAGTACAACCGCGAGCAGGGCCGTGTCGAGGTCACCGCATGCGACACCGGGGAGGATCGGGTGCGCATCACCGTGGCCGACACCGGGCCGGGCATCGCCCCCGAGCGGATTGCCGATCTGTTCCAGCCCTTCAGCCGCCTGGAGGCGGAGTACAGCGGTGTGGAGGGCACCGGAATCGGCCTGACCATCACCCGACGCCTGGTGGAGATGATGGGCGGCGAGATCGGGGTGGACTCCGAGCCCGGCGCGGGCAGCCGCTTCTGGGTGGAACTGCCTCTGGAAGACGCCGCCGGGAATGTGGAAACCCTCCAGACGCCGGCAACGGACGGCGCCACCGGATGCTGCACGGAGCGCCGGCACCTGGTGCTCTACATCGAGGACAACCCGGCCAACCTGAAGCTGGTCAGCCAGCTCCTGGGCCGACACCGGCAAGTGTGCCTGATCACCGCCCATACCCCGGAGCTGGGGCTGGAGCTGGCCGCCGCGCGCCGCCCCGAACTGATCCTGCTGGATATCAACCTGCCGGGTATGGACGGCTACCAGGTCCTGGAGATCCTGCGCGCCGACAGCCGGCTTCGGGACACACCTGTGGTGGCCATCAGCGCCAGTGCCATGCCCCGGGAGGTAGAGCGCGGGCGCGCGGCCGGGTTCGCGGAGTATCTGTGCAAACCGATCGATATCGGACATTTTCACGCCACTGTCGATCGCTGGTTGGGGGCGGACACGTGAACGATGTTGCCTCCCGTTCCGTCACACCCATCCTCGGGCGCCTGCTTTGGCCCCTGTCCCTTACCCTGGTGCTGATGGTCGCGGCGGCCACCGCGCTGCTGTGGCATCAGCAGGAGCGGCGTCTGGACGATGCCATTGGCCAGCGAATCAACGAGATCTACACGCATCTGCAGGGCATACAGTCGCGTGACATCGCCGTGATGGAGGCGTTGCTGGAACTGATTACGAGCGACGAGGCGATTCGTGCCAGCCTGGCGGCCAGGGACCGGGTCGGTCTGCTTGAACAGAGCCGGGATCTCTTCGAAACCCTGCGCCGGGAGTGGGGTATCGCGCATTTCTATTTCCAGGATCCGGCGCGTTACAACATCCTGCGGGTGCAGTTTCCGGAGAGGTCGGGTGGCCGCATCGACCGCTACACCACGCTCGAGGCGGAACGCTCGGGCAAGACCGTGGGCGGTATCGAGACAGGCACCTTCGGCATCTATATGCTGCGGGTGGTGCGCCCGGTGTTCGTGGATGGGGCCCTGATCGGCTACGTGGAGCTTGGGCGCGACATCTACGACATCCTGCGGGAACTGCATGCCGACCCGGCAGTGGAAGTGGCGGTGACCCTGCGCAAGGAACTTCTCGATCGTGAACGCTGGGAAACCGGCGTTGGGTTGATAGACGGCACAGGCGACTGGGACCTGTTGCCGGATGAGGTGATCAGTTACAGCTCCCTGGAAGACTTTCCCACGCAACTGCTTATCCGGGAACATTCAGGTTCTGCTCTCCCCGGGGACGGCCGGGCGAGCCGCATGTTTCATGCCAAGGGCCGCGCCTGGCGTTTTGCCGACACGCCCATGCTTGATGCCTCCGGCCGCGAGGTCGGTAACCTGGCGGTGATGCTCGATATGTCCGCCACGCAGGCGGAATTCCACCGCACCCTGATCGTGGTCGGCACGGCAATCCTGCTGGTGCTGAGCCTGCTGTTGTTTTCGCTGTATCGCCTGCTGCGGCGCACCGACCGGCAATTGCTGGCCCAGCAGGCGGAACTGCTCCGTACCGAGGCGCTGCGCAAGGCGGTGTTCGATACCGTGCCGGACGGAATTATCGTGATCGACGAACGCGGCAATATGGAACTGGTCAATCCGGCGGCGGAAACCATCTTCGGTTACCGGTCCGAGGAAGTCCTGGGTCGTCCTGTCAGCCTGTTGATGCCTGACCTGCCGGGTTCCGGGCCAGAGGATGACGGACGCCCTCATCCGCGGGGCGGCGAGACGAACGGCCGGAGCAAGGACGGCGCCGTTTTCCCGGTCGAACTGGCCATCACTGAAACCCGTCTCGCCGGTCGTCAACTCTTCACCGGGGTGGTGCGTGACATCAGTGACCGCAAGCGGGCGGAGCAGGAACTGATATCAGCCCGAGAGGCCGCGGAAACCGCTTCGCGCGCCAAGTCCGATTTCCTTTCCAGCATGAGCCACGAGCTGCGCACCCCCATGAACGCCATTCTGGGTTTTGCCCAGCTTCTGGAATACGACGGCCGCCTGGACCGGGACCAGCTCGACAGCGTGCAAGAGATCCTGCGCTCCGGGCGCCACCTGCTGGATCTGATCAACGAGGTGCTGGATCTGGTCAAGGTGGAGTCGGGGCGTATCGACCTGTCGCTGGAGCCGCTGGATCTGTGCGGCCTGGTGGAGGAGTGCTTCGGGCTGGTGGAGCCGCTGGCGGCGGAACGCGGCCTGTCGATGCAACGGCGCTGCAGCACCGGGGCGGCGCTGGTGCGGGCGGACCGGGTGCGTCTCAAGCAGGTGCTGCTCAACCTGCTCTCCAATGGCATCAAGTACAACCGCGAGCAGGGCCGTGTCGAGGTCACCGCATGCGACACCGGGGAGGATCGGGTGCGCATCACCGTGGCCGACACCGGGCCGGGCATCGCCCCCGAGCGGATTGCCGATCTGTTCCAGCCCTTCAGCCGCCTGGAGGCGGAGTACAGCGGCGTGGAGGGCACCGGAATCGGCCTGACCATCACCCGGCGCCTGGTGGAGATGATGGGCGGTGAGATCGGGGTGGACTCTGAACCGGGTGCGGGCAGCCGCTTCTGGGTGGAACTGCCCACGGGGGGTGTTGAGGGGGCCGGCGACATGCGTCCTGCGTCGGTCGGTGGTAACGCGTGGCGGCCTGACAGTGACCATCAGCACCTGGTGCTCTACATCGAGGACAACCCCGCCAACCTGAAGCTTATCAGCCAGCTGTTGGGCCGGCACGAGCATGTTCAACTGATCACCGCCCACACCCCGGAACTGGGCCTCGAGCTGGCCGCCGCGCGTCGCCCCGAACTGATCCTGCTGGATATCAACCTGCCGGGCATGGACGGCTACCAGGTCCTGGAGATCCTGCGCGCCGACAGCCGGCTTCGCAATACACCCGTGGTGGCCATCAGCGCCAGCGCCATGCCCCGGGAGGTGGAGCGGGGCATGGCGGCGGGGTTCGATGACTACCTCACCAAGCCCATCGACGTAGGGCGTTTCTATGCTGTCGTGGAAAGCTGGCTGAGCGGGGGTGCCGAGAGGGCAGATGATGAATCAGGCCCCGGGGCGCCCCGGCATTTCTGTCCTCCGTCCTCGGTAATCTGAGGTCTGTCTTGTGAAAAGGGGCTGTCTGATATGGCGCCGAGCACCGAATTGTCCCGTATCCTGATCGTCGACGACGAGCCGTCCAACCTCAAGCTACTGGACAGGATGCTGCGCCAGCAGGGTTATGAGCACCTGATTCTGGTGGACGACCCGCGAGACGTGATCGTTCAGTATCGGGGTGCGCGTCCTGACCTGATCCTGCTGGATCTCAATATGCCCCACCTGGACGGGTACCAGGTCATGGAACAGCTCACGGCGCTGGGAGATCCGCTGCTGCCGCCCATCCTTGTGCTCACCGCCTGGCACAGAAAGGACACGCTGTTGCGCGCGTTGGCCTCCGGCGCCCGGGATTTCGTCACCAAGCCCTTTGACCGCAACGAACTGCTCATGCGCGTGCGCAACCTGCTGGACGCCCAGCGCGCACACCGCCTGCTGTACGAGCAGAAGACGGTGCTCGAGGAGATGGTGCGGGGGCGCACCCGGGAACTCTGGCGCACCCGGTTGCAGGTTGTGCAGCGCCTGGGCATGGCCGCCGAGTACCGGGATGAGGAGACCGGCAACCACATCCTGCGCATGAGCCACACCGCGTCGCTGCTTGCGCGTTCCGTGGGCTGGTCGGAAACCTCGTGTGAACTGCTCCTGCATGCCAGCCCCATGCACGACATCGGCAAGATCGGCATCCCGGACGCCATCCTGCTCAAACCCGGCCGGCTGGATCCGCAGGAATGGGAAATCATGAAGAGCCACACGGTGATTGGAGGGCGGTTGCTCGACGGCGACGACTCCGATCTTATGGGCATGGCGAGGGAGATCGCCCTGAGCCACCACGAGCGATGGGACGGCGGCGGCTATCCCCGGGGGCTGTCGGGTACGGACATCCCGCAGGCCGGGCGTATCGTGGCGGTGGCCGACGTCTTCGACGCCTTGACCTCCGAGCGCCCCTACAAGCAGGCCTGGCCGGTCGAGGAGGCGGTGGCCTACATGCGTGACAACCGCGGCGGGCATTTCGATCCGGAGCTTGTGGACGCCTTCCTGCGGGAACTGGATGGTGTGCTGGAGATTCGCCAGCGCTTCGCCGGTCCATGACGTGCAGATGAGTCGGACAGGCTCCTAGGAGTGTGAAATCCATGCCAATGGTCTAGTATCACTCCAAACTCTAAGGATAAAGGTCCATGCCGCCGCTCTCCCCGTCATGCTGGAGCGAACTCGCAGGCCAGGTCCTGGAGGGTCTCCGGGACCCTGTGGCCGTGCTGGGGCAGCATGGGGAGATTCTCTGGGCGAACCGACGCTGGAAGGCGTTCGCCAGGAAGGCCTTCGGTGCTGGCGATCGGGACCATCAACTCCCGCAACTCTGCGAACGCATGGCCGCCGGGGGCGTGGCGGGCATGTCGAAACTGGCCGAGGGCATCCGTCAGGTGGTTGCCGGCCGGTTGCAGTCTCTGGAACATCCCCTGATCCTGCCCGGCGAGGGCGGAACGTCGACCCATGTAGTCCAGGTGACGCCACTTGATGCGGCGGATCCGGGCCGGGCGTTCGTGCGCATCGACGAGGCGGGTCACGGGGGCGCGGCCGAAGCCAGGCTCGCGGAGGGCGAGCGCCAGCGGCGCAGCCTGGAACAGCAGTTGGTGTACGCACGAGACCGTGCGGAACACGCCAGCCACGCCAAGAGCGCTTTTCTCGCCAGCATGAGTCACGAGATGCGCACCCCCCTGAACGCGATCCTCGGTTTCGCCCAGCTCCTGGAGATCGAGCCGGAGGCCGACCGGGCCGAGAACATCCGCGAGATCCTGCGCGCCGGGCGCCATCTGCAGGAATTGCTCGACGACGTGCTTGACCTGTCCCGGATCGAGGAGGGGCGGGTGGAATTGCAGATGGAAGCGGTGCGCGCCCAAGTGCTGATCTCGGAATGTCTGGCATTGGCCGAGTCAGAAGCGGCGGCGGCCCGGGTGGTGCTCCTGCCGCCGGACTGTGGCGGAAACGATCCATGGATCAGGGCCGATCGAAGGCGGCTGCGCCAGGTGCTCATCAATCTGATATCGAACGCCATCAAGTACAATCGCCCCGGCGGGCGCGTGGAGGTCCGCTGCGATCTCCGGCAGGCAGACAGGGTGGCCATCTGCGTCGTCGACACCGGCATGGGCATTCCCGAGGCGCGGCACAATGAACTGTTCACGCCCTTCAACCGGCTGGGGCGGGAGGGCAGCGGCATCGAGGGCACCGGCCTGGGGCTGGTCATCAGCAGGCACCTGGTCGAACTCATGGGCGGAGAAATCGACGTGGACACCGTCCCGGGCGGGGGGAGCACCTTTCGCGTGACCCTGTCGGGGACACGGCCGCCCGAGACCGAACCCGCCATCGCGACGCGGGTGGAGAAGGTCCCGGCCGCCGCGGGCGACCGCTGTCACACCGTGCTCTATGTGGAGGACAACCCCGCCAACCTGCGGCTGGTGGAGCAGATCCTGGGCCGACGTTCGGACATCCGGTTTCTGGGCCTGCCACACCCGCGGGGTTGCCGGGAACTCGCGCTGCGGGAATCTCCCGATCTGATCATGCTGGACATCAACCTCCCGGAAACCGACGGATTCGAACTGCTCGAGCTGATGCGGCGTGAACCCGCCCTGCAACGCACGCCGTTCGTGGCCGTGAGCGCCAACGCCATGCCCCCCGATGTCAGCAGGGGGCTCGAAGCCGGCTTCTCCCGTTACCTCACGAAGCCCCTGGACATGCATCTCCTGATCGACACGGTGGAAGAACTGCTCTCGGACCGCGATGAGCGGTGAGCTGACCGTTCATTCATCGAATTGCCCCGATCATCGGAAATTCTGCTGCAAGAACTGTGGTTTATTTCACTGATCGCCGGTGGGCGCTAGCCTCATCGTATTAGGGTTGTCCGCCGGGGGGCCGCCAATGGCCGCGGCGTGACGGGGAGGACTATGGTGCGCGGGGCGGTTTCAGCCCCCGCAGGGAGGCGGGGTGGATAGCGGGGTGCCTTCCGGGGAGGCATCGTATCGCACCCTGTTCGAGCATGCGGCAATGGGCGTGGCCGTCGTCGATCTCGACGAACGGATTCTTGAGGTCAACCCTTATCTCTGCGAGCTCCTCGGATACCCGCGCGCACGCCTGCTTGAGAAGTCGCTGGCGGAAGTGACCCACGCTGACGACCTGGCCAGGGACCGGGCCCAGGTGCGGCGTGTGCTGGCCGGGGAGCTGCCGTGCTATTTCATGGACAAGCGCTATGTGCGTGCTGACGGTCAGTCGGTCTGGGCGCACCTGACGGTTTCGCCGGTCCGGGAGGGCGACGGGCAGCCAGCCTTCTTTATCGCCTTTATCCAGGACATCACGGCCCGCAAGCTGGCCGAAGCGGCGCTGCGTGAAAGCGAGGCCCGCTATCGAACACTGTTCGAAACCGCTTCCGACGGGATCGTGTACGCGGACCCCGCCAGCGGGCAGTTCGTGGAAGCCAACAGCCGGTTCGCCGACATGCTGGGTTATGAGCGTGATGAGATCCCGGGGCTCGGCGTCACCCGGATTCATCCGCCCAAGTCCCTGCCGTGGGTGCTGGAGCAGTTCAACGAGATGGCCACGGGGCGCCTGCGGGTGGCCATGGATGTCCCGGTGTTGCGGCGCGACGGCTCTGTTTTCCATGCCGATATCACCGCGCAGTCGCTGACGCTCTCGGGGCGCACCCTGCTGACGGGTTTCTTTCGGGACGTGAGCAGGCGCAGGCAGGAGGCGGAGCGGATCCGTCGGCTGAACCGCCAGCTCGAGGCCCGGGTGAGGGAACGTACCCGTGAATTGTCCAGGGCCCGGGATCTTGCCCACCAGGCGAATCGGGCGAAATCCGCGTTCCTGTCCCGCGTCAGCCATGAGCTACGTACCCCGCTCAATGCCATCCTGGGGTTCGCCCAGTTGCTGGAAACGGGTCTGGACGGAGCGGCGAACGCCGAGCATCGCAGCAATGCCGAGGAAATCCTGCGTGCGGGATCGCACCTGCTGCACCTGATCGACGATCTGCTGGCCTTCAGCAGTGTGCAGGCAGGTGGGGTAAGTCTGGAAAAGACTGCGTTTCCCTTGGCGCCACTGCTACGGGAGTGTGCGGACGAAATGCACCAGGCGGCCTCCGGGAGGGGTGTTTCGGTGGAGTCGTGCGAGACCGACTTCCGTCATGAGGTGTACGTACTGGGTGACCGCGAGCGCCTCAAGGAGGTGCTGCGCCAGCTCCTGTCCAACGCGGTGAAGGCCAGTCAGGCCGGCGGCAGGGTATGCCTTGGCCTGGAAGAAGCGGGTGATTCGGTCCGGGTGCGGGTATCGGACGCAGGGCGTGGCGTCGATCCGGCCGTGAGGGATCGGCTGTTCCGGGCGTTTGAGTCCACGGACGCGGGCATCCATGGTGCCGGCGGTCTGGGCATTGGGCTCGCGCTCGTCCGGGCGCTGATGGCGCTCATGGACGGGGAAGCCGGGGTTGATGCCGTGCCGGGCGGCGGGAGCAGCTTCTGGATCCGGATACCGCGGGCGCAACGGCCGGAAACGCCGTCCGCGGCGGCGGACGGGATGCCGGCCGCGGGCCCTGTCGTCTGGCATGTGCGCGACCGTTGTGCCCGGGGGCCGCTGATCGGCCGCGTGCTCGCCAGGCGGACGGACCTGCATGTTCATGCACTCCCAGTGGAAGAGTTCGACCAGGCCTTCCGCGAGCACGGTTGGCCGGATCTGGTGGTGCTGGAACTGGCTTGTCGCGGCTCCGAGCCCGAGGAGGTTCTGAATCTGCTGCGTGATGGCACTCAGGCCGAGGAGGTGCCCGTGATCCTGATTGTTTCGGAACAGGATGCGGCGGGCGAGGTGCCCCGCTACCATCAGGCCGGATTCGCCGGCGTGGTTCACATGCCGGTGGATGTCGCCAGGCTGTTGCGGCAGGTGGACGATCTGCTCGGCCGCTGACCGTGTCCGGTGTACCGTCCGCGGGCGCGGTGTTACACTGCCTGCCCGCCGCACGGACGACCACACGGTTCGTGCCCCCGCTCAATGGTGACCCGCATCGGTCCCCTCGCGACGACAAGCTGTGAACCCCGCCAGGCCCGGAAGGGAGCAACGGCAGCAGCGGACTCGGGCGCCGGGGTGTGGCTGGTGCGGGTTGCCACCTTTAAAGGCTGTCAGTGGTCTAAGGGCTGTCAGTGGTCAGTTGTCCGTGGTCCGTTGTTTTTCAACTGACGACTGACCACTGACCACTGACAGCCCTTAGACCACTGATAACTGACCCACCCTGCTGTATGATGGAGTTCTCTTCGATCCATCACTGAGCATCCATCGGATCCCATGTCTTATCAGGTCCTCGCCCGTAAGTGGCGTCCGCGCAGTTTCGAGGAAATGGTGGGCCAGCCCCATGTGGTACGGGCGCTGGCCAACGCCTTACGCGAGCAGCGTCTGCACCATGCCTACCTGTTCACTGGCACGCGGGGCGTGGGCAAGACCACCGTGGCGCGGGTGCTGGCCAAGTGCCTGAACTGTGAGACCGGTGTCACGGCCACGCCGTGCGGGCAGTGCGCCGCCTGCACGGAGATCGATGAGGGACGATTTATCGATCTCATCGAGGTGGATGCCGCCTCGCGCACCAAGGTGGAGGACACGCGCGAGCTGCTGGACAACGTGCAGTACGCCCCTACCCGGGGCCGCTACAAGGTGTACCTCATAGACGAGGTCCACATGCTCTCCGCGCACAGCTTCAACGCCCTCCTGAAGACCCTGGAGGAGCCGCCGCCGCATGTGAAGTTCCTGCTGGCGACCACCGATCCCCAGAAGCTACCGGCCACCATCCTGTCCCGCTGCCTGCAGTTCAGTCTCAAGGCCATGCCTGCTGACATGGTGGCGGGGTATCTCGCCAGGGTGCTGCAGGAAGAGGGCATCGAGCACGACATGCCGGCCGTGATGCGCCTGGCGCGGGCCGCGGCGGGCAGCATGCGCGACGCGCTGAGCCTGGTGGATCAGGCCATCGCCCACGGAGGCGGCAGGCTCACTGATGAGGATGTGCGTGACATGCTCGGGGCCCTCGCGGGCGATCACCTGGAGCGTATCCTGCAGGCGCTCGCGGGGGGCGACGGACCGGCCGTGATGGCTGTGGTGGACGATCTGGCCCAGCGGGCGCCGGATTATGCAGCGGTGCTGGGCGAACTGGTGTCCTTGCTCCACCAGGTGGCGTTGGCGCAGCAGGTGCCCGAGGCGGTGGACGAGGCTGCCGTGGATGCCGAGGCGGTGCGCGGTCTCGCCGGGTTGCTCGCCGCTGAGGACGTGCAGCTGTACTACCAGATCGCGCTGCTCGCCCGTCGTGACCTGCCACTGGCGCCGGACCCAAGGGCCGGTTTCGAGATGACCATGCTGCGCATGCTGGCGTTTCGCCCTGTCGCGGGGGAGTCGGGCGGTGCGGTGGCGTCGGGCAAGCGTCCCGCAAGCACACCGGCGCGACGGTCCGCGTCGCCGGTGGAATCGGCCGGCACGCCGCAGGCAAGGATGGAGACACCGCCGGTCAGGCCGGCGACGCGCGGAGATGGCGACGCCCTGGACTGGACGGCCACGGTAGCGGCTCTCGGGCTCTCGGGGCCGGTACTGAACCTGGCCAAACATTGTGCGCCGGGGCGCGCCACGGACAAGGAACTGGTGCTGATGCTTGCACCCAGCCACGAGGCCATGAAATCCGCCGCCAGTGAACGCCGTCTGGTCGAGGCGGTGAAGCGGCAGCTCGGGGAACACCTGAGCGTGCGCATTGAACTGGGCCAACCGCAGATCGAGACGCCGGCGGCGTC
>NZ_MVBK01000048.1 GCF_002000365.1 Thioalkalivibrio denitrificans | reverse complement strand
GCCTGCCAGCAGCTCAGCCCGGATGAACAACGTATTGAGAGATCACATCTAGCCCGTGCCCCCGCGGGCTTGTCATTTGAGGGCAGGATAGTAAGATAACCGCCTTTCGGCGCAGCCCCGCCCCTGCCGGACGTTCTCCCGGGTCGTTAGCTCAGTTGGTAGAGCAGGAGACTTTTAATCTCTTGGTCGTAGGTTCTTATCTGTAGTCGTATGTGTGTGCGCATGAAGTGGCGGTAAAATAGGTTTGCTATGGGCCGTTAGCTCAGTTGGTAGAGCAGGAGACTTTTAATCTCTTGGTCGTAGGTTCGAGTCCTACACGGCCCACATTTCTAAATAAAACAAGTAGTTGCCTGATAATTGCCCCGGATGGATGCGCTTTTTCTTCGGTGCACACGCTACTCCCGTGGGTTGCGTGTCCTGATTCCCGTTCTATACTCCTGCCCTTGTGCGCGTGGTGCGTGTGAGGAAAGGGGTAATGGCGCTGAAGCATTGCGTACTTGCCCAAGAGTCTGGGGCAAATGGCAAGATCCAATGGGTCCTAACGGGGCCTCAAGGTCAGGTTTCGGCGTTTGGTTATTGGCAGGATGGGCTAAGAGACCGGTTGTGTTACGAGTCCAGACGCGCCTACTCCACCGCAGTTGCACAGTTCATTGACTATTTGTATGAAGCCCGGGCCTTCGAAGAGGTCACCACTACCTCAAAACGGGCTCGTGAGCTACTCGAGGGCTATAAGTCCCTTCTTGAACGAGGGCGACACGTCCGATCCCAATGGCTGCGGGAGATAGGAGAGAGCCTGCCTCACAAACTTCCAGTGCTTCCTAGGTCCGCGAACCTCAAGCTCACCGCAATCACCAACTTTCTCGAGGAATGTGAGGATCTTTACGAGGAGGTACTCGAGGCGCTGACAAATCAAGGTGTTTCGGTACACCGGAATCCTTACGACGCCCTCCTTGGGAGCCTGTCCAGGCTGCCGGTACGACATCCCCGTGAGATTGCGTGTATCCGCCAGAACAGCATGCTCGGCGGAGTCATTCGCAATGCAGCCCAAATGCTAAAGAAACGGCGTCG
The DNA here is from genome assembly GCF_002000365.1 of Thioalkalivibrio denitrificans. Lineage (GTDB taxonomy): Bacteria > Pseudomonadota > Gammaproteobacteria > Ectothiorhodospirales > Ectothiorhodospiraceae > Thioalkalivibrio_A > Thioalkalivibrio_A denitrificans. Next base: position 49,087 of record NZ_MVBK01000048.1, on the reverse strand, counting down.
CTGGTTGGTTAAACAACGCGTGGAGCCTTGGGATGATGGTCACCATGAATTCCCCCTTGATCGGTTGGGCTTGGTTATCGAGGCTGCCCAATCCTACCGTGACAAAGCGCTGTATACACTTCTCGCCTGCGGAGGACTCCGTACGCACGAAGCACTCCAGCTCAGGATTTCAGCGCTTAACTTCGACATTCAACAAGTCGATCTGCACGACTTCATTTACGGGGTGACTCCTACGCGCGGTGAGCTTCGCCGCAAGGGTCGATCCGCACGCTATGTCTACTTCTGGCCAGGTTACGAACGCCTCTTTTTTCACTATGTCGTGCGCTATCTCGAGACAGAGCGACGGCACTTGGTGCAGGACCCACATAGCTACCTCTTCGTTAAGCTAAAAGCAGACGCAGCTCGTGGGCAGCCTCTGTTTACCGCAACGGATAAGGCTCGTGATCACTCGTTTAAGCGGGCGCAACGGCGAGCTGGGATCCCGTTGGTAAACGGTCGCGGCTATGGTCTTCACGCGCTGCGCCATTCCTATGGGGTCTATATGGTGAATCACTGCCCACGCGAAGACGGAGGAGTTGGTTTGGACTTGGCCGTAGTCCAGCGCTTAATGGGACACGCACAATTGTCGACGACGATGCACTATGCACGGCATGAGAAGCATAAGATCGACGCGGTCCTGAATGCGGGGCGCCGCCTCTACGGGCGCGCTGGGCTCGATCCGCGGACGTTTCGAGAGGCCCTCGCCGAAGGCCACATCCGCGAAGCCAAACGTCTGCTGAGTGACGCTTCTTAGATGGCGTAGGCCAGAAAGAATCGAGATGATCAATCTCAGTCGAAACATTCTCATCCTGACAGAAGAGGAGAGCCAACTCCGGGCGGCGATCCGTAATGCCGTCCTCGATGCGAAGAATCTACATGAGCAGCTGCATGGCCGCTATGTGAACTCTCCTCAGCAGAATAGGAGTTCCCAGTGCGGCTTCCTTCGGATGTTCGAACGATGTCTTAAGGACAGTGTTGGTCCCGAACATCCGTCCCGCGCACTACAAGGACTTATGGATGCGCTGCTGATGAATCCGCAGCAGCGGTCAGCAGCATCCATAACAAGTGCCCTAGGAGTCGACCCGCGCCTTGGTGTTCCGCCCACTCAGTACTCAGGTCTCTTTCGGGGATTTGCCGCAGTACTGCTTTATCTGTGGCGGCATGGGCATGTGATATTGAACCCTTATATCGCGCCGAACCTGAAAGTCGAGGAACTACATCGGTACGAACCAGAGACAGTGCGGGATTTTAGGCAGGTGGTGGAAGCGGGCAATTATTTAGACTCTGAACGTGAGAACGTGAATCAACATACCAAGCGACTGTTCTGGGCCACAGACTGGACAAAGTGGGACCGGTTCAACCTTACCGAACTGGCAGCAGTTCATGCCCATTGGCGCAAGTCCAAGCTCCTAGCGAGGAATGGGAAGAACGACTACCCGATTCCGCCGATACCTTTTCGCATCCTGCTGCATGAACTCACCGCCGGTCTCGCGGCGAAGGTCTCAATCGCAAAGGAGGATGTAGAAAACTACCCACAAACGCTGAACATGGTGCTCGCACTATCCAGAGCGCCAACGGATTCTGCTAGCCCCCGCTTTCCGGACGAATTCGCGGAAATGTACATTCCTGCTAGCAAGAGTCGGCGTGAAGACGTCCTGTTCGCTCATTTGGTCCATGCACGGGAAGCGGACCAAACGCAAGCCAGATGGCCTGGTGCCGTGTCAGTCCGCCCCGGCTGGGAAGACCTCCCAGTACGTGAATGCGGTCTGGTATGGACTGGCCTGTTCGACGGCTTTCTTGAAGACTGGCAAACGCACTACGAAAGCGACGGCAAGTATAGGAACCTGCGTGCGTTCAGCGATTATCTTTTTCTTTACCTCAATTGGTGGTGCCATAGGTATGAGGCGAGAGATCATGAGTTTCCCCAACGGCCGGGGCAAGTTCAACGCTACATACACATAAAAAAGGGGGCCATCCCGAAGACGGGTGAGCACCCTCTGACGTTCCAAGAGTTTCTCTTGAAGCGCTTTCCATCCGCGCCGATAGCCAGAGCGGGCGCAATGCACGCGGCGATGGACTTGTTCGACTGGGTAATCGAGGAGCACAAGGGCACCGCGTTGCAGGCAGATTTGTTTGAAGAAGGATTCCAGAATCCCATTCGCGCTAAGGATTTTCATTACAAAGGCGCTAATAGGCGCCGTCATGCGCGGATCAGGCTGGGGAAGCGACACGCGGAGCTGCTCTGTGACTACCTGCTTGGGATTGAGGCTTTCTTCACCAAGCTGGAGTGTGATTTCTTGGGAGGCGACTCGCATTCCTTGCCTCTCCGACCGATTCCAACAACGCTCGAAGCCGAGGCATACGGCTATATACCGGTCGTGTTCCGCCACGGCAGGGTGCTCCCGATCGAAGATGTGCCGGCAGCCTACAACCTTCATACGGCTGACTTCGTCGTTAACTTCCAGATCGATGCCCGGTGGCCAAATCTCAGCAGTCTAAGACTCTTGTGTCTTATGATGGAGACGGGTCTGCGAGGGGCCCACATACGCTGGCTCGGACGAGAGTCGCTCTCATATCAGGATGAGAAGCGCCCAACCCTATGTAAACGCATCTATGTGAACACCGATAAAGCGGGGTCGGGGTTCCCCTTGCCTGTCTCGGATGAGGCTTACTCCATCTTGGGACGCCAGCTCGCGGTCGTCACCCGCATTCTTGCTGGGGGCACCCCTGAACCCGTTCTCTATATGGGGCGGAAGCATAGCCGTTTCGACCCTGTTGATACGCTGTTTTATGCGTCCTCTTCGACCCGGCGAAACTTTGGGGTCTTGCCAGATAGCAGCTACAGGAAACTCTTCCGTGTGATACTTGCCTTGTTCGGCGAATGGCTCAGAGAACAGACGGGGGAGGAGGTAGAGCTCGTTACGCCCAGGGACGGTGAGGATATGAGCGAGATCCTCGCGGGTTCGCGTAGGTACGCGACAGAACAGACCGAATCGATATATACACCGCACTCCATACGCTCGACTGTGATCAGCGAGCGTATGAGTGTATTGCCCATCCGGCTGGTCGGTCTTCTGGCAGGGCACCGCAACGAAGAGACTACTGCCTACTATCACCAAGTCGATGAAGAAGAGCTGCATCGGCTTCTAAACCAATTGCCGATGGAGCCTGTGGCGCGTTTTGGGTTCAGCCGAGATGACCCCGCGTATATTCAGTCGGCGCTCCCGAATTCTGCGCTCCGCCGTGCCCTTGACAAAGACCGCAAAGACGCAGAGATGGTCTTCGGCTTCACGACGGTTACTTTTGGTGACGACGAAAGTAGACCGAAGAACGACGGTCTCACGGCCCTGCGGATAGCGAGCGATGCATCCATTGCGTATTTCGACACGCACTTGTGCCCGCTTGCTGGTCATTGTCCCAAGGACGTGGTAGACGAGTTGAAAGAGCCGCATCGCTGCGGCCTCTGCCGTTACGCAGTGAAATCGGTAGATCAGCTTCCTGCCATCAGGGCGAAGATTCGGTCCCTGGAATCCCGGGCCCGCGCGGCTAGCAAGCGTGCGGAGCAGATCTTCCGTGGCGGTTCGCATGATGAAGCGCAGCGTTTTTTCGATGCGGCCGATATGGACGCGACCGAGGCCCTCGGCTGGCACCTTGCGGAAACGGTACTCGAGCAAAAGCTCCTTAAGCTGCGCAGCGGATCGATTCGGGTCAGCGAGTATCACGTGGATCAGCCCGAAATGCTGAAGCGTCACCTAGTCAGGGCCACGCTTCCAAAGTCGGAGTCTGCTCGGATTCTTCAGCGCATCAGCGAATGCAACGCGTATCCATCGATGCAGGATGAAGAGGTGCGTCAAATTGCCGCGCGGCTGAAGCGGATTATGCTTGGCGCAGAGGAGCCGGTTTTCGAGGGAGAAGCGGATCCGGTCGCCGAGCTGTGCTCCCACCTGGCAACGCGTATGGACGCTCAGGGGATCTCGACTACGGAGCTTATCCGGCAGCTCGATCAGCATAGGGAATCGCTTACGGCGCGATCCTTCGCGGGGCCGGATGCCTTCAAGCAGCTCGTGCGCAAAGACGAGGAATGACAGCAAATGCCCGGTAAGGCGGCCAATCCGAATTACGATAGGGTTCGTAACCAGACAGTACAGGCGGTCGAAGAGACGCTCCGAAAGATTCAGTCGAGTGGCCGTAGCTACAACACGCTCGCGGAGCTTCTGAGGAGTGTGTCGGTATTCTCCGGCGTATCCCGATCGACGTTACGCCCCTATCGTAATGCGGAAGCATATCACCGCGTCGTCAAGTTTTTCGGATCACAGGCAATCGATCCAACACAGGTGCCGGACGACGTCGCGGACGAGTTCATACTCCGTACCAAGCTCGCGTTGCTTAGAGCGGAAAACGCTGAGTTGAAGCGTAATCTCCGAGGGAGGGAGCGCGAGTCGAAGGCGCTGGCACCCATCGGAGCAGGGGAGTCAATGATCATGGAGCTTTACCATGTTCTTGTACAGATCATGCTGCGATCTCACGGTTCCGTTCGAGTAAACGAGAGAAGAGCCTGGATTGAGGATAGATTCCCGGAGCGTGGCCGCGATCCGATCGTCGCTTCTGGGGAGGCCATTGGGCGATTCGCGAGATGGCTGCGTAGCCACCCAACGTGGGGTTCTCGCCAGGACTTATTCAGTAATGACTGAACAGAAGGGCGCGGATGAGATCAAGGCGGTATTCAAGATCGAAGAAAACAAACGTGAACCTGTGCCTGTGAACGCGGACGGCGCGCCAAACATGTCGGCAGTGTTGCGAGCGTGCGGTTTAAGAAAAGAAAGGTTGCGACTAACCCCCAGCTTGTGCAGAGGCACCGAGGCCAGTGAAGGGAAAGGAGGCCTTCGTCACTTGAAAATGATGGAAGCTAGTGTGCCCCACCTTAAATACTGAGTAGGCCGGGGGGGGCAAAGCGCATTTTTCCCACGGGCCATTTTCTCAGAGCCCGCCCCTTGAGTGAGCTTGCCCACCAAAGCTTCGGCGCGTTTGTGCTCGAAGCGGGATCGCTGTGCGCTCAGAACACGCAGCCATCACCCAATACCGGATCCCTAGTGGCGCGCCATGGCCGCTATGGTGGGGGTGGCGCGAGCCCTGAGCGTCTCCTTGCCAAGGCCAAGCGTATCCCGCCGTGCCGATCGCAAGGGCTGGTGAGGGGTTATTGCGCCTTCGGGGTCCACGGGATCTGTCGGTGAGGCCTTTCTCCCGGGAGCCTGCGCTGGCGCACGTGCGCACCATCATCGAGGTCGGGGGTATTTTCTCGAGACTTGCACCCTTTACGGGTATTGTGGTGCAAGCTCTTGGGGACCGTTTTTCGGGCTATAATCCGCCTAAACGGCGCGATCCCGGGGTGGAAAAATCCGTCGCGGGGTGTACCAAGGTGACTTAGGGAAATGGTGCATATGCCGCTGCCCGACGCCCAATTTCCCCGCCCCAGGCCACAACGGCTCTTTCACCCGCGCGAGGAGCCCCTGGCCGCCTTCCCGATCCAGTCGGTGCGCATCGACTGGGCACGGCTGATCGCCAAACGCCCCACCGTGCTCGAGACCATCGATGCCATGCCGGTCTACCTGTTAAAGCCCGAGGTCCTGGGCCTGCTCGATGCCGAGAAACACCCCACCTACCGCCTGATCCTCGATCTGATGTGGACCACCGGGGCACGCATCTCGGAGGTGCTCGCGCTCACGCCCGCAAGCTTTATCCACGACGGCTACGATTTCGGGGTGATCCTAAAGACGTTGAAGCAGCGCCCGGGGCGCCCCAGCAGGGCCGCGCTGCAACGCTCGCCCCGGCGCTACGTGCCGATCGTCGATCGCCTGCTCCAGGACCGCGTCCAGAGTTATCTGTACGCGGGGCGGTTCAGAAAGTGCCAGCGGCTCTTCCCGATGACCCGCCAGACGGTCAATCGGCATATCGGGGCCCTGGTCGAGCGGGTCGGGGGGGCGCCGTTTTCGATCAGCAGCCACACCTTTCGCCACTCCTTTGCCATCCACCTGCTGCTGCACGGGCGGCCGCTCAAGTACGTCAGCCAGCTGCTCGGGCACAAGTCCATCGACAGCACCGAGATCTATACCAATGTGCTCACCATCGACGGCGGGCATTTCCTGGAAGGGGTGGATTTCCACTAGATAAAGTGCGCGACGGGTCGGCGGGGGGCCTTGCGCCTCGGGTCGGGCATGCGGCGATGGCAGAGGGGAGCGACGCGGCGGTTTTGCGGATCGTCGCACCCGCGCCCATGGGGTGAGTACGTGGGGCTGCAATCGGGTGCGACGCTTCGGTATAGTGAGGGCGCGTTGAGGACACATGTGTCCTATCTCAACGGACTGATTATTAGAATAATTTTGCTGAAACGGCAGGTGTGGAGGCTCGGGGGCCTTCCTCGGGCGGGCCTCCAGGCTTGCAAAGGGGGGCGCCCAGGGGGCGGGTTTGCCCTGCCGTGACGCCGGGGACAATCTGATGGCCAGGAAAGAGAAATCCAATAACGGCGCCAATCTCGGCTACGAGGCCGAACTGTTCAAGGCCGCGGACAAGCTTCGCGGCAACATGGAGCCCTCCGACTACAAGCACGTCGCCCTGGGCCTGATCTTCCTCAAATACATCTCCGATTCCTTCGAGGCCAGGCACGCCGCGCTACTGGCCGAAGATGCCGCGGCCGCCGAGGACAAGGACGAGTACCTGGCGGACAACGTTTTCTGGGTGCCCAAAGAGGCCCGCTGGTCGCATCTTAAGGCCAACGCCAAGCGCCCCGAGATCGGCACCCTGATCGACGACGCCATGCGCGCCATCGAGAAGGACAATGAATCCCTCAAGGGCGTGTTGCCCAAGGACTACGCCCGCCCGGCGCTGAACAAGGTGATGTTGGGCGAGCTGATCGACCTGATCTCCGGTATTGCCCTGGGCGAGGAGGGTGACAAATCCAGGGACGTGCTCGGGCGTGTCTACGAATACTTCCTCGGCCAGTTTGCAGGCAGCGAGGGCAAGCGCGGCGGTGAGTTCTACACCCCGCGCTCGGTGGTGCGGGTGCTGGTGGAGATGCTCGAGCCCTACCAGGGCCGTGTCTATGACCCCTGCTGCGGCTCCGGCGGGATGTTCGTGCAGTCGGAAAAATTCGTGCTGGAGCACGGTGGGCGCATCGGCGATATCGCCATCTACGGCCAGGAGAGCAACTACACCACCTGGCGCCTGGCCAAGATGAACCTGGCCGTGCGCGGTATCGACGCCGACATCCGCTGGAACAACGAAGGCAGCTTCCACAAAGACGAACTGCGCGATCTGCGCTTTGACTACATCCTCGCCAACCCCCCCTTCAACATCTCCGACTGGGGCGGCGACCGCCTGCGCGAAGATCCACGCTGGCAGTTCGGCGCACCTCCGGTGGGCAACGCCAACTACGCCTGGCTACAGCACATCTACTGGCACCTCGCCCCCTTCGGAAACGCCGGCGTGGTGCTGGCCAACGGCTCCATGAGCTCCAACCAGAGCGGCGAGGGCGAGATTCGCAAGGCGATGATCGAGGCCGACGCCGTGGACTGCATGGTGGCCCTGCCGGGACAGTTGTTCTATTCCACCCAGATCCCGGCTTGTCTGTGGTTTCTGGCCCGCGACAAGTCCAACGGCAAGCGCGGCAAGGAGACCCTGCGCGACCGGCGAGGGGAGGTGCTATTCATCGATGCCCGCAACCTGGGTACCTTGGTGGACCGTACCCGTCGTGAGTTTAGCAATGAGGATATCCAGAAGATCGCGGATACCTACCACGCCTGGCGGGGTGAGAAGGGGGCAGGGAAGTACACGGATACCCCGGGTTTTTGCAAGGCGGCCACGTTGGATGAGATCCGCAAGCATGGCCATGTGCTCACTCCCGGTCGCTATGTCGGCGCGGCAGTCGCCGATGACGACGGAGAACCCTTCGAGGAGAAGATGCGGCGACTCAGCGCTCAGTGGCGCGGGCATCAGAAGGAGGCGGTACGACTGGATGCGGCGATTGAGGCTAACCTGAGGGAGCTTGGGTATGGGGAGTGAGTTCCGCGAGACGCCTTACGGGGCATTTGCCGCTGATTTTGTAGTGGATCAACTCGCCAACCTTTGTGATTCGGTTGCGGGAATCCAGACCGGCCCATTCGGAAGCCAGTTGCATCAAAAGGACTACGTTCCGAAAGGTACACCGATTATCACTGTCGAACATCTTGGCGAGAATCGGATCCTGCATAGCGAACTGCCTATGGTTTCCGACGCTGACCGAGACCGGCTATCGCGCTACCTACTTCGGGAGGGGGACATTGTCTTCAGTCGTGTGGGCTCTGTTGATCGCCGCGCCTTGGTGCGAGGTGAAGAGAATGGCTGGATGTTCTCTGGCCGATGCTTACGAGTACGCCCAGACCCTGCAAAGATCGATTCTTCCTACCTCTCCTACTTCTTCGGGCTTCCCGCATTCAGAGACCATATCCGCGCGATAGCGGTCGGCGCGACGATGCCTTCGCTTAATACTTCGCTCCTTAGTAGCGTGATTGTCCCGCACCCCCCGGACATAGATGAACAACGCGCCATCGCCCACATCCTCGGCACGCTGGACGACAAGATCGAACTCAACCGCCGCCGCAATCAGACCCTGGAGGCCATGGTCCGCGCCCTGTTTAAGGACTGGTTCGTCGACATCGGCCCCGTCCGCGCCAAGATGGAAGGCCGCAAACCCTACCTGCCCGCCGACCTCTGGCAGCTCTTCCCCGAACGGCTCGACGAGGCGGGGAAGCCGGAAGGATGGGAGTTCCTGTCATTTGGAAGATTGATCGAAGGAACCATCGGCGGTGATTGGGGAAAAGAACAACCCGAAGATGGCCATGACCAGGCAATTTGCATTATCAGAGGAACTGATATTCCGGACTTGGCTTCGGGGTCCACTGGCAAAGTACCTACACGCTTCACAACAAAGAAGAAACTTATATCTCGAATGCTTCAGGATGGGGATATAGTTGTCGAAGTATCTGGTGGAAGCTCAACACAACCGACCGGCAGATCGTTACGAGTATCGAACTCGATGCTCGACCGATTTCCGCACCCGGTCGTATGCGCCAGCTTCTGTCGCAGGTTTCGGCCCAAAAGCGCCAGCCTTGGTATTCTAGCTGCGTGCCATATGACCAACTTGTATCGCGAAGGTGGCACTTGGGAGTACCAGAATCAGAGCACCGGAATCTCCAATTTTCAGACGGCCCATTTTTTGGAAGCTGAGAGCGTGTTGGTTCCCGGCGAAGATGTATTGAATGCCTTCGTAGCATTTGTCGAACCCATAATGGGAAAGGTGGCAAATAATGAGAATATTGACTTAGCCAAAGTCCGAGACACCCTGCTACCCAAATTGATCTCCGGCGAGCTACGCATTAGGGATGCCGAGAAACTCCTTAAGCGCGCAGACATGAACGTCAAGGAAGTTGTCTGATGGCCTTCCTTTCTGAGGCCCAACTTGAAGCTGCGCTGCTGGATCAGCTCGCCGAACTGGGCTACGCCTGCACCTCCGACGAGATCATCGGGCCTGATGGAAAGCAGCCAGAACGCGAGGCCTACGATGAGGTGGTGTTGAAGGCGCGGCTGGAAGCCGCCCTGGCTCGACTGAACCCAACGCTTCCACCCGATGCCCTTGCAGATGTAGCGCGCCGACTGACCCAATCCGAACTGCCCAACCTATTGGAAGAGAACCGCCGAGTTCACGTGCTGCTGACCGATGGGGCGGATGTCGAGTATTACGCCGAGGACGGGGTGCTCACCGCCGGCAAGGTCCAATTGGTCGACTTCGATCAGCCAGAGCGCAATGACTGGCTGGCAGTGCAACAGTTCACTGTGGTGGCCGGACATTACAAGCGCCGCCCGGACGTGGTGGTGTTCGTCAACGGTCTGCCTCTGGCGGTCATCGAGTTGAAAGCGCCTGGTGGAGAGACCGCAACACTGACCGGCGCCTTCAACCAGCTTCAGACTTACAAGCAACAGATTCCGGCTCTGTTTCGCAGCAATGCGCTCTTGTTGACTTCTGATGGGCTGTCTGCACGTGTGGGCTCCCTTTCCGCCGATCTTGAGCGCTTCATGCCTTGGCGAACCACGGACGGCAAGCGTATCGAGCCAAAGGGCACGCCGGAGTTGGGTACGTTGGTCGAGGGGGTATTTGAGAAGGGGCGCTTTCTGGAACTTCTGCGTCACTTCACGGTGTTCAGCGAGCGGCCTGACGGGCTCATCAAGATCATCGCCGGCTATCACCAGTTCCACGCGGTGAGAAAAGCGGTCATCTCCACGCTTCGGGCCAGCGTCCAGGGGGCAGCCGAGCTACCCGCCGAATATGACTTGGGCAGCCAGCCTTTGGGGGACCGCAAGGCGGGCGTGATCTGGCATACCCAGGGTTCAGGCAAGAGCCTGTTGATGGCCTTCTATGCGGGCATGCTGGTCTTCGAGCCCCGCATGGAGAATCCGACCCTTGTGGTGCTCACTGACCGCAATGATTTGGACGATCAGTTGTTTACTACCTTTTCGGCTTGCCGCGACCTGATCCGCCAGACGCCGGTGCAGGCCGAGGGCCGCGAGCACCTGCGGGAGCTGCTCAACCGAGCTTCTGGCGGTGTGATCTTCACGACCTTGCAGAAGTTCGGAGAGGTCGACGAACCACTGACCACCCGCGCCAATGTGGTGGTGATCGCGGATGAGGCCCACCGCAGCCAATACGGCTTTCGTGCCAAGGTGGATGCCAAGACGGGTGAAGTCTCCTACGGTTTCGCCAAGTATCTACGTGACGCACTACCCAACGCCTCCTTTATCGGATTTACTGGCACCCCCATCGAGGCCACGGACGTCAACACCCCGGCGGTTTTCGGTCATTACATCGACATCTACGACATCAGCCGGGCGGTGGAAGACGGCGCCACCGTGCCCATCTACTACGAATCCCGACTGGCTCGGATCGAACTGGATGAGGACGAGAAGCCGAACATCGACGCAGAAATCGAAGCCCTGCTGGAAGATGAGGACGAGCCCAGCGCCGAGCGCGCCAAGCAGAAATGGTCGACGGTCGAGGCCTTGGTAGGCAGCAAGAAGCGCTTGGCCTTGGTTGCCGCCGACCTAGTTCAGCATTTCGAGGATCGTGTGGCAGCGTTGGATGGCAAGGCTATGGTTGTGTGCATGAGCCGACGTATCTGCGTGGCCTTGTACGTTGAGATCATCAGACTGCGCCCAGACTGGCATAGCGACGATGACAATGCGGGTAGCGTCAAGATCGTGATGACAGGGTCAGCCAGCGACCCGGCAGAGTGGCAGCCGCACATCGGCAACAAAGCGCGACGCGATCTCCTGGCGAAGCGTGCCAAAGATCCTGGGGACCCGCTCAGGCTCGTGATCGTGCGGGACATGTGGTTGACCGGCTTCGATGCACCCTCCATGCACACCATGTATATCGATAAGCCAATGCGGGGTCATGGACTCATGCAGGCGATCGCTCGCGTGAACCGTGTATTCCGAGACAAACCGGCCGGTCTGGTAGTCGATTACATCGGTATCGCCCAGAATCTCAAGTCTGCACTGGCACAGTATTCCAAGCCCGACCAGGACAAGACCGGGATCGATGAAGCCGAGGCAGTGGCCGTTCTTCTGGAGAAGTACGATATCGTGCGCGCCATGTTCCACGGGTATGACTATCTGTCAGCACTGGGCGGAACGCCACAACATCGTCTTGCCACGATGGCAGGTGCTATTGAGTGGATTCTGACCAAGCAGCAGGAGTGGGCGGCCGCAGAGGCCACACCAGAGGGCAAGAAACGGGCACACCGTCGCTTTGCAGATGCGGTGCTCGCGTTGTCTCGTGCGTTTGCGCTGGCCTCCAGCTCCGATGAGGCCCGCGCCATTCGTGACGAAGTTGGATTCTTCCAGGCTGTGCGCGCCGCGCTCGTGAAATCGTCTGCCGCCGCTGGGGCATCGCGCCAGGATCGGGAACTGGCCGTGCAACAGATCATCAGCCGGGCCGTGGTTTCCACCGAGATCGTGGACATCCTGGGAGCTGCCGGGATTCAGACGCCGGATATCTCCATCCTGTCCGATGAGTTCCTGGTCGAAGTGCAGGAGATGGAGAAGAAGAATCTGGCCTTGGAGGCCCTGCGCAAGCTGCTCAATGACAGTATCCGCTCACGGAGCCGCAGTAACGTGGTGGAGACCCGCGCTTTCACGGACCGCCTGGAAGATGCTATAGCACGCTACCATGCCAACGCCGTTACTACCGCAGAAGTTATCCAGGAACTGATCCAACTTGCCCAGGACATCAAGGCCGCGCGGCATAGAGGCGAAGAGCAGGGGCTGTCGGAAGAGGAAGTCGCCTTCTACGATGCCCTGGCGGAGAACCAATCCGCAGTCGAAGTCATGGGCGACGAACAACTGCGTGTCATCGCCCACGAGCTTCTGATGAGCTTACGGGAGAATGTATCAGTGGATTGGGCACATCGTGAGTCCGCTCGCGCACGCCTGCGTGTGCTGGTTAAGCGGATCTTGCGCAAATACGGGTATCCACCTGATCTTCAGGAGGCGGCTGTTCAGACGGTTTTGCAGCAGGCGGAGGTCCTGTCGGCAGATTGGGCGGTAGGCTAAGGCCAGGTTCTCAAATGGGCAGGAAGAAGAAGCGTAGCAAGCGTATAAAGGGGCTCTTCCTTACGAGCACCAAGCACTCGGCTCGTTGGTCGGCAGCGCCTTCTAAGGTAAAGAAGAAAGACGATGGGGAAGATTTCCGTGACAACTATCTAGATTCACTCAGTCACAAGCCAGAACGATGATCTCTACCACCGATTCCTCACCTGGGGTTCTCGTGGCACTCTGAACCGCCCCGGGTTTTCCGGAGACCAGTTTGTTTGTGTCATGCCCCATGGCCGACTCTTCCTGTTGGCGATAATACGCCGCTTCCAACCCTGCCGACGGGATGTTGCCGATAGGCTCCAGCAGCCGGCGGTGGTTGAACCATTCCAGCCATTCAAGGGTGGCGTACTCGACCGCATCAATGTTGCGCCAAGGTCCTCGCCGGCTGATCATCTCGGTCTTGCCAACTCCTGCTTTAGCATCTAGCTTCCGGCTATGAGAAAACTGCGTATTCCCGTACCCAGCGGCCTCGCGGCCTTCGTCGACCAACAGGTCCGACGGCGTGGCTATGACACACACAATGAGTATGTTTGTGCGCTCATCGGGCGCGACCAGGACCGGCAGAGGTTGCGCGACCAGCTGCTTGCCGGCGCAGCGTCGGCGCCGGCGAAACCCGCTGGGAGAGCGTATTTCTCTAGCCTACGCGAACACGTTCGCCAAGCCACGAAGGCAAAACGCGAGCCCTGAGGCTTGAGATGAAAGTCCGACCTCTTGCCCCGGGTGCGCTGAAGCTACTCGAGTGTCGAGGGCCGGGAGTCGTGTTACGTGTCCGATGGGCCGGATCGACTGCCTCCGGGTTCATCGGTGAACACGAGAAGACCCAAATGTGACTCGGCTGTCCTCGCGCCACACGCCCGCCAAGCGATACGTCTGACTAGAGTCCGCCTGAGCCTTGCCTGTCCGGAGCATTCATGCCAACAGCACTTAACAGCCAGTGGGCCAAGCGTATATCAGCCTCTGTGATGCCTAGCGCGTGCCTCCATCCGACTTATACGCTGATTCGAAAGAGCAACATGTTCCAGGGTATCGTCTATGGCTCGCTCCGCCCGTTCGGTTCCCTCCATGACGGCATCAATCAGCGCTAGCAGGGCCAATTCATCGTCCTTGATCTGAGCCTCGAAGGCAGCGCGGCGCATGAATGCGCTGATAGACAAGCCGGCCTGCTCCGCGCCCTTGGTGATCCGGGCGTGCTCGGTCTTGGTCACATGAACTACGATCCGCTTGTTCCTAGTGCGCATTTTTCCTCCCGGAATCGACCGGTGGGGAGCCACCCTAACGATTATCCCCCCTTGCGGCCCTCAAGCGAAGCCCGCCCAAGGATGAGGAACGCGAACCTGGGTAATTGGGCCAGCGATATTGACTCCAGCACGCCATACGTTACGATGTCTTGTCCCGCCATGGGACGCAAACCTTTTCTCTTACGGACATGGAGGTTCGGTCTATGCTTATCCTGACACGCAGACCAGGTGAGTCACTCCTGATCGGTGATGATATCGAAATCACGCTGATAAATGTTGAAGGGCGCCAGGTGAAGGTCGGGGTCAAAGCCCCGGATCACATAACGATTCTTCGGGGTGAGTTGCTTGAGCGTCAAGACGACGCCACCGAGAGCGAGAAAGACATATGGCCGCGGGCATGATGTATGTCTAGGATCATGTCGACGATTCTCTTGCTTTTCTGTGGCCTGTCCGGTGCGCTCGCCCTCGAAATTCACAGTCCTGCCCACTGCCTCTATGGGTGCCCCGCGGGGTCTCCCTCAGGGAATGACCTGATAATCCGCCCCACGCATATTCTCAGTTCCAATGATCTGACGAAGTTCTCTGATTGGGTCGCCTATCGGGTTACGCCTGACTCAATCGGGCGGAGCCAGGCCAGAAACTGGCGAAAGGATCCTATCCTCGCGGACCATGAAACACTGGCGCCGGAAGATTACCGCGATGCGAACCGCGTACTAGGGACTGATCGTGGCCACCAAGCCCCACTGGCGAGTTTCTCAGGAACAAGCTATTGGCCCGATACGAACCTGCTATCCAACATAACCCCGCAGTCGGCCGCATTGAACCAGGGCGCATGGGCAAGGTTGGAAGCGGCGGTGCGGGCTCTTTCCCATGAATCAGGGGCTGTCTACGTCATGACCGGGCCGCTTTATGAACGGGCCATGCCTTCGCTGCCGACTACGGACAAGGCTCACATGATCCCAAGCGCTTACTGGAAGATTGTCGCGATTGCTGGTGATGGTCAACTTCTCGCGGCTGGCTTTGTAATGGATCAGGGCACACCCCGAAACGCCACTCATTGCACCAAGTCGGCTCAATTGTCAGACATTGAATCGCGCACGAGCCTTCGATTCTTTCATGGTCTTGATGCCGCCCCTGATGTGATCGTCAGGTTCAATCATGGCGATCTCATGGAACGCTTGGGCTGTCCGCTCGACTAATTGGCAAGAACCGCGTGCTCGCGGGACTGCTCAAGGCTTACGGGATCCGAGGGCATGGAGGCGGGCCGCAGGTCCTCCGCAACTGGCGACCACTGTATAAGACTTAGGGCCGCGAGCCTTCACTACGCGTCATCCGTTGGCATCTCATACGGCTGTCCATCGAGCGGAGATATCGCATCGCAGCATGCGGTACTCCTAGCGAAGCTGGAGATCCTGAACCCTACCAGCCCGGGTAGTACCGCAGTAAATCCCCAATGACCTCTTTGCGCTCGCCGTCCAATGCCGCTGCTATGTCACAGATATTCACCATTTTCCGGTCGAGGCTCTCTAGGAGCATATGCCTCACTTCCGAATTGTAGAAAGAGTACATGCTGTCCAGGAAAACACTCTCCCCACTACCTAGAGCATCGATAACGGCCTCGATAGCCTCTCTGTTGGGACGACGCTGGTTCTTGTCGGTCGCTGCGTCTACGTCAGGGACTAAAACGTTAAAATACTCCGGGCCAGCGAGGCGCACACCGTGCTTCCACGCCTCCAGAAACATCCTTTCGTGTTGTTCGTAAATTGTCTCCACTCTTCTACCATGCGATGCGTCGTTGAGACAGCGGCAAGAACCCATGCGGCACCATGCCTCAGAGCGGTACGTCACCGCTTTGGGCAGGGAGACCCTAGCGCTCTGCCAAAGCCTTCCCATGCCAGTGTCAACGGCAACCAATCCAATCCTTTTAGCTATAAACGCCGAATTCTATCCGACCAAGTACGGTCCTTACTCGCTCGACACCGACTTCTGTGTCGAGCAGTTCATAAGGCTTCGCGCCTAGCGCTCTATTGTACGAGACGAGCCAGTCGTGGGCGATGTCTCCGCTACCAAATACCTCCTCCGCAAGCACGATAACTCTCGCGATACGATAGGCCCGATCAGAGTACAGAAGTCCAAGAGAGGCACCTGAATGCCGCCGTCTGGCATATGCCCTCGGCGACATCCTGATGACCCCGAGGACATCATTCACAGAGAGACCCAGACACCTTCCAAGGTGCTGGACCGCCATGACATTAAGGCCCTTCTTGATATGTTCGGTTATTGACTCGATGGTGGCACCAGTATCAGACCGCCTGTTCGTTAGAATGCCATAGGCCCTCATTGCCGGGCTCTCGCGCAATTCTTTCCGATCCCGACACTTATCCACACGAGAAGCGCGCATACGGTTGCTAGTGGGCCTCGACGACTGAGTGCCGGTCATAGGGTGAATCTCCAGGATCGCCCTTACGCGAGCGAAGCAGCACGTAACCATTGTACGGCCGCACGGGGCGTATCGTCTCACTGGTCAATTGTAGTTCCCCTCTTGGGGCGCGTCCGGTGGCACCGGACCGGGCTCTAAGCCCTGCGCGCCCGGAGTCAGGTGTTCCCGTCTCCGCCATTCGGTGATGATCCCTCTCGCGGCTTTATCGTGGATGCCGTATTGCGATCCGGACTCCGCAGTAGCTTGTCAGAAACGGATATCGGCCTTTTCCAATACGTATCGGGCGTTTCGGGAGATCGCATCATTTATCTGCTGGCGACTTGCACTACGCAGTTCCGCTATGCGCTCTGGTAAAGACAATACATCACACGGGACGCTGTGCCGGTTGGCTAGCTTCGTGAACGGACCGTCCGTTTCGGTTAACAGTCTGTCGATTGGCAAGGTTTTGACAATATCCGTTCCCTGTTTGGATTGGAACATCTGGCTGTTGATGGAGAAATAGCATCCCGCCGACGCCGCTTGCATGGCAACAGACTTCGGTCCGGAAAACCAGTGTAAGATGCATATAACATGGTCAGGAGTCGTGAGTTCTTGTATTATCTCCACGACTTCCGTGGTCGCACGGCGGCTATGGATGCTGACAACACGACCACCATGGGCCTGGGCCTTCCGCAACACCCGTGAAAAGACATCCTTCTGATTCTCCCAACTGTCCCGATACTGAGGACTTCCATCGAGTCCGATTTCGCCAATCAAGGATGACTCTGCGACATATTGTTCGAGCAAATCGATTTCTTCATGGCGCTCGCCAACGAGCTCCGGGTGAAGTCCTACTGCTGCATGGACGAAGTTACTTGAAGCCGTCCATTTCCGGTTCTGCGGCCACGCCTTCGGTGTCGTAGTCACGGCCAGGGTCAGTATCCTGTCACGCTCACAAGCAGCAATCATCGCCGGCGGATCCGGATAGAGGTCAATGTGACAGTGGAAATCATAGCCTTGAGGCGCGGACTTGGAGGTCATAGCGGTCTGACTTTCACGTTTTCGACGAGCTTTCCGACCTCGGCAATGCCTCGGCGGAAAACATCGGCATATGCGGCAATTTCGCCGTCTGTGTAATCGGAGAGCGGTCCTGGCTTGTGAACCAGTAACCTGGCAAGGTCAGGTTTCCGTTTCAAGCGTGACGCCGTCATCTGAAACGATCGAACGTCTTCGCCCTCTGCTCTTGAGGCGTCCAATGTGCGGGACATCAGGTCGGGGATGATTACATAGTCCGTTCGATCATGGCCAAACGCGGCTTTGATCGATGCGCGGCGAATGAGGCATGGGACGCAATAGCCGCAATGTCCGTGAGGCAGTTTCTTGTGTCGTGATTTCATGTATGACGAGCAGGAGATCGTTTCATGCCCGTGTTTTTCGAGGAAGATCTTGTTCTTGCACTGGCTAAGCATCTCCCCCTTGGTCTTGAAGCGATATGGGTTCTCCATGGTGAATGGAAATCCCAATGTGTCGAAGAGTTCCTGCCATCTGGCCATGTAGAAGGGGTGTGTGGTCCTCGTGCTCCAGGCGCCAAGGCGGAGCACGTCGAGCGGAACGTTTAGTGAGATGAGCCCGTTCTCCGGCACATAGATCGTACTTTTTCCGCTCAGGCAACTTGCTGTAAGCGCGGCCAGACTGAAGAACAGAAACGAGCGTGCGCGAAGCGAGTTCTCTGGAGCGGACCCGCTGACCAAGTCCGCTGGAAAGCCGACGCGCGCACGGACATGGCGAGAGTACAGGTCCCCGTACTCCTTTCCAAGGACAGTTGCACAGGGTAGCTGTGAGCGCGTACTGGCGTCCCAATAGTGGCTGACGAATATCGGATTCTCACCTCCTTCGAGAAGGTCAACCGCGCCTGTGAAGCTGTCGAGTCCGCCGGAAAAAAGGCACACGCTGGAAAAGGGTGATCCGACCGCAATCGGCGGGGTCTCGATAAGAGTCTTATAGACTTTGTGGCGACTTCGGAAGAACAACCGCCACCTGTCACCGGTGAGAAAATGCAGCATCCTTTCAGTCAGCGGAGCAATCGCGTTCCAACGGTCTGGAGCCCTTACCGGTACGTAGATATCGATCTCCCTGGTCCAGCTATCCTGCGATTCGCTCCCTCGATTTATCCTCGTATCAGCAGCGGTGACCGTGCCGGCAAGGATGGCGAGGTCGGCGGCATCCTCCGTGGGATAAAGCCCGCGTCTGGCGAGCTGGTCGATTATCTGTCCCAGACCATAGCCGAGCCGCTTTTCGCCATCTATGAAGCGTATCTCTGTGGTGGCGGATCGTGGTTCATGGATCGTGACCTTGCTTGTGTCGGCAGGGCCAAGTCTTGCCAGAATGCTATGTCGTCTGATCATTCCATATCTCCCCAGGCTTCCAGCAAACTCCATGCATCCGTATAAGTGCCGTCAACGATGTCGTTGATTTCCTTGTCTCGAAGGTTGGGCAGACTGCTCAGGTCCGATGAAAAGGAATCCCTGACGGAACGGCGAATGTAGTCCCTGAGCTGACGTTCGAAACTTTCGGTCTCGGAGACGCTGGCGGAGACATGAAATCCGTTGATCCCGATGTCCTGGAACAGGCGGGCCTCTATCGCGTGAGATACATAGGCCATGAATATCGCGCTGACCTGCGCCGTCGTGAGTGAATCCAGGTCATCTATTCCGAACTGATCCAGTTCCGCTACGGTCTCCAGCCATGCATCGCGACCGATCGCTTCGTCTATGGACCCGCCATCGTGACAGATCGTGTCCGTCAGGCCGACGAGAAGATCCTCTGCGGACCGCCCGACAAGGTTATTGAGATCAAGACGGCGTAGCGTGGTTTCTACGCCGTCACGCAGGAGACCCCGGAACACTCCAAGCGCTCCGCTTGCCGTCGTGCGTGCGGAGCCCATGCGTTGCGTGGCGCTTCGCGCGCCCCGTGTCCCGCTGCGGACATAGTCCCTGATGCCTCGTCTCAGGGCACCGGTATCGCTGCCCCCAGATCGCGCAAAGCGCGTGAAGTTTGTCCTTGCCGATTGAAATCGACTTGGCTCTGGCGGTAGCTGGATGGGAGGACGTGGTTCTGGTTTGCTGTCCGGTCCGGCATTCGAACCATCAGTGTCATCTCCGTCTACCTGATCTTGTGATACGTCATCGTTTCCCGATACAGGATTGGTGGTTGGCTCGTCGAGCCAAGTCGGTACCAGTGGCGTTCCGGAACCGGGTCCACGCGATGATCCTGACGTGCCCATTATCTCCCTCCCTTGTTCCAGCCGGGCAGAGCCTTCTCGGCCGCCCGTTTCAGCGGTTTATTAGCATCCTGGCCGCTCCAATGTGTCAGCACCGACCCAAACTGTTGTTTGGCTTCTGGCCGGGTCAATATCTCGTTCCATCCCTTCACGATCCATACTCCCAACGATGACGGATCGATGCTGCCAATCAGGGAAACTAACTCGGACTGGAAGGGAAGGTGGTGCTTGGCGATGATGCTCAGACCTCTAAAACCGGCAGGCTCGGTCTGGTAGTTGCCTTGGCGGAGCACCCGTTCCCGCAACATGTCGAAGACTTGTCGTGCTTCGGCGGGTTGCAGTGCCTTGATTTCGGTCTCGACACTACGAATGGCAAGGTCGCCGGTTCCGGACAACTTGTCGACGAGGCCGTCAAGCCCGCCAATGTCCGATGCTACAGAAAGAATCTTTTTGTCACGGGCAACGAATGCGTATGGCCGCAAATCAACGTTACCCAGAGCCGGCTCAATACTGGCCCATGACTTCAGCCAGTCCCGCTCAAACCATTTGTCAATAATTTCTCTCGTTCGTTCTTCAGTCGTCTCCTCCGCCTCTGCCTCGGGCTTCTTCGCGGACTTCTTCTTTTCTCCCTCGCCTCGCATCCGTTCTTCGAACAGATGAAGCTCGGTGACTTTGCCTTCTTCTGCGATCATCGCCATCCTGACGATATCTTCATAGAAGTCCGGCTGGAATCGTTCGGCGAGCATCAGTTTCGCCAAGGCGGTCTGACCGACTCGATCTGCAAATCCACGAGCACGCGCAATGGCCTGACGAACCAGGAGGGCGTTGAGGAACCTCTTGATCTGGCGTGGATTCCCTTTTGTTCCCTCGGCCAGGATAGGACCAATCTGCTGCGCCAACACAAACGTTCCGATCAGTTCATCCTTGCGAGTGGAGTCCACGTCGGCAACTTCCGCCTGATTAATCCCATTACCGAGCCATGGCTGATTCAGATCATCCTTCGCCTTCTGCAAGAGCTGCCGGAACCCGCCATGGTCGTCTCCGACAAGACTTTCAACGAGAAGTAGGGTCACGTAGGCACGTGTCTCATGCGTTCCCAGGGCCGGTATCCGAAACGGCACTTGGATGAGCTTCTCAAGGTAGTTGCGCGCATAAGGCATCGGCCCGGATGCGACGGGAAGATCCGGGAAATGTTGCCGTACCGCGTACTCGATCATGGCTTCGTCCGCCCCAATGACGAACGCGGTCTTGGGCACGAACAGGAATAGTCGTATAGCCTCAAGCGTGTCTATGGCAGTCGCCGGGAGGCAGCGGTCCAGGTCGTCGATCAACACAACCAGTTGCTCGATCTTCGCTTCCTCCAGAAGCTTGCTGAAGTCTTCGCGGAACTGGTGGACCTGATCCGGAACGCTGCTGACCTCGGCGTCCTTTAGATATGACGCCGCATCAGCAAGTTGTGCTTCGATCACGTCCGGAGACAGATCCTTTGCTTGTTCAACCGTTGACCGAAGGGTCTGGAGCACAGAATTAAGCAAATCAGGTGAGGGGATGCCAGTTGCCGCGGCGAATGCCAAGGAGCTTCCGCGTTTGGCGAGCTTGAGCCAATCAACCCTCTTGAGCAGGTCGGATGCCATATCCTTGACCTTGCCGCATGAGGAGCGCTGCCGTGCAAGTTCACTGATGATCGCCTCGATCAGGACGGTCTTGGCATCATCAAATCCCTGGAAGGCCCAGCCGTTGAACCAAAGGCAGGCGACGTCCTTTTCTCGGGACAGACCCTCCTCAATCATCTTCAGCACACTAGACTTTCCGGCCCCCCAGTCGCCGTGAATGCCGATCGAGATTGCTCGCTGGCGGTTACCGTTGAGCAACTCGACAGCAGTTCCAGCGATTGCTTCGTAGTTCAGGAAATCAACGGCGGTTTCGTGGTCTGGAATCAGCATGGCGTGCCTTTGCATAGTCCTTATCTAGTGTTGCTCCGAGAATAGCGCCGGCATTCATTGTGACACCAGCTTGGCCGGAAAGGCGAGGCGTAGCGGTGCACGCGTGCTCTCCGGCACGACGACACCTAGTTCAATCAGGGCGGCAACGACGCCGCCGTAAGAACGGTCACTCGCCCTAAGCAATTCCGGAACATCCCCACGCGAACTTTAATCCGCCAGGACTTACGATTTTCCTTTCCAGTATTCCGATTGTCGTTTGTTATGAGTTTCTGCATTTAGCCTTCTCCCCATGTATAACGCTTCGCATCACCGTCCGGAAAAAGCAGAGCGAAGTATGAGAGGCGCGTTTCGATGGCCGAGTGCATGCGAGTGTTATACCGTTGTTATGGTTTAGTTGCTATCTGATCGAAGCCAAGAAGGTCATGCGGGTTGATCGAGCGACCTTCCCACCTAGGCAATCGACGCCTGCCGCCTTTATAACTAGAGAGCAAATCGACAAGATCTTCTTTTTTGTCTATAGCTAGAAGGCACTTAACCTTTTCAAAATATTTCCCGGACACAGCCCTTGCGAAGATCTCGAAGCTGGAAGGGAACCTAAACAGGTAAAGTAGGGTTTCGGGCCACCAAGTGGAATAGCCGTCTTCGTCTTCAATTTCTGCTCGCATAAACAAAATAAAATCCCCCTGCATTAAGTACCTGAACTCTAGCCCAGAGTTTTTGCTTCTTTCTTCCAGCATATCCGCCCTTAATGAGAGCCGGCGCAACTTAAGCCGTTGGTTACGCGCCTCAAGAGAACGAATATATTCTCTAAAAACCGGAAAGCGCACCATAACATCGTTACCATAATAGCTATTTCCAACGACGTAGTATTGGTTATGCATTAGATAGTTTGCTTGCTCGATACGTTCGTATCGGACAAGAATCGAAAAGGCATAAAGAAATAGTTCGTGAACAATGAATTTGAAGTTATCGAAATCCCAATCGTTATAATGGGTAACTTCTGGCGGTCTACTCATATACGGTATTAAACCTTCGAGAAACCTATGAAGCTTTACAATGTTCTCTTCGGTCGGTGCGTATTGAGCTAACGCCATAAAAAGTTGCACTGCTTCATTTCGATAGGGCAGAAACTCTTCAATACTTTTTACGATTAGCTCGTCATGTGCGTTGTCGGTTCTTTCAATACGGAAGCGCTCGAGATTTCGTGAAAATGTCTCAAAATATTCATCCATTGCTCCAGATGCATGTCTTTTATTGTTTTTGATTGCATCCATAGCTCTTTTAAAGCTTGGAGTGGTGCCAAGTGAAATGGAATTGGCATCAGTCAAGAACGTAGGAGGTTTTCCTATCTCTGGCTTTAGGTACAGTGGTTTGTCAAAAACCCATCGCAACAGCTTTTCGAAGTTCTCCGCGTATGAGTCGGGCTCGCTCAAGTCAATGTAAATACGTGACTTGTAATAGGTGGGGAGGTAGGGCTTCCCGTGCGTGTCTTTCTCACAAACAACCAGGACAAACTTGTCTTGTTTTTGATTCTCGTAAACTTCTTTAGAGATGATCTGCGTCTCTGTCCCAACACCACCTGATCTTCCATCGGCTTTTTCCGAGTAGGTTTTGTCGCTAATAATCGCCACTTTGCCTATGGCGGGATCACTAACCATCTGCTCCATAAACGCGTAGGCATCATGGCCTTCTTTCAAATCCCATTTATCCAGAATTACGTCAATTCCGGACTCTCGAAGATTAGTTGCGAGCTCGATAACCCATTGCTCATGTTCTGAGCTTGACCAGCTATATGAGATGAAGAGTTTAGGGGCGGCCACTATGAGATTCCTATATGGGTATAACATTCATTTGGGTGACGGTGGTCGTAATGGCAATACCAGGCCGTTGAAAAACTCCCGCCAAAGTTGATCATACGCGGAATCGTTCGATAGGGAGCACAAGCACGATGCGAGGTGATCGCCGACAGCAGGAATCGATGTTCAGCTACGTCTCGCCCGAGGCGCGCAGCTACCGCAAGGGCAACGCGCATCCGGCGATACTGTGCTACCAGAGTCATCTTCTGATGGAGAACCGCAACGGCCTGATCGTCGATCATGAACTGACCCAGGCCAGCGGCACCGCGGAGCGCGATGCCGCGGCGGCGATGGTCTCGCGCCTGGCGGGCCGGCATCGAGTCGGGGTCGGCGCCGACAAGGGCTATGACACGGCAGAGCTCGTTGCACACCTGCGCTGTCTGGAGGCCATCCCGCATGTGGCGCAGAACACCCGCAACCGGCGCTCGGCGATCTATAGGCGCACCACGCGCCACCCTGGGTACACGGTCAGTCAGCGCGTCCGCAAGCGCATCGAGGAGATCTTCGGGTGGGGCACGATGGTCGGCCCCCTGAGACAAGTCAAGCTTCGTGGAGTGAAGAAGGTCATCCATCTGTGTCTGCTCACCTATGCCGCACACAACCTGGTGCGGATGCGCAATCTGGCGGGGGCTGTGCCATGAGTACGCAGGGTCGGTGTGCCTGGAATGCGCCAAAGCAGCATTTCGAAGCCTTGAAGCACCGAAATCCATGCATCGAACGAGCGCTTTTCGGGCTCCATAGCAGCCGACCCGCCTGAATCTGGGTTCGAAGGATGATGGGCAGGACGAATCCATGACATTTTCAACGGCCTGTTAGCTCAGTGGCGCACGGCGCGTCCCATACATGCGCTACTTGTCCAAAGAATCAAACTGACTTGCGATGATCGCGTGGCCCGCCTGCTCTGTGAACACTTCAAAACCCTTCCGCGCCCTAATCGCATCTTCCCGGCCGTACTGATTGGTTTCCAATTCGTCGAGTCTGTCGGGGTGCTCACGGCGCCGAATATCCCAGATCCAATCGATTTCCCGCTTCGTCTCCGGCTGGATGTGTTGACCAGCGACAAGAAGGGAGCTTCTCTTCTTAAACGGCTTTGGTTTGCCCTCTGCGACCAAGCCCAGCTCTCTGCACGTGGCGTCCGACAAATAATCGGCAGCGTGCCCATGAATGCAGATGTACTCCTTGACAACCTGTGAAAGCAGCATTCCATTCAAGTCTGTGCGGATCGCTAGCCAGCGCAACAGGTCCGCCATTTGTAGCGAATAGCAGATGTTCCGGATCTTGGTCTCGTCAAGAAGGCCATACGAGAGGGAAACTCGCACCCGGGTCTCTTTTGTGGTTCGAATGTATCCCCGTGGGAATCTGAATCGCGCTTCCGTGACGTTCTGTCTGCCCGCTATCGTCTGGATCTCTGCCAGTAACTCGCTAACGGATGCGCTGATGCGCTCTAGTCTGCCTCTGTCTGTTTGGTCTACCACGGACTCATCCGTACAGCATGTTGGCAATGAGCCGCGCTTGACGGTGACCAACCGGAGCGGTAGCGAAGGGCGGAAGCAGTCACGAGTCGGACTCCATTGCTCTTGTTATTCGTGAATTGTCCTCCAGTGCGTAATCCGTACACGCTTTAATTTGAATACATATCGCCTGTGCAGCATATGTGACCATATGAGCCAATGCACCAATAAGGTAAATAATCAAAGCAGGAACGACATATTCCCTGGTCAAGTCGAAATACTGCAACGCCACAATCAAGACTATTGCTGGAACGGAATATATGAGCGCCCCCATCCAAGCACTACCAGACAAGAACCTGTCATACTCAGTACTCCATGGCATGGCGCACCTCCTTCATTGAATCTCCAATCATTTCGAAAACACAACAGTAGCTTATGACTCTGCACTCGCCGCAATGGCCGCGACCTCCCGGATGTAACGTACTTCCTTCGGCAGGAAATCCGCAAACTCCCATTTCCCGGTTTCGACATTGCGAACTCGAGAATAAGTTGCTAACTCGACAGGACCAGCGGCGTGCGCCACCAACTTTTCCAAACAGTCGCTTGAACCGCCACAGTTCAACCCGAACATCGACTGAACATCCTGACTGAAGCCCAACGAGATCTCGCCTCTTGGGCTGGCAAAGTGACTCATGAAAGGCATAGTACCGACATTCCGCTTTGATACAGAAATAACTGGTGCATCGACATTCGCACACCAACGAACTTCAGTGACGTAACCCTGAAATGGATTTGCAACAATCTCCTGCAACACGTCCCGGATGGTTTTAGTAGACGGCCTCATTCCTTGGATACGCGCTAAAGCACCGACCAAGAAAGGGAGCGTGATACCTGTCGCACCCATCCCCTTGACTTTCCACTGCTCGATCAGGAGGAACCACACTGGTTTACTCATGGAACGATTCCTCAGTCAGAGAAACATAACGCCTGCAATCTACTACGCGAGGTATGCGCGTTGGTTGCATGGCGCGGTTATGACGTGACATTTCATTCACTGAAGGTACAACGAAGCTCCACAGAGCGGATCACGACACCAGAACCGAGCGCATCGTAGCCACCGTAGCCGCCAGCGGTAGTAGCGACGATTTTGTTTAATCCACGATGTACAGCGTATAGCCATCCGTTTGTGCCAATTCCGGTTGAGCCATACGTAGCCGCCAGGAGAACCCCATCGTGCGACGCGACTATCTGAACATTTTTACCATCAACAGCTAGTTGACCACCGCCTCCATACTTGAAGTGCCATTCACCTCCGGCCGTGCCCTCGTGACTCCACCCCCCCGGGGTATGAGCTCCCTCGAAATCCGTCGATTCAATAAAGGTTCGAGCTGAGGCTTCCTCGCACGTAGCTGAAAATGGCTGTACGTGCTGCGTCAATCGCCCGTCAGCAAAGCACGGAAAAACAGCACCTAATAACAACGGAAGAGCTTTAGGCAAATAACTCATCGACTCCTCTCAGTCGCGCAGCATAACGTCAGGTTATCCTATCCCCTCTCAAGGGCTCGGCCTCAGCCATAGCCGAATTTCTACACGTCCCGGCGGTCCGGGAAGAATTGCGCGTCTAGTTCCAAAGTTGCATCGGCATGCAGCGCGATGGCAAGGCTAAGCGACGAGCTGACCACAGGCACCTGTTTAAGGGCGGACGGAATCTCCACCACCTTTAGCTCTCCCTCTACGTTCCATTCGACCACGCCCCACACGACCCCAACGAACTGAACCTTAGTGCCAGGCGTATATGCGCCATCCCCCTGCCGAAACATCGGAGCCTCATAGGTGAAGACCGGCGAGCCGCTAGATCCCGGAAAAGCCGCGACATCGACGAGAAACTCACGCTTGTTTTGGTAGTGGGCGAGCGGATGAGTTGCGGTAATACCTAGCCGAGCAATGGGCATGTTGTTGTGGCTGTCCCACAGCCCTCTTGGATACCCGACTACAAGCACCTGCTCCACGTCGCGAATGATCGGCCTAGCCTCAGGTTCTGGTAGCCAACTGGAGTCGATGAACATTGAGCGGAGCTGGGCGCCCGTCTGAAGAACCTGGCCAACAGGGATCGTGACGTCAATTGCACAGAGGTCGATGTTTGGATTAGGATGCAGGTATGTGTTTCCGTTCAGTGGCAGCATGAACTTCTGGTCCTTGTGTCCCCTTGGCTGGTGCTGTTCATCAAGTGCGCGGACGGATAGTGCAGACGAAAGAACAAAGTGAACAACATCGGCGCCGCGAACAACATGCTTGTTCGTGACAATAAGGATCTTGGCGATATCCTTCTGCGGGTGGACGACCTTGTAGAAGAATCCAGTTCCCACCGAAGTGGGGTCACCGGACGCTGGCCCAGCAAGCAATCGGACCGTCGATCGGACCAGCGCGTGTTCAATCGGCAGTTGTCTTGCGGACATATCCACAACCCCTACTTCTTGCTTCTATTGATTGTGCCTGCGGCATATGGCCGTCGCAGTAGGGACGCCGGTTAGCCGGCGCCCCCTGCACAGATCCCGGCGTGCAGTTTTCCCGCACCGGGCTCCTCAATCATGCTCACATTCGTAGAAGCAGCAATACTGCTCATAGATAGCCCCTGCGAGGAGGTTGGCTCGTCGAGCTCCGGCCCTACATTGTCCGGCGCGAGTTGTCTTTGCAAGTTACGCATGACCGTCATCCCCGTCCCCATGTGATCGGCCCTACCGTCTCCGAGTACTATGAGATGATCCGACTCCCCATCGGCCTTCATCCCGTTTGTAGCGGTCCGCATGTGCTTTACCCTTCCCTTGGAGCCCACGGAGCCTCCCGCGTTCATCACGCATCTCTTGTTACGTGCCGCAGATTGAGAACTCCGCCGGCTCGCTACAGGCTAACCAATGCGCTTGCTTCGTATGGGCTTCACGCAAGTTACAACGCTGGCCAACCGGGACTGTTCATTTCGAAGCGATTCCATCTAAGGAGCTAGGTCTCCAAACCGCCTGCAACATACCCTATGTTCGCTTCACCTCTCTTGTTCACGCACGCCCCAATCTTCACGACCAAGGCACCGTTCCGCCAGAGGCGCAACACTCGGTAATGGTGGGTGGTTAACCCTTACCATGTCGGGACTCTCACCCGACCAGATGCGCCACGCTTTGCGGGGCGCGCTAACGTCTCGCATCAGCGGCGCGCCGTGGTGAGCGAAGCGAGCAGCGATGCGTCCGATTACATGCGATTGTTAGAGCCCGCTGCGAGCAAGCCCGCAATCTGCCTTAATAGCTGTTTGCAATAAAAGGCGGATCACTCATTGCACCTCGAATGTGCAGAAATACTTGTACTCCACCCGCCCTAAGAAGTCCTTTTTGCTTTCCTCTGATGACCCTACCAAGAGAATCGTTCTGTCGGGATATTCCGACTCAACCGCACTCCGTAAGATTCGACATTGCTGTAGTTGATTGTGGCCACCACCGAGCCAGCCGGTGCTCAGACTTACTGTGATCGGCTCGACGGGCGCGACAATTGGCTTCGAATCTACTGTGGCCTGCGGACACTGATTGGAATCTGACGAAGCCGAAAGAAATTGCCGTAATTCCGCTTGGCGGTTTGAGTCGGATACCAAGCCAATATCTAATGCAACTTGAAGCTTACTAACACCATCACATGGCGCTTCTGATTTTAGTACTTCAAGCATCGCCAAGGATTCGACTCGCCTCGATTCGAGCTCCTTGCTAAGCGATTCTCTATTCTCCTCGACTTTTCTCTGATTATCCGCATTGACCCACGCAACTACGCCGTTGCCTATTGCTGCTAGTGTGGCCGCGACGATCGCTAACACGAGTGGATTCTTCAATTGAGACCGATTTGCTTCGCGTTCTCGTAGCTCAAGTTCGCGAAGGCGCAGTTGATATTCGCGATCTTCCTTCTCTTGGATCGCCTCGTATTTCGTCCTCTCGAACTCTAGAGAGGCATGCGCATTTGCTTCGGCTTCGGCTGAATCTTGGGGTTCGGTCTTGTCGTTCATCTATGCCTCAATCGGATGAAGCAGTACTGGCTCAGTTTCGCCCAGTGCCGGGAGGTCCGTGAAACCGGGGAAAAACCCTGAGCCGATAAACTCGACTGGTCCGCGCTCTAAGAGTGATTTCGGCGACGGCGGTCGTAATGGCGATAGTACCGCTGCGTCGTACTGTAATAAACAGTGCTGCGTCTTAGCATAACCGCGCATTCCAGCTTCTTCGGGCAGGACGCCCGTGATCTCGATAAGCAGATGTCACATGCCTAGCACCTCTCACTTCCGAGATCCGCAGGCGCGGTTATGCCTACCGCACCGAGCAGAACTACGAGCAGTGGATCTGCCGTTTTCTGCTGTTCTGTTCGAACGGCCTGCCGGAGGAGACTGCGGCGGCGCAGGTGCGGGCGTTTCTCGAGCACCTCGCAGTGAAAAAGCGGGTCAGCGCCGGCACGCGGAATCAGACGCTCTGAGCCCTGGTCTTTCTTTATGAGCAGGTTCTTGGAAAGAGGCTGGGCGAGCCGGAGGGTTTCGTGCGGGCCCAGCGCCGGCGTACCGTGTCGATGGTGTGCGGCGCCATCCGCCGCCGCCATCTCCACGAAAGCGCCTTGCAGAGGGCGATAAGGCGGGCGGCGGCGGCCGCCTGCTATATCCAAAAGCGCGTCGGCTGCCACACCCTGCGCCACAGCTTCGCCACCTATCTGCTTGAGCGCGGGCAGGACATCCGCACGGTCCCGGGGTTCCTGGGGCATGCCGGCGTCTCCACGACGATGATCTATACCCATGTGCTGAATCGCGGCGGGATGGGGGTGCTGAGCCCGTTCGATACGGGCCGAGGGGTGATCACCGGCCTGTGCGGTTGCCGTCATGGCGGGCCTTTCCCTTGGGCGTCAGTCGAAGATATCCCCATTCCCGCTGCCGCGCAAAGGGCTGCGCAGTGACAGACCTCCCAGGGCAGGACAGGCGACATTCACACTCAATCCTGGTGCGCCATTAAAAAGAGCCCGGAAAGCAAGAGCTTGCATCTATATGGCGGAGAGGGAGCTCCTCAGAAAGTTCTTTTAATTGAGTGCGAACTCAAATCGCGAGAACCAGTAGAAAGACGCGAACGAGGCGTCCTTCAGCTGTGTATCAAGTTTATCCCCTCGCATGGTGGCACCCGGTTGGTCCATTGAGGTAGGAACGGGGGAGCACCTATGACGGCAAATTGCAGTGATGTTCGCTCGGAGACTGGGAGAAGAATCGTTCGCCTAACCTCATCACGAAATTGGCATAGAAGCTTGTGCATTCTGATTGTGGAACCTTGGGATCACGGCGAAAATGCTTCACAATCCAACCTTCTGCAATTGCTCGTTCTGCGCGCCGCTGACAGTTCCCAAGGACGGCATTCGCGGCCTGCCGCCTCGAGACACTGTGACGCACTTGATATGAGGCGGCGTCGCGGACGCCACCCCATATGAAGTTAAAAATCTCATAGACGGAGTGACGTTCAAGTAGGCTGCGAAACACATGGATGGTCTTTTCGCCGAATCGGGGTTCGTAGTGATGGTCTCTCAGCCGCATAGCCAAGTATGGCAAGACTTCGTCGAGGGCGAGTTCATACCAAAGGGGCAACGCTTCGTGTTTCCAATGATCAGGCCACGCGGAACGCCGTCCTAGGCGGGCCTCCATATTGCGAAGTACGGTGATGCTTTCTTCTGCATCGCGGCCGAGCTGAAGTTGAAGGCGTACCTCGGCCCAGTCAGAGTCCAGCCGCCCTTCCGCATCAGTGGTTATCTGGCCTGGTGCATTGGCAAACGATAGATCTACCAACTCACGCTCATATAGTTCACGGACAATACTTAGTCCTGACTCTTGAGTACATCGAAGTGCGTGGGAGTGTTCGCGAAGAGCTTGTATTTCGTCTGAATCTTCCAACAAGCCCACACGAGCCAGAGCGACAAGGTGCACAGCATCTCGAAATGATATGTCATCAACCTTGATAGGCTCATGGCGCGGGCGGCGCCGCAACCGCTCAATGATGAGACGGTTGATCCGATCAGCCTCTCGCTGTTTCTCTAGTTGCTTCAGGTGGCAGCCATTGCATCCGCATCTTTCGTGAGCCTGGTGGCCACAGGCGGGACAGAATGGTGGAGCAACACCATGGCCGCTTTGATATGCAGTCCGTGTTGGTGCGTTTTGAAGCAGGGGGCGCCCACAGTATGGACAGGGCAGTTCCTCCAATACGAACGGGGGAAAAAGCGAGGGTATCCGGTTCGGCGCTACACGGAGGTCGTACGCCGCGATCAGGTCCGCGACCTTCTCTCCCGCGTAGTAGCGGAGAATCAGCTCGTTCAGTTGGTCCTCGGTTAGGTGGCTAGTCGTCATCGTCTGAAGCCAAGCGAGTGCCGCCCGAGCATGGGTGCGGCCCGATGGATACTAAGGAATCCTTAGTATCCAAGCAAGCCGATAACTCAGACTCTCTGAGTCCACAGTCAACCGATTGATCGGAGATTTGCTGTGGGCTTAGAACGTCACTCTAAGGGGCCAGTAGGCAAGAGACTGCGAGACGCTCGGCTTGCGAAGGGGTTGTCCCAAAAGGAACTTGGGGTTAGCGCAGGCATCGACATGTCTAGCGCGAGCGCAAGAATCAATCAATATGAGCGGCACACGCACGTACCAGACTATGGAACGGCTCAGCGACTAGCGTCGGTACTCGACGTGCCGGTAATGTACCTCTATGCGGACGATGATGAACTGGCTGAGTTGGTACTTGCCTATTCGCGCGCATCCCTCAGGGCTCGCGCGAAGGCTAGATCGGCATTGGCAAAGACGAGTGATTGACCCCAAGGGTGACGGATCAAGATGCACAAACGCACCCTGACTGCGCCAAGTATTATGGACCCGCCGCCCGTTCGAGCGACTCGTTCTGCGCGACGATCCTTACTAGTCCTAAATTCTTGGTTCTTCGGGGCACCTACTGACAGACTCAGCTTCCAGTGACGGGGCGCAGCGCGCCGAGCGAAGGGTCCCGTGCGGCCCCACGTACCCGTAATTGCCGACCAGGGTAGAACCATGTTCTCAGCATCGAGCCTCAGACAGGTTCCTCTTCATCATTCATCTTTGCCATACGCACAACATGTGCATATGGCAATATGGCTAAATTATTCGCTATATTCATTAGGTTAACTGGATTTCGCAGTGTAACGCGGGTACTTCGTGTAAAGATAAAGGTTCGAGTCCTACACGACCCACCATTTAATCAAGCGCTTACGAAGCCCGGCACATGCCGGGTTTTTCGTGGGGTACACAATGGTCACAGTTGCTTCGTGTGCTGTGGCAGCGGCCGCGGTCCCTTTCCCGAGGCATGCCTTCCCCCTCAACGGGAAAACGGTGGTCTGTCCCCCGTTTCCGCGGTCCGCCCGAACGGCTCAGAAATCAAACCCGGCGCACCACCGCGACCCGGCGTCAGGCCCGTCCACGCAGACCTGCCGATAGAGGTCTTCGGTCAGTCCCCGGGACATGCAGCGGCGATCAAAGCTCTCCAGACGCGCACTCAGTCGCTCCTCTTCCCGGTTCGCAGCACGAACCCGGCGACTGAAGTCGGTCACCGACATGTCCAGGCGCCGTGCACGGTCTGCATATTCACCACGCAACTGCTCGTACTGCTGCTGCTGGGTGAAACAGCCGCCCCCCTGCATGGCGCCCATGTTCCGGCACGACGACGCCCGCAGCTGCGCGCTTTGCGCACGGGACGCCAGGAGGTTCAATGCGCTGCGCTCGGTCTCGATCCGGGCGCGCTCGTGTTCGAGCCCCGCTTCGGTCTCCCTGAGCGCACCGGCCGCCCGCTCCGTGGCCCGCGCCTCGCGCGCGCAGAAACGTGCATCGTCCGCCGAGAAGGCATTGGCAGGGACTCGGGGTCGCGGCGGCGTCGCGCGCGGCGGGCGGACTGCGGCAAGCAGCTCGGTAAACCGCTCTATCACCTGAACTCTCGCCTGCCCGAGGGCCTCGCGTGCCCCCTGCATGGCAAACTGAAACTCGAACTCCTCCCCCAAGGTGGTTCTGGCATACAGCGTGAGCGTGCGACCGCTCATGATCCGCTCCGCCGAGTCCCGATCGAGCGTCAGGCGGAAACGCTGCGCATTCCTGGCGCAGTTGCCGGTTC
Organism: Thioalkalivibrio denitrificans; assembly: GCF_002000365.1. Classification (GTDB taxonomy): domain Bacteria; phylum Pseudomonadota; class Gammaproteobacteria; order Ectothiorhodospirales; family Ectothiorhodospiraceae; genus Thioalkalivibrio_A; species Thioalkalivibrio_A denitrificans. Next base: position 16,015 of record NZ_MVBK01000048.1, on the reverse strand, counting down.
GCGCCGTACAGGCCTCGAAGGCGGGGATCGCCTGCCCGTCTATCAGCACATCCATCTGATGGGCGTAATAGAGCGGATGGGACTCCTCGCCCCGATGCTTGTAGAGGTAGAACCTGGGGTGAAACTCCAGGAACACCGGCGCACTCCCACCGTCGCGCGCGGGAATCAACAGGAGCCGGTGATCATGAAGGCGCTGTTGGGCGGCGGTCCTCTCGTCATCGCGGATCACCTCCCAGCGGGCGCCCGGGTTATTCACGAGATCCTGCGTCCGGGCCCGGTCGCGCCGATACTTTCCAATGACCGCCGAGTCACCGGCGAACCGCATGATCTCCACGACCCGGTAATGATCATCCGCCTCCCATGGGTCGGAGCGGTATTGCCGCAGGTCACTCATGCTCCCGCCCTCCGGAACACCCTCATGATTGAGGCGCACGCCGGGCCAGGCGCTGACGGGAGGAATCAGGAACATATACACGCGATCCGCGTTCGGCCAGACCGCGAGCTGGCACCGATGCTCGCTGACCCTCACGGTCAGGTTCAGATTCCACGCCGACAGGGAGGCGCTGTCGATCCTGTGCAGTTCGTCCCCCGGGGCCGTCGCCTGGGGATCCCCGTAGGGTGCAAAACGATCATCGGCGAGCACGTGGCGTCGCGACTGCGCAGGCGTGTGGTCACGACACACTTCAACAAAGCGCTCGCTGACCGTGCGGGCCACGGCAATGGCCTCGGAGATCGCCAATTGCGACGCCGTTGCCGGAGCCATCGCCGCGATGGCGGGCAACAGACAGCCAAGCAACCTTGCCGAGACGCGCAACAGGGGTCTCACACGCTTGTGCTCGGCGAATAACGGCATGGTGATCGGCATCTTTACAGCACTCCGGTGTTCGTTTTCGTGGTAGTGACAGCGGCGGGATTCTCCGCCGCGCGCGAGAGATCAGGGACGCCACAAGGGTTCCAGCACCCGCTCATAGGGCTGGGTCAGGGCGTGCGGATGACCGCAACGCCGGGCGGCCCGCTCCAGCGTAAGCGACACGGTCTCGTGGAGCACGCCGAGGCGGTTGTCGTCAGCCCGGACGTAGTCAACAAACCACGGGGCCGCCACCAATGCCTCCAGGCGCGTGGCCAGGGTGTAGGCGTAATGCTCCTCCGGGTACAGCTCACAGGTCTTGAGCTCCTCCGGCAGGGGCGCCCATTCCCGAAAAAGGATGATCGGCACACCACCCGCCTGGGTCTGGCCCGGGAACACGTATCCGACCACCGCAAACCCGTCCGCATAATCTCCATGCCTGGCCCGCAGGCGGATGGCGGTGCGATACGTCCCGCCCACCATGGGGGGCTTCACGCGGGTACGGATCTGCTCCACCCGCCCGAAGGTGAAGCGGCCACCGGGTTCTGTCATCACCAGATCCGGCAGCGGCGCACCCGAGGCCATGCCTCCAACCACCCCCACCTGCGCGCGGGAGACCGGGACGCCGGACTCGTCCACGACGCCGCCCTCGATCGCGGGCATGACCACCACCGTCTCCCTGACCGGCACGCACCCGCTCAGCCACAGGAGACACAACAGCGCCAGGGCGAACCGCAAGCCATGGGTGCCCGACGCCGCCATGGTCAGTATCGCCCCTCGATCGCCTGGAACCCGCCCTGCCCGTCCCGCTCGGTGTGAATCACATAGTCCACACGGCCGTCCGAGATGGTGTATGCAACCGGCCAGCTGCTGCGCCTCTCCAGCACTGCAGCGCCGGCGCCGAGGTCGACGATCTGCAGGGCCTCCCCGTGGGCCCCGGCTCGCCACCGGATGACCGCCATGGTGCCGGGCCCCGGCTGCCGGTGAAAGGTCTCCACGCTCTCGAAACCTGATGACACCGCGCCCCGGGACTCCGCAAACGCCGGTGTCCCGTCCCTGAATACACACAGGTGATCCATGCCCCGGCGGGTGTTGACCAGGACCTCGATGGATTCACCGGCCACCATGCCACGCGAGATATGAATCAGGCGCTGATCGATCCCTTCGTCGAACCACGAAGGTGCGACGGTGCGCGTCCCATCCGCTGGTGCCTGCCATGGGTGCGCCACGTGCCCGAGGGTCCATGCCCGGTCGCAACGACAGCCATGCTGGCGTACCGCGTGATCGAATGCGGAGCGCGCTTGCGCCTCGATCCCCGGGATGGGTTCCTCCAGCATCAACTGGAGCCTCGCCGTCTGTTGGCAGGCATTGGCCATATCTCCGCGGTCCGCGGACAGACGGATCAGCGCCAGCACGGCGTGCAGTCGATCCGCCGCGGTGCCGGGCGCGGCAAGGCAGTGGCCCAGGATCCGTTCGGCGGCATGCGGATCTCCGGCCGCGTCGGCACGCGCCACCACGTCCTGGCAAGGCTGGGTCACCGGTGCGGTCAGGGCCACCCACAGGACCCCGGTCAGCCACGGATTCAATGCCTATCCCCATACCCAAGTGCGTCGCGCTGCTCCCTGATCAGCACTTCCACCTTGCGGCGCAACCGAAACCGGGCCCACCAGCCCAGGCCGGCCTCCCGCGCCGCCCGCTCCAGCCGCAGACGCGCCCGGTCCGCCAGGACCCGCCAGCGCACGCGTCCGCCATCCATGGGGGCGGCGAAGGCCGCACCCACGAGGGTTCTAAGGTATTCCTCCCCGAATAACGGCGCCACGGGCCCGGGGGCCGATGGGGATGGCCCCCGTGAAGTCACGGCTTTCGGGGGCGCAGGGGCGTTCTCGACGGCCCGGCTCAGCCGCTCCCGCAGCGCCTGCTCAGAGTCTGCGCCTGACGGACCGCCGGCGTGACGCCCCCGGGCCAACAGCGACGAGAGCCTGCGCTGGGCGCAGTGAAGCGCGGCCTCCCGGTTTCCGCCCTGTGGCGGGAAGGCAGCCAGCGCTTCGGCGGCGAGTCCATCGATATCGATATGCGTACCAGGCATCTTTCACCGGAATATGAATCGACAGCCCCTGGAGGCGCGGCGTCACTCGTAACAGAACCATGCCGGACCGCGTGTGCGGTTCAACATATCAAGAGAGGTCATGGGGGAGGGGTGACTTCCGGGACAGGCGGTCCGTTTTGCCCGATCGAGAATTCAGGTGCGGGAGATTCGTCGCGAATTGTCAGCTCCCCCTGTGCAGGTCCACGCAATACTGGAGGTTTCCGGGGGTGGATCTGGCGGTACTCGACCGGTGTTATGTCGTTCAGTTGCAGTCGTTCAGCGCAGGTCGTACCAGACTCCTCGGCCACTGCCATGCTGCTCAAGCGTGCCGCGTTCGACCAATGCCCGGAAATGCTGCTTGAGCGTGTTGCGGCTGGCCCCAGTCAGTTTGATGATCTCACCCATGGTGACGCGACCGTGCTCGCGGGCGAACTCGACGATCTGTAGCTGAAGTTCGGGCATGGCTGCCAGCACAATCTTTTCGCGCTCGACCTTCTTCTCGAGGCGTCGGACCTGCTCGGCCAAGGAGCGCAGGAAGTACGTCAACCACGGCTGCCAGTTCGGCGATTCCGTGCGGATCGTTCCCTGTGTCTGCCGCAGCGCCAGGTAGTAGGCTTCCTTGCTCTGTTCGATCACACTTTCCAGCGAGCTGTACGGCACATAGGCATAACCAGCCTGCAGAAGCAGGAGCGTGGTCAGCACGCGGGAGAGTCGACCGTTTCCGTCCTGGAAGGGGTGGATCTCCAGAAACACGACGACGCACAGGGCGATGCTCAGCAGCGGGTGCAATCGGGCCGCGTCGCGCTCTTGGTTCACCCAGGCCACCAGCTCCGTCATCAGGCGGGGCGTGTCGAAGGGTGACGTGGTCTGAAATACGACGCCGATCTGTGCGCCGGTTTCGTCGAAGGCGGTGACGCTGTTCGAGTGGGTCTTGTAGTGGCCTCGATGCCAGGTGTCCTTCTCGCTGTAGCGCAGAAGGATCTGATGTAACTGCTTGATGTGATTCTCGGTGAACGGGATGTCCTGCCAAGAAGAGAACACCAAATCCATCAACTCGGCGTAGCCGGCCACTTCCTGCTCGTCGCGGGTGGCGAGGGACTTGATCTCCAGGTTCGCCAGCAGTTGCTCCACCTCCCGGTCGGACAGCTTGCTACCCTCGATGCGGGTAGAGGAGCCGATGCTCTCGATGGTGGCTACGCGGCGCAGGGCCGACAGTCGGTCGGGCGCGAGTGTGCCCAGGGCACGCCAAGCGCCTTTGAACTCGTCGATCCTGGCGATGAGACTCAGGATCTCGGGAGTGATCTGGATGGTGTCGGTTCGCAGCATGAACCAATGTTACACCCAATTACACCCATTTTCGATCTACATCCATTAAAACGCCTATTTACACCCAATCTAGCGCTGCTCCACGGATAACGGGGGTAACCGGTCGAACCACGCGATCCCTCAATCCAAGATATGACCATAATAATATCCATAAAAGGCTTTCTTGCCTGTCGGTGCAGTCATTATTAATTGACTGTCGTCGGTAGATTGCCTATAAAAATAGCCACATGGTAACCAAATGGCCAACTTGGTGGCCATCCACATTAGATGGCCGACCGGAATGACTGCAGCCAGAACCTATTCCAAGTACAGCCGCGAGGCGCTGTCCCTGCTGGGCAAGCAGATCCGTATGGGGCGTAAGCAGCGCCGATGGAGCGAGCACGCGCTGGCGGAGCGGGCAGGTATCGCCCGTGCCACCTTGCAGAAGATTGAAAAGGGCGACCCGGGTTGCGCCATCGGGCTGGTGTTCGAGGTGGCCGCGCTGGTGGGGGTGCCGCTGTTCGAGGCGGATATGGCGGGGCTGCCCCGCCAGCACGAGCGGCTGGACGACAAGCTGGCTTTGCTGCCCAAGGCGGTGCGTCCGGCAGCCACGGCGGTCGATGATGACTTCTGATCACCGTGAGGCCTACGTCTGGGTCTGGCTGCCCGGCGCCACCGAGCCCGTGGTGGCGGGCAGGCTGGCCGCCAGCGACGGACAGCTGATCTTCAACTATGGCAAGAGCTATCTGGCCCGCGCAGATGCCATGGCCCTGTACGCGCCGGAGCTGCCGTTACAGCCCGGCGCCTTGCCGCTGCTGCCGGGCTTGAGCATGCCCAGCTGCCTGCGCGACGCAGCCCCGGACGCTTGGGGACGGCGGGTGGTGATCAACCGCTTGCTGGGTGTGAAGGGGCTCAAGGCGGACAGCGCTCAACTCCACGAGTTGACCTACCTGCTGGAGTCTGGCTCAGATCGGATCGGCGCGCTGGATTTCCAGCACTCACCCACCGAATACGTCCCTCGTGGCGCGCCCGGCGCGACGCTGGCCGAGCTGCTGGCCTCGGCTGAGCGGGTGGAAAAGGGCATTCCACTGACGCCGGAGCTGGATCAGGCCCTGTTCCACGGAAGCTCCATCGGCGGCGCCCGCCCCAAGGCGCAGGTCGAAAGCGACCAGCACAAATACATCGCCAAGTTTTCCTCCACTACCGATCTCTACAGCGTGGTCAAGGCGGAGTTTGTCGCCATGTGCCTGGCTGAGAAGGCGGGCCTGAACGTGGCGCCGGTCTCCCTGGCCTGGGTGGCAGGCAAGGAGGTGCTGCTCATCGAGCGCTTCGACCGCGTGTTCACAGGGGCTGGCTGGCAGCGCCGGGCGATAGTGTCTGCCCTGACCCTGTTCGGCCTGGACGAGATGATGGCGCGCTATGCCAGCTACGAGGATCTGGCGGAGATCGTGCGCCACCGCTTCACCCGCCCTGCAGCCACGTTGCGCGAACTGTTCGGCCGCCTGGTGTTCAATATTCTCTGCGGCAATACCGACGATCACGCCCGCAACCATGCCGCCTTTTGGGACGGCCAGATGCTGACCCTGACACCTGCCTATGACATCTGCCCCCAGGCACGTACAGGCAACGAGGCCACCCAGGCCATGTTGATTCACGGCCAGGAACGCCATAGTCGCCTCTCGGCCTGCCTGGAAGGCGCCCATCATTTCCTGCTCTCGCGTCAGGAGGCGTTGGCCCTGATCGAGACGCAGTTGCTCGCCCTGGGCAAATACTGGGACGAAGTGTGCGAGGCCGCGCAACTCACGGCTACCGACCGCTCCTTGCTGTGGGGGCGCCAGTTTCTCAATCCCTATGCCTTCGATGATCTGGATGGAGACGCCGCTCATCTGGCCGGGCTCGCGGCACAGATGCGCGCCAATGGACAATGAGGCTTCCGGGCCGGCGGCCATGGGTAAGCTTCTGCATGTGTGCCATAAATGCTTGCGAGCACATGTGTCTGAGAAGTGCAGGTCGTGTCAACGCCTGCAGGGGATCTGAGAAACCTGGTCGATGGGAGGCGCCATCTGCCTACGGCCAGGGGTGCGCAAGAAAATAATCATGAGCGTGTGTGGTGAGCATCCATGGCAACATTGATTCCATCACTCAACAGTTGCCTGAGCCGGATGCAGTCCGGAGAGAAGCGCTTTGCGCGCCGGCTGGAAAGCCATCTGGAAGATGATTATCTCTGCTGGTACGAAATGCCCGTGGGGCGGCGGCAGCGGTATTCGGATTTCATCATCCTGCACCCCGCGCGCGGCTTGCTTCTGCTCGAGGTCAAGGATTGGAAGCTGGAGACTATCCAGCACCTCGACAGAGCCAGCGTCTCGCTGCTGACGCCCAACGGCCTCAAGACAGTCAGCAATCCACTGGAACAGGTGCGTCAGTGCGCCTACCAGTTGGTGGACCGGCTCCAGGGCGATCCGCAGCTGGTGGACCCCTCTGGCCGTTACCAGGGGAGGCTCTGCTTCCCTTACGGCTATGGCGTGGTGCTCACCAGGATCACCCGTGAACAGTTCAACAGCAGCGGCATGTCCGAGGTGATGCCCGGGCACCAGGTGATCTGCCGTGACGAGATGGTGGAATCCACCGATCCGGAGGCTTTCCAGAAGCACCTCTGGGATATGTTCAATGTGACTTTCAACCGCCAGATGACACTGCCGCAGATCGACCGGGTGCGCTGGCATGTCTTTCCGGAAATACGGATCGGGAACGGGCAGGCCGGGTTGTTCGAGGAAGCCCCTGACGGCGAGTCGAACGACAGTGATGCAAAGTCACCGGATGAGATGATTCCGGACATCATCAAGGTGATGGACATGCAGCAGGAACAGCTGGCGCGGAGTCTCGGCCAGGGGCACCGGGTCATCCACGGTGTGGCCGGCTCGGGCAAGACGCTGATCCTGGGGTATCGCTGCCTGTATCTTGCCCGCCTCCTGCACAAACCCATACTCGTGATCTGCTTCAACATCACGCTGGCCGCGCGCCTGCGCGGCATGATGGAAGAGCAGGGCATCCATGACCGGGTGCATGTGTATCACTTTCACGACTGGTGCGGCGAGCAGCTCAAGCGCTATCACGTGCCGCGCCCCACACCGGGCAAACACTACCTGGATGAGCTGGTGCCCAGGGTGATCGAGGCCGTCGAAAAGGGCGAGATTCCAAGGGCTCAGTACGGTGCCCTGATGATCGATGAAGGCCATGATTTCGAGGCGGACTGGCTCCGGCTGATTGTCCAGATGGTTGATCCTGATGAGGGCTCCCTGCTGCTGCTCTACGACGACGCGCAGTCCATTTATAAGAGGAACAGGGCACTGGATTTCAACCTCTCCAGCGTGGGCATCCAGGCGCGCGGCCGCACGACGATCCTGAGGCTCAATTATCGCAACACCCATGAGATCCTGGATTTCGCCTACCGTTTCGCCAAGCACTACCTGAACACGACAGAGTCCGACGAGGACCACGTCCCGCTGGTGGAGCCCGAGGCTGGGGGCCGCCACGGTCCACCCCCTTACCTGAAGCTCTGTTCATCGCTGGATGAGGAGATCCGCTATATCACCCACACCCTTTCGAGGCTCAACCGGGAGGGGATCCCATGGCGCGACATGGCAATCACCTGCCATTCCAAAGCGCTGGCCAGACGGGTCACCGCGGGCTTGAGCGAGTCGGATGTGCCGGTGGACAGCCTGGTGGAATCCGTGGAGAAGAAGGCTTTTGACCCGGCGAAGGACACGGTGAAGGTGATGACCATGCACAGCAGCAAGGGTCTGGAGTTCCCCGTTGTGGTGATTCCGGGTGTCGGCGGGTTGCCAGGCCAGTACGATGATCCGGAGTCGGACGCCAGGCTGCTGTACGTGGCGATGACCCGTTCCACAGACAAGCTCCTGCTCACGGCCAGCGAGGAGTCAGACTTCGTGACACTCCTTTCTCAGGATCGGTCCGGTTCGGACGAATGAAGCACGGGGACGGACCACAAAGTCTCACTCAGGAACAGGCCCCGATCTTGAATTTTTCATGCCTGGAAAAATCAGGGGCCCATTCTTTTCGTAGGCAAGGGTTGCGTTCGGGGTGTTTCGGTGCCTGGGACTGTCCCGTTACAGTTGCCAGGTGTTCTACGACGCAGCCGTCGCCGGGCGGCCTCCCGGTACGGGCCTATCGACACGAGGTTATAGAGAAACGGGTATACGGTCGCCGGATAGCTCACGCTTGGCGTCCCTCTAGTCCATACCCTTGATCAGGGTAACCTTGACCTCAGCCTCCAGTAGGATGGCGTCCTCCCGCGTCGACGCGGTGATCCACTCTCGCTTGGCGCTCACCTTCACGTCCAACTGCCACGTACTACTTGGTCTGATGGCCATGGTTGGTCCTTCTCGGAGTCACATTAGGTCCGCAAGCTCGTCCCTGAGCGCATGCCCCTTGTTGGTAAGCTTCACGGTCTTGGTGCGACGGTCGGCCATGTCCTCGGTCGCCTCGACCAAGTCCATTCCCGCCTTGCCGAAACGGTTCCACTTGGAGAGGGCTTGAATGACCCGTGATGCTGAAGCTTTGGAACACCCCAGCTTTTGGCCGACCTCCCCAACCGTGATGCCCTCGCTCAGGCACACGATCAGGAAGGCCTCGAGCACCTGCGAGGGTGCGTCCGAGTCGAGGGCTCGGAAGCGGCGCAGCACATTGCGGGTACCTGTCAGTTTCTCGATACTCGTGCGTTTCATATCCATTCCCCAGTTATCGTTATTGAGACGTCCGTGCAAGGTGTCGGGAGGAAAGTGGGAGGTCACCCTATGGGACATTCTTCGTGTGGAGCATTTCCCGAAGTGCGAGTGTATTCATTGGTGAGACGTTTTCCTAGTGGGACTAATGCCAATCGGTTACCTTGCAGGTGTATCGAGGGCGGTATACCGATTTCACTTATAGATGAGCCATAACACTGAGGCATTTCGGCGCCAGCAATTGTCCTCCGACACTTGCCGGGTGTCCTCCCAAGGCGCTGTCACTGCATAGTCTCCCGGTATGGGTGTATCAACAGGGGGTTAGAGTAATGTGTGCACTGTCTCCGGGAAGCCACATAGCCGGAATGCCGCTGCATCCGCCTTCCGTGTGATCAACTTGGCAGGAGATCATAGCTAGGCCGTGTCCAATTCCTCTTCCGCGTACTCTATCCAACCTTGCTTGTATATGTGCTTGGGAATCGAGATGTAATGGATCTCAGGTTTTCTGATCATCACGGTTCGGTGATAGTCCTCGATCGGAAGGTAGATCACGTCGTCCATATCATCTGGGTCGATTTCGATGGCTGATAATGCCTCAAAGACAACGCGGCTTTCTCCCACGCACTCGAACCGCAACTTGCCCGAAGATAACTGCCAAAGGATCTGCGTAGCACGGTCGAATAACTCCCGCGTTGTCTGCGCCGCTTCCTTCTTCACGTCGTCGCGGTCTTCCGCAGCAACCTCTCTTGAAGCAACGAGCTGGTCCAAATCCTCATCGGTAAGGCGGACTTGGCGCAGAACTGCATCGATTCTTTCCTCATCTACTTCTCCATCCAGACTGTCAGGGAAATCCATATGCTCGACGATCTGCCAGAAATCATCGTCTGGCAGCACACCCAGATGGCCTGTGTACTCCTCTGGTCCATAGGTGTCGTACGCTTCGCTGGAGAAGTAGACGTCCGAGACGGCTTCGCGGCGAATGTAGACGAGTCGATTGTCCAATGATTCGGCGATTATGAACGCACTTCCACCTTGGATCTGGCGATACAGACTTGATCGCTCCGCTTCAGAGATCGGCAGGAGCAGCGGCCCTCCCGCGGCAAAATGGACCGCAACCTCCCCAAAGTATTTCCGGTCATCGCCCACAGTGTCGTCAGTACCGAACAGGTCAAAGGCGCGTTTCTTTCCCAAGATCTCCTCAGCCGATGTTTTCAGTACCCGAGCTAGTTTCTTCAACTTGGACTTTGGAATAGGTGCAGATCCGGCTTCCCAGCGTTGATAGTTGGGTTGACTCATGCCCATCGCTTTGGCCACTTGAGCCTGTGTCATTCCCGCCTCCAGTCGTTTCTTCTTCAGCGTCGATCGAGTTCTCATCTTGTCCTCCCGGTCTGGACAATATACGTATATTCTATACATATATGTATATTGTCCAGATGCAGGCGATGGCGTCCACCGGTACACGGAATGAGAATGACGAGTTGGACCACGCTATCCCAATGATTATTTGGAAAAAGAGCGCAGATTCTTCAACCATTAGGGCCTTGGCAGCCTAATTCGAACCCCGAAGAAATGGCCGTTCCAGGCGGGGAGGCCGTGCTCAGTGGCGTACGTGGTGTTGGGGGCTGGGCCTAATATGACTCAGGATCCCCGTCCGTGGGGACGTGGCGCGATTATTGAATTGCGCCACTTTGCCCGCTATGCTCGGTCACATCGCATTGTTCTCCCCGGATGTCCGATGCCCCGAACTGTCTCCCAGTCTGAACTCGATGCCATTCGCCGATCCGTCGGCGGTTTTCCCGCAGGCGCGTCGTTGGAGGAGATCGCCGGGGTGCTCGAGACCGATATGCCCAGGCGCACCCTTCAGCGGCGATTGGCCCTGCTCGTTGATCAGGGTCGGCTGGTGAGCCAGGGGCGGGGTCGCGGATGTCGCTACTACAGTCCTGAACACGTTGAACGTGGTCAGCAGGCTCGCCTGGTTCTGAACCGGGACGCGGCCTTGAGGGTGTTGTCCCGCCTCAAGCCGGAACTGGCAGCGAAGTACGGCGTGACGCGTCTGGCCCTGTTTGGCTCGACCGTGCGCGGTGAGGCCGGGCCCGACAGTGATGTGGATGTCGTGGTCGATTTCGATGGGCCTGCGACCTCTGAGCGCTATTTTGGCGTGCAGTTCCGACTGGAGGATGAGTTGGGTCGTCCGGTGGATCTGGTATCGGGCAAGGCCCTCCGGCCCGAGTTGCGCCCGTACATCGAGCGTGAGGCGATCAGTGTCTGAGCGCGAGTGGCGCTTCTATATCGATGACATGATCCGGTTTGCGGGCAATGTCCTGTCGTACACCGAGGGGATGGATCAGGACGACTTTATGTCCACGCCGCTCAACTATGACGCCACGTTGCGCAATCTGGAGCTGATCGGGGAGGCCGCGACGCATGTTCCGGATGACGTTCGCGCAAAGTATGCCGATATTCCGTGGCGGATGATCATCGCCACGCGCAACCGGCTGATTCACGCTTATCTGGGAATCGATGATGACACCGTCTGGAGTATCATTCGTGACGACATTCCGGCGCTGATGAAATCCCTCAAGCGACTCCGCAACGACATCGGTGGCACTTCATAGACATCTTGCGACACGCTCTTCTGGTAACGGAGAACAGGGTACCTGTTCACTTATTGACGCGCTTTACGCTCTGGGTATTTCGGCGTTAATGACTATGCCGCAACAGTCGCCAGGTGTTCTACGACGAACCGTTGCCGAGCGGCCTCCCGGCATCGGTCTAGCGACAGGCGGTTATTGAGAAACGCGGATACGGTCCGCGGAAGGTCTTGGAAAAAGACACAACCCGCCAAGGCGGGTTGTGTCTTTTTTCCGGCTTCAGATTTGTCGATACGGTTGTCCGCATCGCAGCGTGCCGGGCTCCAGCCCGACATGCTTCACTGTTACCAGTAGGCCATCAACCGATCCTGTTCCACTTTGTGTTCGAAACGGCGCAGCGGGCGGTCGCCGATCTCGACGCACTCGCCGCTCTCGATATCAAAGGCCCAGTGGTGCTTGGGGCAGGTGAGGCGGTTGCCTTCGAGTGCCAGGTGCGGGATGTTGGTGACCTGGTGGGGGCAGCGGCTGTCGTAGACGCGGATGTCGTGGCCGGTTCGGTAGACGAACAGGTTGCGGCCGTCGCAGTCGAGATACGTGACCTCTTTCTCGGGAATGTCCTCCATGGGTGCCAGGTCGTGCCAGCCGGGCTCGGCGTTCAGGTTTTCCGGCCGGAACTCGGGCAGGTCCATGTCCAGCAGGATCTCCGCCGCCCACACGATCTTGGCGAGGCCCAGCACGGGAAAGGCCATCAGCAGCGCATCGATGATCTCGTTGGGCTTGGCGCCGTTGCGCAGTGCGCGGGTGAGGTATTGGCGGAAGCCGGGTTCGGTCTGCACCGCCACCTTGGTGATCACCGAGATCAGGTCGCGGGTGCGGGTATCCAGGTTCTCACCGGCTTTCTTGAGAAAGGTGAAGTAGCCGGTCATGGCCTCGGGGCGGGCCTGGACCAGGTACTTGAGGGCATCACTCATTGGAAGCTCCTGAACGTGTGTTGGACTTTGGCCGGGGCTGCGGAACCCTGCCGGCACGCCGCCCGTGCGGCGGGTCGTAAGCCGCCAGCTTGACATACATGACCGCAGCCTGCCGGATGCGAGCGTAAGGATACCGTACTTTGGCGTCGGCTCACCCACACCCTTGCCGTCCATGCGGTCATAAGCCTGGATTATTTTTGCAATACACAGGTTGGATGGAAAGACCTCCCGCCACGCGGGATCGCGATATTCGGACTAGACTCCTGACAGAGGCGGAATGTGCGCCTCTCCCTGCGTCGCGGCCGTCAGGCGGTCGGCCAGGCGTGCTCGCGGCATGCCCACAAACCTTGCGCGGCGGCAAGGCCGCCGGGAGTTCGCGCAATGGGCAATCAAGTCCGCAATACCGGGGTTTCCTTGCCCCGCATCCTTCTTGGCGCGCTGTTGGTCGCGCCCCTTCTCCTGATGGTTCCGGCCTCCGCGGACTACGGTCCCGGCCAAGACGCTCGGCTCGACGCATTGCAGCAGGCGGCGGACCAGGGCTCGGTGCATGACCAGGCGCTGCTGGGGAACCTGTACCTTCACGGCACGGGTGTGCCACGGGACTATGAGAAGGCGCTGCTATGGAGCGGCAGGGCCGCGCGCCGGGGCGGCGTGTTGGCACAGCATGACCTCGGCCACATGTACTATCACGGCCTCGGTGTTCCCCGCGACTATCAGCGCGCGGCCCACTGGCATCGCCTGGCGGCGGAACAGGGTTTCGGCCCTTCGCAGCTTGGCATGAGCGTCCTGTACGCCACGGGGAAGGGCGTGTCGAAGGACTATGTCCTTGCGCACAAGTGGTCCGACCTTGCGGCCGCCCACATGACACGCGCCAACGGGGCGGTTGAACGGGCGTCGGAACGGCGCGACGCGGCCATACGGTATCGCGACGCTGTTGCGGTGCACATGACGTCCGAGCAGATCGCGGAAGCCCGGCGACTGGCCGAAGAGTGGCAGCCGAGGGTCGTGCAATGAACGCTGGGGTGGACTGAGCACGGGTCCACAGCCCGGACATTGCACCAAGGCGGCCGGCGGCGATGTACATACTGCTACCGTGGCTTTATGACCAGATGCGCCAATTTATGGCACGCGTTCAGATAGTCACACAAAGCCGCCGGCCGCCTTGNNCAAGGCGGCCGGCGGCTTTGTGTGACTATCTGAACGCGTGCCATAAATTGGCGCATCTGGTCATAAAGCCACGGTAGCAGTATGTACATCGCCGCCGGCCGCACGGCCCGATTGTGCGAAAAAAAGCCCCGCCGGGCATCCCGGCGGGGCTTGAAGGGCTCGATCATCCCCCGATACGGATCAGACCTTTTCCATGCCCGGGTTGTCGCCGATGCCCTTGATCCGGGGCACGTTGACCTCGCCGGCGGAGATGGTCTTGTGGTCGCGCAGGTGATCCGCCAGCACATCCCAGATCTTGCGGCCGGTGTCGCCCGCGGGTTCCTCCGCCACGCTGGCCCATCCGGCCACCACGTAGTCCTTGGACGGGTCGATGGGCTTGCCGTCCAGCTCCAGGTCGGAGATGCGCTCGCCGATGGTCTTGCTCAGGTCGATGGAGTACTTCAGGCCGCCCACGCGCACCATGTCGCCGCCCTGCTGGTAGAAGGGGTCTTCGTTGAACAGGTTGTCGGCCACATCCTCGAGGACGATCTTGATCATTTCGCCGCTCATGGCATTGCGGGTCACGGCCGGGTAGGTCAGACCGGTCTGGTCCATGACGTGCTCGAAGGTGATCTTCTGGCCCGGCAGTACCGTGGTACCCCAGCGGAAGCCGGGTGAGAAGGCGATCTCCGCGTCGATCTGCTCCAGCAGGGCGTCGCAGATCACCTGGTCGAAGGTGCCGTTGAAGTTGCCGCGCCGATACAGCAGTTCCTCGGCCTCGGCAATCTCCTCGGAGAGCTTCTCCTGCATGTTGAAGGTCTCGCCGTCGAAGGTCACCGTCTGGTTGCGCATGTTGGTGATGTGGTCCGCCATCTCCCGGTCCGGCTCGATGAGGTTGGCGAACACGGGCAGCAGCTTGTACCGGTAGCCCTGCACCTGGCCGTTGCGCACGTCCAGATCCAACACGCCCAGGAACTTGGTGTTGGAACCGGCGTTGGTCACCAGGCAGGTGTGGCCGTTGGGGCTCTTGATCTCCAGCGGCTGGGGCACGGCGTCGTGGGTGTGGCCGCCCATGATGGCGTCGATGCCGTCGACGATGCTGGCCAGCTTGATGTCCACGTCCATGCCGTTGTGCGACAGCACCACCACCACCTCGGCGCCTTCGGCGCGGGCCTCGTTGACCACGTCCTGCATCTGGCGATGGCGAATGCCGAAGGACCACTCGGGGACGAAATGACGCGGGTTGGCGATGGGGGTGTAGGGGAAGGACTGCCCGATCACCGCCACGTTCACGCCGTTCTGGTTCTTGATGACGTAGGGCCGGAAGACGCGCTCTTCCCAGTCCGTGTCCACCACGTTCTGGGCGACGAAGTCGATGTGGCCCGCGAAGTCGTTCTCGATGACTTCCTTCACACGGTCGGCGCCGAAGGTGTATTCCCAGTGGCCGGTCATGATGTCCACGCCGACCATCTTCTGGATGTCCACCATGTCCTGGGCATTGGTCCACAGGCCGGTACCGGAACCGCCGCCCCAGGTGTCGCCGCCGTCCAGCAGCAGGGCGCCGGGGCGTTGGGCGCGGACGTTCTTGACCAGGGTTGCAAAGTGCGCGAAGCCGCCCACCTTGCCGTACTTCTCCGCCAGTTCCACGAAATCCAGGTAGGTGTAGGCGTGGGACCAGAGGCTCGGGTGCTCGATGTTGTAGTACTCGAGGAAGCGCTTGCCGACGACGTGCGGCGGGCGGCCGTGCATGTCGGCGATGCCCAGGTTGATGTTCGGCTCGCGGAAGTATATGGGCAGCAGCTGGCCGTGGCAGTCGGTGTAGTGCATCAGCGTGACGTTGCCGTACGGCTGGAGCTCGTAAGGGTTGCTGGGGCCGTTGGCGGCCCGGCCGTTGCCGTTGCCCTGCTCGGCCCCGTTGCCGCAGCCCGTGAGGCTGAAGCCGGCAGCACTGGCAGCGGCCAGCACCTGTAGGAATTCTCGGCGGGAAAGATTCATTGTTGAAAGTCCTCCAAACTCGCTGCGATCGGGCGCAAGGGTCTTGTTGTATGAACGGCGTGCCCCTGGAGAGGGCAGGTTGTCGGCAACGTCCCGTGTGGGTGCACTCGGACAACGACGCCTGGCCGTGCGGTCTTATTCCGGGCCTGTCGGCCCATCATCCCTTTGCCGCTTGCCAGCCTCTTGATAGTTAAAAGGCCGGGCTCCCTTGGGAGCCCGGCCTGATGCTGTGTTGCTCAGCCGATCTGTACTTCGGTCGAGTCGGACTCGCCCTTGTTGTCCACCCAGGACAGCGTGAGCGTGTCGCCGGCCGACGCGCCGGTGAACTCGAA
>NZ_MVBK01000047.1 GCF_002000365.1 Thioalkalivibrio denitrificans | reverse complement strand
ACGCGGACGATTGCGCTGGAGAAGGGGCCGGTGCACGTGATCCAGCGCAATCGTCCGCGTTACGTGATCCTGAGCGAGGAGTCCTACCAGCGTTTGGCGGCGGGTGTCGAAGTCCGGGGACGGCTGTGGCGTCGGTTGCTGGAAGACGATGCAACGCCAGTCGCGCCCCGAAGCCGGGAGGATCTGGACCGCGAATTGCAATCGGAGCGCGAAGGCTGGTCCGGTTGATGCTGGCGTTCTTGGATGCCAGTGCCATCATCTACCTGCTGGAGGGCGATACCCGTACCCGAGAGGCGGTTCGCCAGGTGCTCAGAGATCTGGAGCAGGGCGACGTCCCTCCGGCGCTGGCGGTGTCCTCGTTGAGCCGGCTGGAATGCCGCGTGCGCCCGCTGCGCGAATCGAACACCCGGGTTCTTGATCAACTGGATGCGTTTTTCGGCGACCCGGGGTTGTCGGTCATCGCGCTGGATACGGCCGTTCTGGACAAGGCAACGGAGCTGCGTGCGCACCATGGCCTGCGCACACCCGACGCTATCCAGGCCGCGTCCCTGCTCGCGGTCGACCCGGAAGGCGCCTTCGTGACGGGCGATGGCGATTTTAAAAAGGTGCCGGGCCTGCGCGTCCATCAGATTCCACGTTGACGCGCAAATACGCGTACGGCGTCATCCATCCGCGCCGGTAGACCCCATGGATTGCATCGCAATCCATGAAGTCTTCGGGATCGGTCAATATCTGCGCCAAAAAAAGATCCTTCTGCGTACTTAAAGTCAATCGGAACCACCAAAGCCAAGGGAAACTCCCCATCCCCAAGCGGCCATCCAACTGACAACTGACAACTGACAACTGACAACTGACAACTGATTATCCACTCGTCGGGAAAACTCCCTCGCTCGGGGATGAGCATGAGAGGGCCTATGCCCCTCTCATCGTGACCGCAGAGTCCGTAACCGGCGGATTTGCCATCAGATTAACGAAATGCACCCCCCCAACTGACAAGCGCCAAACCCCAATGACAAGGCCCATGGCTGCAGCCCAGAACCCTTTCATTCCTAAGGCTTTCATGTTCAAATTCCCTGCGTTCAAAATGTGAACGCAGGGCTATACCGGGTGGTATATCCCTGCGGTAGCCTGCCCGAAACCCGCTTACCGACCCCCTCTTGACCCACGACGAAGCCCACTACCGGGTCCTGCGCATGCTGCAGGACAACCCGGACATCAGCCAGCGCGAACTGGCGGATGCGCTAGGGGTATCGGTCGGCAAGGCACATTACCTGTTGCGTGGCCTGATCGAGAGGGGCTTCGTGAAGGCGGGCAACTTCCGCCGCTCCAACCACAAGCTGGGCTACCTCTACAAGCTCACCCCATCAGGCATTCGGGAAAAGCTTAACGTCACCCGCCGCTACCTTGCGCGCCGCGAGGCGGAATACAAGTCAATCCGCGCCGAGATCGAGTCGTTGAGAGCCGAGATGGAAGCCGCTGCACGATCCGGAGGGGATTCGTGAGCGGTGGCACTGGATGTTCCACGAAAGATTCTTGACCTGCTCTCTCCTGCAGAACGACGCCGTGGGTCTGTTGCTCTGCATGATCACGGTGATGGCGCTGCTGGAGGTAGTGGGTGTCGCTTCCATCATGCCGTTCATGAGCGTACTGGCCAACCCGGAAGTGGTTGAAACAACTCCCCACCTCAATACCGTCTATACCGTCCTGGGTTTCGAAGAGCCGCGTACTCACCTGTGCTTCCTCGGCTGGGTGGTTTTCGCTACACCGCCCCTCTCCGTCGCAGTTCAAGTGTAGATCACCGTCTTGAACCTCATCCCCGCCTTTATTCACCGTCGCATCGCGCATCGACCGAATCTGGTCAAGATTGTCGATAATATCGGTTGGTTGTTTTTCGACAAGTTCTTGCGGATGGGCGTAGGGCTGTTCGTCGGCGTTTGGATTGCGCGTTATCTGGGGCCAGACCAATTCGGTCTACTTAGCTTTGCTATGGCGCTCGTCGGCCTGTTCGGCGCGATCGCTGGCCTTGGCTTACAGGGCATTGTCGTGCGCGACATCGTGCGGGATCCGGCGTGCAAGGAAGAAACTCTGGGCACTGCCGCTGTGCTGCAATTGATCGGGGGCCTCATTGCCTATGGCTTGATCCTTGGTTTCATCTTTTGGCTTAGGCCTGAGGACACGCTAGCTAAGATACTGGTAGCAATTCTTGGTGCGGTGACGCTTTTCAAGGCGTCGGATGTGGCAGTGTACTGGTTTGAATCTCAGGTGCAATCCAAGTACACAGTTTGGGTGCAAAATAGCGCGTTCATGATCTTTTCGGCCATTAAGATTGCCTTGATTCTGAACAATGCCCCGCTAGTCACCTTTGCGTGGGCCATGATGGCCGAGGCACTGGTGGTGGCAGCAGTGTTGTTTGTAATACTCGGTCTTCGTGGCCCGAAGTTGCAGCACCTGTACGCAACACTTGCGCGGGCGAAGAGGCTGTTGTGCGATAGCTGGCCGTTACTGTTGTCCGGAATGGTGCTGATGGTCCAGGCACGAATAGACCAAGTCATGCTGGGTCAAATGGTCGGCGACTATGAGGTGGCGCAATACAGCGTTGCGTTACGGATAATTGAGACGGCCGCCGTCAGTGCATTGATACTAAAGAGTACATTTACGCCAACAATAATCGGGGCCAAGGACATCTCGAACGAAAGCTATCTAACCAAGCTGTCCGCTTTCTACAAGCTAAATGCGCTAGTGGCAATCTCGATCGCGTTGCCAATCGCAATACTCTCCTATCCGATCGTGAGCCTACTCTTTGGTGCCGATTATGTCGGGGCCGCTCCTGTGCTCGCCCTAATGACGCTGCGACTATTCTTTGCGCATATTGGAGTGCCTCGCGGAATCTTCTTGCTGAGTGAGAATTTACTAACTTACTCCGCCGTCACTATGATCGTCGGTACCATTTTCAATATATTGTTAAATTATCTGTTGATACCCGAATACGGTGCAATGGGTGCAACCTTCGCAAGTCTATTGTCATTCGCAATAACGATTATTTTAATCGATATACTTTACAGAAGAACAAGAATGAACACGATGTTAATGTTACGATCGACCATTACCTGCGGATCACTACTACGGAGAAGATCATGGGTATTGTGAATTCTGGTATTCCTATCGAAGAAGCAACGTATCTTCGCGATACCATGGGTCTCCGTGTCGCTGTTGAAGGCGGTACTTATAGAGGTGGTACTACGAAGTTATTGAGTGGACTTTTTGAAAAAGTATATACGATCGAGAAGTCGCGCCAAATGTATGAAGAATCCATGCGAAACTTGGCTGGCATCGCTAATGTTCAAATGCTCCTCGGTGATACAAGGACAAACCTGCGAACTATCCTTCAGTCCGAAGACGAGATTCTGTTCTGGCTGGATGCCCACTGGAGTGGTGGAGAAACCTACGGCGAACAAGACGAGTGCCCCATAATCGAAGAGTTGGAGCTAATATTAAGCTCTAACCTAAGTAAATTTGCCATCATGATAGACGATGCGCGTTTATTCATGGCGCCACCCCCAGCTCCGCATAACTATGAGGTTTGGCCATCTCTGACTGATATCATGGCTGTATTGCCAAAAAATTTTGATATGATCATTTGGAATGATGTGATTTTTCTAACACCAAAAGAGTTGATATTTCGTAAGCATATGCAGACGCGAGCAACATACGAGTGGATGAATGGTCCCCATAGATATGGGCGAGGTTTCAAGAGTGGCCTGCGTAGTGTTTTGCGTTTGATGGGAAGGAAGTAGAATGTCCAAAGTACCAGCGTCTCAGAGATGGAGTTGGATGCGGCGCAGTCGTGACAGCCTACAGGCCTTGTTAAGATGCGTCATGGCTATTCAGATCAATCCGTACCTAATCTTCCGTTCTTTGATCGCGCTTCCGCGCTACATCCAGGCACGGAGGATTTTCCTAAAGTCCTCGAGGTCACGAGACTGGCCGATGGAACTCTATCCGGTTCTACTGGATTGGGGCGACGAGTCCGCGAATCTAGGAGAGTACTTTTGGCAAGACCTCTACGTCGCCAAGAGAATTATCGACGAGGGGCCAATGCGTCATGTCGACGTTGGTTCTCGGGTCGACGGTTTCATAGCTCACTTAGCATGTGTCCGGGTTGTAGAGATCTTCGATATTCGCCCACTTTCTTCAAAGATCGAGAATGTGTTTTTCACGCAATGGGATATTACAAAGCCTCACGACGATTACATTGAGATATCCGATTGTGTGTCTTGTTTGCATACCTTGGAGCACCTTGGGTTAGGTCGCTATGGAGACGGCATTGACGTGGAAGGGTGGAGAAAGGGCCTTTCGTCGTTGGCAAGCCTGGTTCGATCAGGGGGAGGGCTATGGCTGTCTGTCCCTGTTGGCGCGCAGCGAGTGGAATTCAACGCGCACCGCGTGTTCGCACCTGCAACCATTCGCGATGAGGCGATACGACACGGTCTGATGATCTCGGAGTTCCATTACTTGCAGAACCAGAAACTCGTTCGTTCAGAGTCTATCGAAGAGGACTTCATGCGGCTTGCTGGCGTTCGATACGCGCTCGGAATTTATCATTTTCGGAAGATCTAGTATGTTAACAAGAGCGACGTTTAACATTTTGTCCGGGTTCGTCGCCCGCAGTGAAAAGGCTGTAACCGCGGTGTCATTGCTCTGTGACCGCATCAAGGGTTTGGAGTATGGATCGTACTCTGTTGCAGACGAAGCGGCCTTAGCCGCTTCCTTCATTGAATCAGAGATTTCGGGGGGAATGATTATCGATGCGGGCGCGAACAGGGGCGACTACACTCGCGCAGTCGTGGACTCTGGGGTGAAGATTGGGAAGCTCATTATGATCGAACCGGCTCCGAGTTTGCGTGGGGCCTTGCAGGAGTTGGTCAAAGGTAATCGAAAACTCGTGTTGGAACCCACCGCAGTGGGGTCAACGGAGAGCCGTCTTCCTCTATTTTTTGATGAGGCGGGCACCGGCCTCGCTTCCCTTTATCAGCGAGATGTGTCGCATGTCGGGCGTTCGATGGAACAGTCGGTATCGGTTCCCGTAACAACTCTCGATCAGATCGCCAAGAAGCATGGAATCAACAGAATCGATTATTTGAAGTTGGACCTGGAGGGGCATGAGTTGGAAGCGCTTAAGGGAGCAAGACGGCTGCTGAGCGAACAACGAATCAAAGCGCTTTCATTTGAATTTGGTGGGTGCAATATTGATTCACGAACCTTTGTGAAAGATTTTTGGCATCTCTTGGTGAGGGATCATCGCTTTACGTTCTATCGCCTTGTGCCAGGCCGGCGTCTATTACGGTTAGATCGATATTCGGAGTCCTTGGAACGCTTTAACTGGCAGAACATTTTAGCCTGTGCGCCGGGGATCACACCCCAATGGCAAATTGTTCGGTATCGCGCGTGATCATACTGTTTGAATCTGGTCGTCTGGGAAACCAACTCTTTCAGTATGCAGCGTTGAGAAAACTCTATCCAGACGAAAAATTGATATTTCTTGGCGGCGAAGATCTTGGTAACTTGCTTTTGGATTGTGAAGCCTCGTTCATTGAGCGCAGTAGATTTCCTAAGTGGCTGCCAATTGGCTTTCTTCAGAGATCATTTTCTTCTTTTGCAAAGATGAGGCTCGTCAATTGTATCCAGGAGGTTCGCGATGGTTCAGGATACTCTATTCAACAAAACATTGGGTTGATGCCTAGATTGTATTTTTTACAAACGTCTTATTTTCAACATCGGAGTATCATTGAACAGATCACTCCGCGATTGAGGATCAGGCCCGCATTGTTGAGCGAGGCGAGGCAATGGCTTCGTGGGCAGAACCTTGAGGATGAACGGCACAAGTTGATCTTTGTGCACATTCGTCGTGGTGACTATATCAGTTGGCCGAGTCGCGAGTATCCCGCCGTGCTCGGGGCGAGGTGGTACCGTCGCGCGATGAATGAAATGCGGGAAATGATGATCGAACCACGGTTTTTAGTTATGACAGATGACGTATATTATGCGCAGGATTTGTTCGAGCACGAACAGGATGTTCATATCTCGTATAATACACCGTTCGTGGATTTGGCGCTGATGTCTTTGTGTGACCATGGCATCCTTTCAGCCAGCTCATTTGCTTGGTGGGGCGGGTGGTTTTCGAGGCAACGGAACGATGAACGAAGCGACGGGCGTTTCCTCGCGCCGCGGTATTGGGCTGGACATCGGGCCATGGCGTGGTATCCGGACGGATTTGAATCGGACTGGATTAGGTATATCGAATGAAGTGCCGCTACTAGAGTAGAAGTTGTACTCTACGTCAACGGAGTGGGCGGGATAGGCGATCTTAGCGTCGAGTTGTAAGGTCCGCTGATCAGGGTCCATGTCGGGAGCTCGATAAATGAAGCGCGTTCGCTAATCAGGATGTCGGAACGGTGTGGGTACAGCTTTATCTCCAGTTGGTGCGAAGTGATGCGGCTTTGTCTCCTGATTGTTGGGTGGATTGGCTCTAGACAGTGGGTCCGTACCGCAAGGCGCATTGCACTCGATTGTTACTACGCTTGAGGTGGTGGGCAGAAATGATCGTTCCTGTGACTTGCACAATATGACTTCACCGACTTCTCTGCCGGATTCGTTCAACACGGGTATATTGTTTCTTGTTTTTAACCGTCCGGATACTACTTCTCTTGTGTTCGAGGCAATTCGACGTGTGAGGCCGTCTCGACTTTACGTAGCGGCAGACGGTCCGCGTGAAGGGCGTCAGGAGGATTCGGAGCGGTGCGCTCGAGTGCGGGAGATCGCAACGGCTGTGGACTGGCCGTGCGAGGTGAGGACTTTGTTTCGAGATACGAATCTGGGCTGCAAGCACGCGGTGAGCGGCGCTATTGATTGGTTTTTTTTGAATGAAGAGCAGGGGATCATCCTGGAAGATGACTGTTTGCCACATCCGGATTTTTTCTTGCTCTGCGTCGAATTACTGGAACATTACGCTAACGATGAAAATGTATCGGTGATAACTGGGAACAATTTCCAGAACGGACGAAAGCGCGGAGATGCGTCGTATTATTTTTCGAAGTATAACCATTGCTGGGGCTGGGCGACTTGGCGGCGGGCCTGGGCGCTCTATGAAGGCACAATCCCCTTTTGGTGCGAGTGGTCTCAGTCCGGCGACTGGATTGAGAAGACTCCAGACCCTGTCGAACGAAGGTACTGGGCTCGAATTTTCGACCGGGTTCAGGCGGGTGAGATCGATTCATGGGCCTATCCCTGGACGGCTTCAGTTTGGCACAAGGGAGGGCTTACCGCGACCCCGAATGTCAACCTCGTCAGCAACATCGGATTCGGGCCGGATTCCACCCATACCGCATCTGTTGATAGCCCGTTGGCGGCGATGGCGACAGCCCCATTGGGAGAACTCGTCCATCCGGACGCAGTCGCCCAAGATATAGCCGCCGACCGCTACGTCTTCAACCACACCTTTGGCGGCAAAGCTCAGCGATTCCCGTGGTCTGTGCCCCGTCGCGCGGCGGGCTTTCTCTACCGTCGATTGAAACGGAGCCGAACCTGATTACTGACTTGACCCCATGGATTGCGCCGGACGACCTGGCGCTGATATCGGCTGATGAGCAGTCATGGCTGGCCGGCGTCTTCGAACGATTTGGCGGTTTTCCTAACCTTGAGCAGGTTTGGCAGGTGATGGACGAGCCATGGCGTGACTTGGACTGTGACCCCGAGGTGATGGATGATCGAATTGGTGCCTACTATTCGCATCCGGTGTGGCTTTTGAACGGGCTTTTCATTGAGCAAGATCCAGAATCGCTTGAGAACCGAAGACAATTTACCGATTGGGTTGCCCAACAGAATCCGCGTCGAGTCGCCGATTTCGGTGGTGGGTTCGGTGGTTTGGCCAGAATGATTGGAGAAGCCTGCCCTGACGCAGATGTGGAGGTCATCGAGCCCCATCCCCATCCAGCAGCTATTGCGCGGACAGAACGAACAAGAAATGTCCGCTACAGTCCGGGATTGGATAAAGACTATGACATTTTGATCGCCACGGATGTGTTCGAGCACGTGCCAGACCCGTTGGCATTGGCGGCTGAAACGGCGATGGCGCTCAAGTCGGGTGGCCGTTACCTAACAGCCAACTGCTTTCGACCCGTGATACTTTGCCACCTCCCACAGACGTTTCACTTCCGTTTCTCATGGGATAAAGCGATGAGCGCGATGGGTCTCGTCGACGAGGGCAAAGTGGGATATGGTCAAATCTTTGTTCGTCAGGGTGACTTGAATCTGGATGCCGCACGAATGATTGAGGAACGTTCCAAACGACTTTGGCGTTTCACTCAGCATCTCCCTGGCCGAATTGCGGGTCCGTTATCGAAGGCACTGGTTTGACGCGCTTCGGATCTGATATTCGAGTGCGTACCTTTCAACTCAACTACTCGGACGTCAGCGGCGGTGCCGCCCGTGCTGCCTATCGCATTCACCACGCCCTCCGTGACGCCGGTGTTGATTCAATCATGCATGTCGACAACGCGGTCGCAGGGGATTGGACAGTGGAGGGGCCAACATCCGCACGCGCAAAAGCACGAAACGCTGTACGCGGGCGTGTCGGCAGCCTCTTTCGTTATACCCTCCGCACCGGCAACCCCATTATCCATTCGCCCTCAGTCTTGCCCTCCAGTTGGCCTCGACGTCTCAATGTCAGCGACGCTGACGTGATCCATATGCACTGGGTCACCGGCGAGATGCTCTCGATCAAGGACATTGGCCGCATCCGCAAGCCAGTGGTTTGGACTCTGCACGACATGTGGGCCTTTTGCGGAGCTGAACACTACACCGAAGATGATCGTTGGCGGGTGGGGTACAGGCGCGATAATCGACCCGGACATGAGGCCGGCTTTGACCTCAACCGCTGGACGTGGAGGCGCAAGCGCATACACTGGGAGCATCCGCTGCATATGGTCACGCCTAGCCGGTGGCTGGCCGACTGTGTTCGCCAGAGTGCCCTGATGAGCGATTGGCCCGTCTCGGTGGTGCACAACGTCATCGACACGGCCCAGTGGCAACCCGTCGAGCCGTCAGTCGCCCGTGAGCTACTCGGTCTTCCGCGGGACGTTCCGTTGCTCCTGTTCGGTGCCATGGGCGGCGGGTGCGATCCGCGCAAGGGCTTTGATCTGCTGCTGGCGGCGTTGGCGCACCTGCGGGGGGAGGTGGATGGGCTGGAGTTGGTGGTCTTCGGTCAGCTTCCACCGCGCGAGCCGGTGGATCTCGGCTTTCCGATCCACTACATCGGCCACCTCCACGACGATGTCAGCCTGCGATTGCTCTACAGTGCCGCCGACCTGCTCGCCATCCCTTCGCGGCAGGACAATCTGCCCAACACGGGTGTTGAGTCGCTAGCTTGCGGCACGCCGGTCATAGCATTTGACACTTGCGGATTGCCCGATATCGTCAGCCATCAACACAACGGCTACCTGGCCCAAGCGTTCGACCCGGTCGATTTTGCCCAAGGGGTGCGTTGGGTAATGAAACAGCGTGCCACCGGCGGCTTGCGTCAGGCCGCCCGTCAATGTGCCGTGGAGCGCTTTTCCCCCGACGTGGTGGTACCGCAGTATCTTGACGTCTACCGGCAGGCGATGGAGGTGCAGGGCACATGAATACCCCTGGGGCCGCACTGGCGGTGGATGGTGAAGGCGATGTGGATAAACTGACGAAGGGGACATCGTCTGCACTCGGTTAGTCTTCGTTATTTCCACGCGGTGGCTGTACTGCCCAGATGATGGTGGCCGAAGCGCGGCCTTCAATCTGGGAAATGGGGGCGGGTTCTAGGTGCAAGAGGCGATTGAAGCGACGACGGGCGGCACCATTGAGGAGGTGGATGGGCCGCGACAGGAATGCGGCCCGTCCGGACGAGTCACTGACGCCGCGGCGGTGCAGAATGTTATGGACTGCTCGGTACAAGACACGCGGCTGGACCCTGGTGTGGCAAATGTCTGCAAGGCGGTCAGATCCATCTTGGTTGATTGATTTTGAGGGCAACTGATTTGAGAAAAGCACTCATCACCGGCATCACCGGACAGGACGGCTCCTACCTGGCCGAGTTTCTACTGGAGAAGGGCTATGAGGTTCACGGCATCAAGCGCCGCGCCTCCTCGTTCAATACCCAGCGTATCGACCACATCTACCAGGATCCACACGTCGAAGGCCAGAACCTAATCCTTCACTACGGAGACCTAGCGGACTCCTCCAATCTCACCCGTATCCTCCAGGAGGTGCAGCCGGATGAGGTCTACAACCTGGCAGCCCAGAGCCATGTGGCGGTCAGTTTTGAGTCACCGGAGTACACCGCCGATGTCGTCGCCCTCGGTACTCTGCGGCTGCTGGAGGCGATTCGTCTGCTCGGAATGGAAAGGAAGGTGCGCTTCTATCAGGCCAGCACCTCGGAGCTGTACGGTCTGGTGCAGGAGACACCTCAGCGGGAGACCACGCCCTTCTATCCGCGTAGCCCCTACGCCGTGGCCAAACTCTATTCCTATTGGATTACGGTGAACTACCGCGAGGCCTACGGCCTGTATGCCTGCAATGGCATCCTCTTCAATCACGAGTCGCCGCGACGGGGTGAGACCTTCGTCACCCGCAAGATCACCCGCGGCCTGGCCAATATCGCCCAGGGCCTGGAACCGTGCCTCTACCTGGGAAACATGAACGCCCTTCGAGACTGGGGTCATGCCCGCGATTATGTGCGCGTGCAATGGCTAATGCTCCAACAGGAAGCGCCAGAGGACTTCGTCATCGCCACCGGCCGCCAGTGCTCGGTGCGCGAGTTCGTGCGCATGAGCGCCGACGCGTTGGGCGTCACCCTGCGCTTCGAGGGCGAGGGAGTCGATGAGGTGGCGGTGGTTGAAGCTGTGGCCGATGTGGAGTGCGCGCCGGGGGTTCGGGTGGGTGACGTCATCGTCCGCGTCGACCCGCGCTACTTCCGTCCGACCGAGGTGGAGACGCTGCTGGGCGATCCCACGAAGGCTCGGGAGCGGCTGGGCTGGGAGCCTGAGATCACTCTGGAGCAGATGTGCCGGGAGATGGTGGAAGAGGATCTGAAGGCGGCCCGCCGCAATGCGCTCTTGAAGGCCCACGGGCTGGAACTGCCGCTGCCATTGGAAAACAACCATGGTTGAACAACCGCGGGTCTTCGTCGCCGGCCATCGCGGGATGGTGGGGCGGGCCATCGTGCGCCGTCTGCAAGCGCTAGGCCATGAGGCGATTATCACGCGGGGACGGGATGAACTCGATCTGCTTGATCAGCGGGCGGTGCACGATTTCTTCCGAGAGCAGTCCATCGACCAGGTCTATCTGGCGGCGGCCAAGGTGGGGGGCATCCACGCCAACAACACCTATCCGGCCGATTTCATTTACGACAACCTGATGATCGAGGCCAACGTTATCCATGCCGCCTTCCAGGCCGGCGTGCGTAGGCTTCTCTTCCTCGGCTCGTCGTGCATCTACCCGCGCGACGCGCCGCAGCCCATGGCCGAGGAGATGTTGCTCACCGGCCCGCTGGAACCGACAAACGAGCCCTATGCCATCGCCAAGATCGCCGGCATCAAGCTGTGCGAGAGTTACAATCGCCAGCATGGCACCGACTATCGCAGCGTGATGCCCACTAACCTCTACGGCCCCTACGACAACTTCCACCCCGAGAACAGCCACGTGATCCCGGCACTGATCCGCCGCTTTCATGAGGCGCAGGAGCGCGGCGACGGCGAAGTGTTGATCTGGGGCAGCGGCGTGCCACGCCGGGAGTTCTTGCATGTCGATGACATGGCAGCGGCCAGCGTGCACGTGATGGAATTGCCCAGAGAGACCTATGAGTCCCACACCACGGCCATGTGCTCGCATATCAATGTGGGGACGGGGAGGGACTGCACCATCCGAGAACTGGCGGAGACGATTGCGAGTGTGACTGGGTTCCGGGGGCGTCTGCGGTTTGATGCCAGCCGCCCGGACGGAGCGCCGAGGAAGTTGCTTAACGTGGAGCGTATAAAGAAACTCGGTTGGCAGGCGTGTGTGAGTCTGTCAGATGGGCTTTCACAAACGTATGCCTGGTACCGTTCTCATTGCGGCCCACTGAGCAAGTAAAACTGAACTCCAGATCGCATATGCCTACGCTGAGCATAGTGACAGCCACTTACAACGCAGCGAGTGTCTTACCGCAGCTGATCGAATCCCTTCTAAGCCAGACGGACCCGGATTTCGAGTGGGTGGTGGCGGACGGTGGGTCGACAGATGAAACACTTGATTTGTTGGCGGAAGCCAGCTCATCTCTCGCATGCGTTGTTGTGGACTCAAGGCCGGATTTTGGCATTTATGATGCGCTGAATCGTGCGGTTCGTAAGGCTACGGGGGAGTACTACCTCGTGGCCGGTGCGGACGATATCTTTTTTCAAGACGCCGTATCCAATTACAAGAAGGCCATTTCTCAGGCGGGTACGGATTTCGTTACCTCGCGCATCCGGTCGGGTAGGGGGGTGCGGGGACCAAGGGTGCTCCGGTGGTCATGGCTATATGGACCGTTTGCATATGTAAGCAGTCACGCTGTCGGTCTTGCAACACGTCGGACTTTACATCAGGTACATGGTTACTATGACAGGCAACTTCCTGTCGCTGCAGATCAGTTATTTATCCTCCGCGCGATTAGATCAGGTGCCACCGTTAGCTATCACGAGTTCGTGGCGGGCCGCTTTGAGAGCCAAAATGGTGCAAGTGGTCAAGACGTTCTCGGCTGCCTGCTCGAAGGCTATCGAGCACAAGTCGCAACAGGCCACTCGCTCCTGGGGCAAACCCTGCTCTTGTTTCTGCGCATGCTGAAGAACTGGCGCCGTTTGCAAGTCCGAAGATAGCGCATGTTTTCAGTAGTAATACCTCTCTACAATAAAGGGCCACATATCCGTGAGACCCTGGACAGTGTATTGAAGCAGACGCACTGCCCGCTGGAAATCATTGTTGTCGATGATGGATCAACGGATGACGGTCCGGCAATCGTGAGCACTTACGCGGACCGTGGCGTTCGTTTGGTTAGTCAGTCCAACCAGGGCGTGAGCGTCGCTCGTAACACTGGGGTAACGCATGCCAGCGGCGACTATGTGGCATTTCTCGACGCAGATGATCGATGGTTGCCGAATCATCTTCAAGTGGCGTGGCATCTCGTGACGGAATATCCCTCGGCTGCACTATTGACCACGGCCCATCTGATTGAGCGCGAAAACCGGACCTTTCGCCCGCGCTCGACATTTCCAAACGGCTGGGAGGGCATTGTTCCTGATTTTTTTTCCTCTTATGCGCAGGGGCTTTCTTTAGTGAATTCATCGGCTGCGATTGTCAGGCGCGATGCGCTCGACTCTGTTGGCGGCTTTCCGCAAGGTGTCCGTCGCGGTGAAGATATCATCGTCTGGGTCAATCTTGCGCTGAATTATCCAGTGGCGCATGCGGCGGTTTTCACAGCCATCTATAACCAGCAGGCGGTGAATCGGGCGGAGGGGATTGTGGAAACCGAGCCCCCCGGATCTCTTCAGCATCTTTGTGCACTTATGCAGCAACAGGCGGGCTCGCCACAACAGCAGCGCGGCATTCGAAGGCTTTTTGACAGCATCGCCTTCTTCACCGCGGCTGGGTTTTGTTTGAATGGTGACCGCACTGGTGCAACGGCAATAAAACGCCTCTCGATTCTGTGTCATCGGTACAAGCTCGCGTTCAGCATTGCGGTGCTAACCTTGTTTCCCCGGTCTTTTCTGAAGATCGCGCGGCGTTATCGGCACCAGCAGGTTGTAGGTGGTGGTTAGCGCGTGCCAGGCTGCCCGGGGTTCGCTAAATTTGCGACGATCCGACTCTGGCTTCGGTTGGAGAGTGGCCTTACTTGCGAGGCCTGGGCGGAAGACGGTGTCCCAGGTACCGATTAGCTGCGCATACCTGTTTCCCATTCTAACTTGAAGGCGTACTTGTGAAGTTGCTCTATTGCATTACTCGATCGGATACGCTTGGTGGGGCGCATATTCATGTTCGGGACATGGCTGCGTGGCTCCATGAACAAGGGCACAACGCGACTGTGGTCGTGGGTGGAGAGGGCCCTTTCTGCGATGCCTTGGAAGAACGGAAAGTGCCTTATATTGTGAGTGAGTATCTCAGTCGGCCCATTCATCTGGCCAGGGATGCGCTCGCGGTGGCAGAGCTGCGGCGGATTTTCCGGCGAGAGCATCCGAGTCTCATTACACTTCATTCGGCAAAAGCCGGACTTGTGGGTCGGCTCGCCTCAATTGGGTTGAATGTGCCTGTCTTGTTCACTGCCCACGGATGGTCTTTTACCGAGGGAGTCTCGCCTCGTAAGGCTCGCTTGTTCCGATTTCTGGAGCGAGCGGTAGCGCCGCTCGCAGAGCGCATAATAACAGTGTCCGAATATGATCGGTCACTGGCCATTGATGCAGGAATTGCATCTGCGGAGAGATTGAAGACTATTCATAATGCCATGCCGGACGTGCCGTCCCGCGCTACTCCGGGAAATG
>NZ_MVBK01000046.1:66513-78737 GCF_002000365.1 Thioalkalivibrio denitrificans | reverse complement strand
AAATATTGGGGCTAGCCCGCATGTCTCAAAGCCGCGAAGAATGCACGAAAAAGGCCCCACTCGGGGGCCTTTTCGGAGATGGAGTTTGGTCGGGGCGAGAGGATTTGAACCTCCGACCACCTGCACCCCATGCAGGTGCGCTACCAGGCTGCGCTACGCCCCGAGGGTTGCGAAGCATAGCCGATCGCCTCGCGGAAGAAAAGCAGGCGTCCGTAGGAGCCCGGCCCTCCGGGCGAACGCCTTCAGAGCCAGGTGTTCCCACGACCGTTCGCCCGGAGGGCCGGGCTCCTACCGCTTTAGAAGTTGCAGGATCTCTTCCAGTTCCAGGCGCATCTGGCGGATGATCTGCTGGCTCTGGCTGGTGTCCTCGCGGGCATCCTGCCCGGCCAGTTTCTGCCGCGCGCCGCCGATGGTGTAGCCCTGCTCGTAGAGCAGGCTCCGGATCTGGCGGATCAGGATCACGTCATGACGCTGGTAATAGCGTCGGTTGCCGCGTCGCTTGACTGGCTTCAGGGAAGGGAATTCCTGCTCCCAGTAGCGCAGCACGTGGGGCTTGACCCCGCACAGCTCGCTGACCTCCCCGATTGTGAAATACCGCTTGCCAGGTATCGCCGGCAGTTCGCTGTTATTCCCCGCTTCCAACATAAGCTTCGACCCGCGCCTTGAGTTTTTGTCCCGGACGGAAGGTCACCACCCGGCGAGCCGAGATGGGTATTTCCTCTCCGGTCTTTGGATTGCGGCCTGGCCGCTGGTTTTTATCGCGCAGGGTGAAGTTGCCGAACCCGGACAACTTCACCTGATCCCCATTCTCCAACGCGCTTCGAACCTCCTCGAAGAACATCTCCACCAGTTCCTTGGCTTCGCGCTTGTTCAGCCCCAACTCTTCAAAGAGTCGCTCGGCCATTTCTGCTTTGGTGAGCGCCATGCTTTATGCCCTTAAGGTAGCCCCGACATCCTGTTTCAGTTGTTCAACGATTCCCTTCATCACTTCATCCACTTCCTCGTCCGTAAGAGTGCGTGACAACTCCTGTAAAATCAATCCCAAAGCGAGACTTTTTCGACCATCGGGTACGCCTTTGCCCGTATATACGTCAAATACAATCAGTTCCCGGAGCGCCGGTATCTCCAGGGAACGGATGCTGTCAAGCACCTGCTGTACCGGACACGCGGCATCCACGACAATGGCGAGATCTCGCCTGATCGCAGGAAATCGCGACTGTTCACGGTATTTTGGCACCATTGTACGCGTCATGGCATCCAGCTCCAGCTCCATGACGCAGGCTTCCTGTGTGAGGTCCAGGCGCGCCGCCAGTTCCGGATGCAGCGTCCCGATCCAGCCACAGGGCCTTCCGTCGATCATCACCCGGGCCGACCGACCGGGGTGGAGGGCCGGATGAACGGCAGCCTCGAAGACGGGACTCGCATGGCTCAGGGACAGCAGGCTCTCCAGATCCCCCTTCAGGTCGAAGAAGTCCATCGGACGCGTCGGCTCGCCCCACTGATCCGGGCGAACGGCACCGCACGCGACCGCTGAAAGTACAGATTCCTGTTTCAGGTCATTAGCTTGCGCATTAAACCTCAAGCCGATTTCGAATAGCCGCACGCGTTCCTGCTGTCGATTGAGATTGTGCCTGAGGGCCTTGACCAGCCCCGGCCAGAGCCCCGTGCGCATCACGGCCAACTCCGACGAGATGGGATTGGCCAGCTCGAGCGGCGCGCCCTCCGGATTGAACGCGGCCTCCCACTCGGGATCCACGAAACTGTAGGTGATCGCCTCCTGATATCCGAGATCCGCCATCAGATCACGCACCCGCCCCAGCGGCACCCGTGATTCGTCCAGGCGGACCAGGTCCGGACTGAGGGAAGGCACAACCGCGGGCAAAGCTTCGTAGCCATGCACCCGGGCCACTTCCTCGATGAAATCCGCCTCGATGGCCAGATCGAAACGGAACCCGGGCGGCGTGACCCGCCAGACGCCCGCCATGGGCTCCACCCGGCAACCCAGATCGCTCAGGATGCGAGTCACCTGCGCGGGATCGACCGGCGCACCCAGGACCCGCTCGATCCGGGCGGCACGCAGGACGACGGGTTCCGGCTCCGGCACGAGCGTGCCCGTCGCCTGTACCACCGGACCGGCCTGCCCGCCCGCGATCCCGCAAAGCAGCGCCGTCGCCCGCTGCAGGGCGCGCGTGGGCAGGTCCGGATCCACACCCCGTTCGAATCGATGTGAGGAATCCGTGTGCAGGCCGTGCCGGCGTGCGCGCCCGGCGATGGCCATGGGAGAAAAGTGGGCGCTTTCGAGGAATACGTCGCGGGTCGTCTCGCCCACGCCACTGGCCTCCCCGCCCATGATGCCGGCCAACGCCAGCACCTTCTCCCGGTCGGCGATCACCAGATCCTCGTCTTCCAGCCCGATCTCCTGTCCATCCAGCAGTACCAGGCGTTCACCTTCCCGGGCGCGACGAACTTCGATGCCGCCGCTCAGCCGCGCCAGATCGAACGCGTGCATGGGCTGGCCCAGTTCGAGCATGACGTAGTTGGTGACGTCCACCAGGGGACCGAGACTCCTGAGACCGGCCCGGCGTAACCGTTCCCGCATCCACAGCGGGGTTTCGGCGGCGGCATTCACGCCGCGCACGACGCGGCCCGCGTAGACGGGACAGTCATCGGGCGCCTGTATGTCCACGGCAAAACGGTCGTCCACCTGAGCGCTGACCGGCGGGAGTTCGAGGGTTCGCAAGGCCTGCCCGGTCAATGTGGCCACCTCCCGGGCGACACCGGCCATGCTCAGGCAATCGGCCCGATTGGGCGTGAGATCCACCTCGAGAATCGTGTCGTCCAGGCCCAGGGCCTCCCGCACATCGGTGCCGACCGCCAGGTCCCCGGGCAGCTGCATGAGGCCCTCGCTGGCCTCGGCCAGACCCAGTTCCTTTGCCGAACACAGCATGCCGGAGGACTCCACGCCCCGCAGCCTGGCCTTCCTGATCCGGAAATCGCCCGGCAGCACCGCACCCACGCGGGCAAAGGGCACGTGCATGCCCTCGGTCACGTTGGGTGCCCCGCACACCACACGCACCGGGCCACCGGACCCGTCATCCACCTGGCACACGCTCAGCTTGTCGGCATCCGGATGCGGCGCCACCTCCAGCACCTTCCCGACCACCACGCCCGAGAACGCCGGCGCCGCCGGTTCCAGCGCGTCCAGTTCCAGCCCCGCCATGGTGAGCCGGTGCCCCAGTTCCTCGGGCGACAGCCCGTGGTTCACCCACTCCAGAAGCCACTGATTGCTGATTCTCATGCTTGTCGCTCGTTCATGGAAAACTTAATGGACAGGATTGACAGGATTTTTCAGGATTTACAGGATATGAAATAATAATAAAATCAATATTTTTTAAAATATATTTAAACAATCCTGTTAATCCTGAGAAATCCTGTTCATCCTGTCCATTCAATCCTGTCAATCCTGTCAATCCTGTCCATTCAATCCTTTCAAGAAAACTGTCGCAGAAACCGCACGTCGTTCTCGAAGAACAGTCGCAGGTCATTGACCCCGTAGCGCAGCATGGCCATGCGCTCCACGCCCAGGCCGAAGGCGAAACCGGTGTAGCGTTCGCTGTCGATGCCGACGTGGGCGAAGACGTTGGGGTGCACCATGCCGCAGCCCATCACCTCCAGCCAGCCGGTGTGACTGCACACCCGGCAGCCCTCGCCCCCGCAGTGCACGCAACGGATGTCCACCTCGGCCGAGGGCTCGGTGAAGGGAAAATAGGACGGACGGAAACGGGTCTTGAGGTCCTCCTGCTCGAAGAAGGCCTGCAGGAAGGCATCCAGCACGCCGCGCAGGTGGGCGAAGGTGACATCCTCGTCCACCAGCAGCCCCTCCACCTGGTGGAACATGGGGCTGTGGGTGAGATCCGAGTCGCATCGGTAGACGCGCCCGGGGGCAATGACGCGAAACGGCGGCTTGCCCGATTCCATCACCCGCACCTGCACCGGCGACGTGTGGGTGCGCAACAGGAGATGCTCCGAATCCCGCAGATAAAAGGTATCGTGCATCGCCCGGGCGGGATGGTGCGCCGGGATGTTGAGCGCCTCGAAGTTGTGGTAGTCGTCCTCGACCTCGGGCCCTTCGGCGACCCGGAAACCCAGTTGCCCAAGCAGATCGATGATGCGCTCGACGGTGCGCGTCACCGGATGGAGGCCACCCAGGGCCTGGCGCCGCCCGGGCAGGGTCACATCCACGGACCCTGCCGCCAGACTGGCGGCTCGCTCCTCGGCCTCCAAAGCGGCCTGGCGGGCGGTGATCGCGTCGCTGACGGCCTGTTTCGCCTGATTGATGGCCTGGCCGGCGGCGGGCCGCTCCTCGGGCGGAAGTTTGCCGAGCCCCTTGAGTTGTTCGGTCAGCACCCCCTTCTTGCCGAGGTAACGCACCCGCAGCGCGTCCAGGACCTGGGTGTCGGTGGCCGCATCGATGGCCCCCACGGCCTCGCTGACCAGCTTGCGCAGTTCTTCCACGCCGGGTTCTCCCTTGGGTTGAAACAAAAAGGGGGAAAGGCCAGGCCTTTCCCCCTCTTCCGTGCGTCCGCCGGCACCCGTTGGGGCCGGCTAACGCGCGAGCGGACGTTACGCCGTCAGGAGCCTGTCGTACTTAGGTGCCCGTAGCGAGCCGCACTCCCACCGGCGCAGTAGGAGCAGCCTAAGTCCGACAGGCTCCCAGGGCAGCCTTGGCCTTTTCGGCAATCTGCCCGAACGCGTTGATGTCGTGCACCGCCAGATCGGCCAGGACCTTGCGGTCGATGTCCACGTTGGCCTTGTTCAGGCCGTCCATCATGCGGCTGTAGGACAGCCCGAACTGCCGGGCCCCGGCGTTGATCCGGGCAATCCACAGGGCACGGAACTGGCGCTTGCGCTGACGCCGGTCGCGGTAGGCGTACTGGCCGGCCTTGGTGACGGCCTGCACAGCCACGCGGTAGACGTTCTTGCGCGCGCCATAGTAGCCCTTGGCCTTCTTCAGGACCTTCTTGTGGCGGGCGTGGGCGGTGACGCCTCTCTTGACTCGTGACATGGTCGGCTCTCCTTAGGAATGCGGGAGCATCTGGCGCACAGCGGCCTTGTCGCTCTCGGCAATCATGCCGGTCGAGCGCAGGTGGCGCTTACGCTTGGTGCTCTTCTTGGTCAGGATGTGCCGGCGGTGGGACTGGGCCCGCTTGAACCCGCCCGAACCGGTGGGCTTGAACCGCTTGGCGGCGCCCCGGTTGGTCTTCTGCTTGGGCATGTTTGCTCTCCAAATCAAGGGGCCGGACAGTGATGCCGCCCCTGGTCGCTGTAATCCCGCGTCGGCCGCCCTGGCGCCGATCGTGGGCCGTATATGGTTCGCTACTTCTTTGGCGTGAACACCATCACCATCTGGCGCCCCTCCATCTTGGGACGCTGCTCGACGGTGGCGATCTCGCTCAGGTCCGCCTCGATGCGATCCAGCAACTTGGCGCCCAGTTCCTGGTGGCGCATCTCGCGCCCCCGGAAGCGGATGGTGACCTTGGCCTTGTCCCCATCATTGATGAACCGGTTCAGGTTGCGAAGCTTGACCTGGTAATCGCCTTCGTCCGTCCCGGGCCGGAACTTCACTTCCTTGATCTGTATCTGCTTCTGGTTCTTCCTCGCCTGCTGGGCCTTCTTGCTCTGTTCGAACTTGAACTTGCCGTAGTCCATCACCCGGCAGACCGGCGGGTCCGCGTTGGGCGAAATCTCGACCAGGTCCAGTTCGGCCTCCTCGGCGATTCGCAGTGCCTCGTCGATGGACACGACCCCCGCGTTCTCCCCGTCCACGTCGATGAGACGGACATTGGGGCTGGTGATCTGTTCGTTGAGGCGAGTCTCTTTTCCAGCGCTGATACGTTAATCCTCCAAATGAGAGCGGCCGCGGCTCGCGATCTCCCCGGAAAGACGCTGGGTCAACTGGTCCAGATCCATGGAACCCAGGTCCTTTCCGGCACGCGTGCGCACGGCCACGGTTTTCGTCTCCATCTCCCGGTCACCAAGGACCAGCAGATAGGGGACGCGTTGTAGCGTATGCTCCCGAATTTTAAAGCCAATTTTCTCGTTTCTCAAGTCCGTTTCCACTCGGAGGCCCCGTTTTCTAAGGGAATCGGCCACCTCACGGGCATATTCGTCCTGTCGATCCGTGATGGTGAGCACCTGAACCTGCACGGGGGCCAGCCACAGGGGGAAGGCCCCGGCGTAATGCTCGATGAGCACGCCGAAGAAGCGCTCCACCGAACCCAGCAGGGCCCGGTGGATCATGATGGGCCGCCGCCGGCTGTTGTCCTCGGCGACGTATTCCATGCCGAAGCGCTCCGGCAGGTTGAAATCCAGCTGCACCGTGGAGCACTGCCACTCGCGCCCGATGGCATCGCGGATCTTGATGTCGATCTTGGGGCCGTAGAAGGCGCCGCCGCCCTCGTCCACCGAAAACGCCAGCCCCTTCTTCTCCAGGGCCGCCCGCAGCGCAGCGGTGGCGTGGTCCCAGATCTCCTCGGAGCCCACGGCCTTGTCGGGCCGGGTGGACAGGTTCACCTCGTACTCGTCGAAGCCGAAGGCCTGGAGCACCTCCAGGGTGAGGTCCAGGATGCGCAGGATCTCGGCCTCGATCTGGTCCTCGCGGCAGAAGATGTGGGCGTCGTCCTGGGTGAAGCCACGGACCCGCATCAGCCCGTGCAGGGCCCCGGACATCTCACGTCGGTACACCGTGCCCATCTCCGCCCAGCGCAGCGGCAGGTCCCGGTAGGAATGCAGCCGGTCCTTGTACACCAGCACGTGGAACGGGCAGTTCATGGGCTTGAGCTGGAACGCCTGGGTGTCGTCCTCCATGGGCTCGTACATGGACTCCGAGTAGAAGTCCGCGTGACCGGAGGTCTTCCAGAGATCCAGATTGGCGATATGCGGCGTGTAGAGGAACTGGTAGCCGGCACGCTCGTGCATGTCGAACCAGAAATCCTCGATCACCCGCCGGATGCGCGCGCCCCTGGGGTGCCAGAACACCAGACCGCCGCCGGCATCGTCCTGGATGGAGAACAGGTTCAGTTCCGTACCGATGCGGCGGTGGTCGCGGCGCTCGGCCTCGGCCAGCCGGTGCAGGTATTCCTCCAGCTGCTGCTTGCTGGGCCAGGCCGTGCCGTAGATGCGCTGGAGCATCTCGTTGTTGGAATCCCCCCGCCAGTAGGCGCCCGCCACCTTGGTCAGCTTGAAGGCCTTGAGCTTGCCGGTGCTGGGCACGTGGGGACCGCGGCAGAGATCGATGAAGTCTCCCTGGCTGTAAAGGGAGATGGTCTCCCCCGCCGGAATGTCGGCAATGATCTGTGCCTTGTACTCCTCACCCTGGTCGCGGAAGAAGTCCACCGCCTCGTCCCGATCCATCACCGAGCGCGACACCGGCAGATCCTTCTTCGCCAGTTCCTTCATGCGCGCCTCGATCTTCTCCAGGTCCTCCGGGTGGAAGGGCCGCTCGAAGGCGAAGTCATAGTAGAAACCCCCGTCGATCACCGGACCGATGGTCACCTGGGCGGAGGGAAACAGGTCCTTCACGGCCTGCGCCAGCAGGTGGGCGGTGGAGTGACGGATGATTTCCAGGCCTTCCGGATCGCGATCGGTGACGATGGCCACCTCGGCGTCGTCCTCAATGCGGTGGCTGGTGTCCACGAGACGGCCGTCCACGCGGCCCGCCAGCGCGGCCTTGGCCAGTCCCGGGCCGATGTCCGCGGCCACGTCGTGCACGGTCACGGGTCCGTCGAAGCGGCGTTCACTTCCGTCGGGGAGGGTAATGAGGGGCATGTCTGTCTCCTGCGCCGGCCGGTACGAAGGGTCGTGCGCGTTGTCGGTTTTCTAAAGAAAGGCTGCAAGCACAGCAGCCGTGCCGGCATTGGCCGGGAGACTGTGGCTTGCAGCCCGTACTGCAGTCCTGGTAGGCGCGATTGGACTCGAACCAACGACCCCCACCATGTCAAGGTGGTGCTCTAACCAGCTGAGCTACGCGCCTGCGTTGTAGGCCGCATTCTAGCGCGCCGCCGGGCGCGCCGGCAACCGTACGGGTCCCCTGCTTCGCAGATCCGATGCGGTTCTGCCGGACGGAACCTGCTGGTAGGATGGAGTGCCACAATCCAGGTGGGATCTTGCCGGATGCGCGCTCAGCGCAGCCTGCGGGACCAGCCCGTTGCGCGGCCATCCGCGCCCCGCCCATCCGGCAGAGCAGCCGGCCCCGCCTGCATCATCCGCTGACATCCGCCCCGGAGGTGACCCCCATGCAACCCCATTGCAAGAAAGGCCGTCCGACCTCGCGGTTCTTCCTGCTCACGATCCTGTGTCTCGCGGTATCGCTTCCCGCTGCGGCCTGGGAGACATTCGGAAGTGAATATCAGCAGGGCCAGATCGTGCCGGTGGCGGAAGGCATCGCCCATCCCTGGGCCGTGGGTTTTCTGCCAGACGGACGCAAACTGGTCACCAGCCGCGAGGGCCCTATCTACCTGGTGGACAACGACAGCAAGACCCGGCTGGCGGGCACACCCGATGTCCATGTGCAGAATCAGGGCGGCATGCTCGACCTGGTGGTCCACCCGGATTACGAGGCCAACGGCTGGATCTACATGACCTACGCCAAGGGTGACTCCTCGGGCACGGTGCCGGCCCTGGCGCGTGCCCGTCTGGACGGCGAACGCCTCACCGATCTGGAGGTGCTGTTCGAGTCCAACACGGTGACCTCACCGGGGCGGCATTACGGCTCGCGCATCCTGTTCCTGGATGACGGGACCCTGCTTATGAGCATTGGCGATCGCGGCGCGGAACCCATGCGCGCCCAGGATCCGCTCGATCACTCGGGCTCCCTGGTGCGGCTGAACGAAGACGGCAGCGTGCCGGAGGACAATCCCTTTGTCGGTGATGATCGCTACGCCCCGGAGATCTACTCCTACGGCCACCGCAACATTCAGGGCATCGTGCGCCACCCCGATACCGGCGACATCTGGGTGACCGAACACGGACCCCGTGGCGGCGACGAACTCAATCTGATCCTGCCGGGCAGGAACTACGGCTGGCCGGTGGCCACGCTGGGCCGGGATTACCGCACCGAGGAAGACTTCCCTGACGCCAGGGCGCGACACAAGGAGGGCATGGAAGACCCGGTGTTCGAGTTCCTGCCCACCCTCGCCCCCTCCGGTCTGGCGGTGGTGACCAGCGAGCGCTTCCCGGCATGGCAGGGCAACCTGCTGGCCGGCGGCCTGCGCGCGGAGCGGGTCATGCGCATTCGCATAGAGGATCAGGAAGTGGTGCACATGGAGGAGCTCTTCCACGGCACGATCGGGCGCATCCGCGATGTCCGCGAGGGCCCGGACGGGTACCTCTATCTGCTCAACGACCGCGCCGACGGCGGGCTGTACCGGGTCGAGCCGGACAGCTGAACCGGGGCCGTCCGTGGCACCCCGGAAATCACCAGCCGATAAAGTCGGCGGCCAGATCGGCCGCGTCGTCGGCAAAGAAATCCCGGAAGAAATGGTCCGCGCCGTCCACCACGTCGTAATGGATATGGGCCTTTCCTTTCAGGGGTTCCATGCGTTCGGGCAGATCGGCCACGGTGGTGTCCTCGCTGCCGGCGATCACCAGAACCTCCAGATCCACCTTTGACAAGAGGGTGGGAGTGTCGAAGTTCGGGTTGTCGGCGTAGTACGACGCGACTGCCGCCGCGCTCGCCCGGGCATCCGGACAGTAGAGGAAGCCGATGTCCTCGATCAGGGTATCCGGTCGGCCCTCGTTGAGAAGCCGCTCCGCCTCGCCATGGACCCCGGAGAGCGGCACACCGTAATTGGACTCGTACGCGCGCGCGATCTGGGCATGGTCATGGGTGGCCGGCGCCACCAGCACCATCTTCTCCACCCCTTCAGGGGCGTATTCAGCCACATACCAGGCCATCTGGGCACCGCCGCGGGAATGGGCCAGGAGGGCCACCCGGCCGGCGCCCTGGTCCCTGAGCCAGCCCATCCAGGCGTTTAGTTCGGCCAGGGCGTCCTCGTGGCGATGCACATGGTCTGCGGCGCAGTCCATCATCCCCTCGCGGGCATCGATGCCCAGGCTCAGGTTGATGGACAGGCTGTTGTAGCCCCGCTCGGCCAGCAGGCCCTGCAGGGTTTCCATGATCTCCATCCGTCCGTGGGCCATGGTGCCGTGGAGCATGAGGATCACCCCGTCATCCATGGACCGGCCGGGCGCCATCTCAAGATGCGCCACGTGCGTCAGGCCATCCCGTTGCAACTCCACCCGCTCCGCCGCCTGCAGCCCGGTTACGGCTGCCAGCACGATCACCGCGAGTGTCAGAAAGAAACGCCCAAGCAACTGCCTGTGATTCTTCAGCATCATGTCCTCCGTACGCGCGTGTTGTTCTTGATTCTTGGCCCGGGAGCAAGGCAACTGGAAAGCATCGGGCCCTTTGCCTGATAATGCCCACCCGTTTTACGAGTCTCCAGACGCGTAAACGTTCCCCATTCACGAACCAGGTTATCCATGGCTCAATATATCTACACCATGAGCGGCGTGGGCAAGGTCGTCCCGCCGAAAAAGGAGATCCTCAAGGATATCTCCCTCAATTTCTTCCCGGGCGCCAAGATCGGCGTCCTGGGTTACAACGGATCCGGCAAGTCCACCCTGCTGCGTATCATGGCCGGCGTGGACAAGGAGCACGTGGGCGAGGCCCGCCCACAGCCGGGCATTCGCATCGGCTTCCTGCCCCAGGAACCCCAGCTGGATCCGTCCAAGAACGTGCGCTGCAACGTGGAGGACGGGGTCAGTGAGACCAAGGCCCTGGTGGATCGCTTCAACGCCATCGCCGAGGCCTTCGCAGACCCGGACGCCGATTTCGATGCGCTGCTGGCCGAACAGGCGGAGTTACAGGACAAGATCGACGCTGCCGGGGCCTGGGATCTGGAACGCAAGCTGGAGGTGGCCGCCGACGCCCTGCGCCTGCCCCCGTGGGATGCCGACGTCACGAAACTGTCGGGGGGTGAACGCCGCCGCGTGGCCCTGTGCAAGCTGCTGCTGTCCAACCCCGACATGCTGATCCTGGACGAGCCCACCAACCACCTGGATGCCGAGTCCGTGGCCTGGCTGGAGCGCTTCCTGCAGGAATTCCCCGGCACCGTGGTGGCCGTGACCCATGACCGCTACTTCCTGGACAACGTGGCAGGCTGGATCCTGGAACTGGACCGCGGCCACGGCATTCCCTGGCAGGGCAACTACTCCTCGTGGCTGGAGCAGAAGGAAAAGCGCCTGGAGATGGAGGAGAAACAGGAAAGCGCCCGTCGCAAGACCATGGAGGCGGAACTGGAGTGGGTGCGCTCCAACCCCAAGGGCCGCGGCACCAAGAGCAAGGCGCGTCTGAAGCGCTTCGAGGAGCTGTCCTCGCCCGACTACCAGAAGCGCAGCGAGACCAAGGAGATCTACATCCCGCCCGGCCCGCGCCTGGGCGACGTGGTGGTGGAGGTCGAAGGCATCACCAAGTCCTACGGGGACCGCATCCTCTACGAGGATCTGTCCTGCTCCATCCCGCGCGGCGGCATCCTGGGCATCATCGGGCCCAACGGCGCCGGCAAGTCCACGCTGTTCCGCATGATCATCGGCCAGGAGCAGCCCGACAAGGGAGAGATCCGAATCGGCGAGACGGTGCAGGTCGCCTACGTGGACCAGAGCCGCGATGCCCTCGCCGACGAAAAATCTGTCTGGGAGGAGATTTCCAACGGCCAGGACATCATCCAGGTGGGGAACTACCAGATGCCCTCACGCGCCTACGTGGGCCGCTTCAACTTCAAGGGCTCCGACCAGCAGAAGCTGATGAAGGAATTGTCCGGTGGGGAACGCAACCGGGTACACCTGGCCAAGCTCCTGCAAAGCGGCGGCAACCTGCTGCTGCTGGACGAGCCCACCAACGACCTGGACGTGGAAACCCTGCGCGCGCTGGAGGAGGCCCTGCTGGACTTCCCCGGCTCCGCGGCGGTGATCTCCCATGACCGCTGGTTCCTGGACCGGATTGCCACCCACATCCTGGCGTTCGAGGACGACGGCAACGTGGTGTTCTTCGACGGCAACTACACGGAGTACGAGGCCGAGCGCCACAAGCGCCTGGGCAGCGACGCGGACACCCCGCACCGCATGAAATACCGCCGGCTTCAGCACTAGCCCGCATATCTCAC